>CAISIU010000101.1 GCA_903885505.1 uncultured Actinomycetes bacterium | reverse complement strand
CCACCTTGATACTGGCAATCATCGAGGGGCCGACGTGGCACTGGACCAGCCCCACCATCATTGCGCTCTTCGTGGTCTCCGTCCTCGTCCTGGTCGGCTTTATCGCCGTGGAGCGCCACCAACAACACCCCATGCTCGACGTGCGAATCTTCCGCCACGCCGCCTTTTCCGCAGGCGCCGCGTCGATTGCCATCAACTTCTTTGCGCTCTTCGGATTCATCTTCCTGGTGACCCAGTACTTCCAATTCATTCGTGGCTACTCCGCGTTCTCGTCCGGCCTGCACACCTTGCCCTTCGCCATCACCGCCGCGCTCGTCACGCCCTTGGCTTCCATCGTGGCGGCGCGCGTCGGACCTCGTTACGTCGTTCCCTTGGGCCTCCTCACCTTTGCCGGGGGCTTGTCGTGGATTGGCACTCAAACTCCAACCTCGAGCTACTTCTGGGAGGTCGTGGGATCGATGATCGTCATCTCCATCGGCTTCTCGCTGGTGAACGCTCCGTCCACCACCGCCGTCATGGGCTCATTGCCCGATGATCAAATTGGTGCCGGCGCGGCCGTCAACGAAACCACTCGTGAGCTCGGCGGCACGGTGGGCGTCGCCGTCGTGGGTTCGGTCTTTACCTCGCTCTTTACGCCGGCCGTCGCGACGGCCTTGGCACCCGCGCACCTCAGTTCGTCCGTCACCGCCGAGGCCAGTTCATCCATGCAGGCTGCTCTCGCGACCACCTCGCACCTTCCGGTCGCCCTCGCGGCCCAGGTGCAGCCCGCCGTCACCAACGCCTTCATGACGGCCTTTCACCGAGGATGCTTCGTCGCCGCCGGTGTGGCCGTCACCATGGCCATCATTGGTGCCCTCACGCTGCCCGCCACGCCGGTGGCGGCCAGCAACGCCCACTAAGCCGATAACACTCGTCGCGCCGCGTCGGCACCACTCGCGAGAGCCCCCTGGATAGAGGGTGTCGCGGTGGCGTCACCGGCCGTCACAATGCCGTCAATGACACTTGACGCTCGTCGCGGCACCGAGGTGCATCGTGGCAACGCGCGCTCAATGTCGTGACGGACTACCAACTCCACCTCGTGCGTGGTGAGGCCGTAGAGTCGCGCCACATCGTCGCGGATGAGGTCATCGTCATGTGTCGTCAGTGACGACGCCGCAATGAGTCCGCGTGAGGCCGGCGCGTAATTCGGATTGACCGCGGCGAGGTCCAGCGCATTGAGCAGTCGACCTCCGACGCCATCGAGCACCACGGTGCGGTCCGAGGTTGCGGGGGTCGCAAACCACCAAGTGCTCACCCGGTGCGTGGCGGGGGCCATGGCAATACTGCGCGCGTCGATAACCGCCGTCGCCCGAAGCTCGCCCTGTGCGGTTCGCACCGACGTGGCGGTCACGGTCTCGACCGGAGTGGACAACATGATCGTCGCCGCGCTCAGTCGCTCGCACATCGTGGCCGGCAACGCACCCATGCCGCGAGCGGGTACTCCCGGCTGGGCTCGAACCAACGTTCGCAGCACCCACTGGGTATACGAATAGGGCGTGTCTAAATGCTCGTCGAGCAGCACTCCTCGCAAGAAGGGCTCCATGATGTCGCGGCGTAGCGAGTCGGGGAATGAACTGTCGCGCAGCCCCACCGCCGTCGAGCGATCATTGTCGCGGCCGGGGCGTCGAAGGGCCCACTGCGACAACTGTGGCACCGCCCGCACACCCGTGAACAAGTGACGAAGAACGGTGCGAGTCGAGCGACGGTCGCTCACGGGGTTACCCCACACCATCGATCCCGACGGCTTTTCCACGCGCACCGCCGCGGCGGCGACTCGCAGATCGAGGGCCGCCATATCCACGCAGTGCGCGAGTTGCGGATACGCCGGATTAAGCAATTGAAAACCGCGGTCCACCAGGAAGTCACCGTGACGATCGGTGGCGATTCGTCCACCGACTCGATCCGCCCCGTCAATCACCGTGACGTCGCGACCCGCCGCACTGAGACATTGGGCGGCACGTAGTCCCGCCACCCCGGCGCCCACAATGATGATGTCGTGCGCTGCGCTCACGTCGGCACTTTACGGGGCGCTGTGCTTGAATTTGCCTATGAGTTTTCGTTTGCCGGTGTCATCGCCCGTGGGGCGCTGGGTTGTCGAGGGTGACGACGACGGCCTCACGCATGTCTGGTTCCCCGCGGACAAGAAGTCCCTCACACACAAGGGTGTCCCCTCTCTCGTTGAAAACGCCGCCGCGCAGCTCGAGGAGTACTTCGCCGGTGAACGCACTTTCTTCGAGACCGACCTGCACGTCGACGGCACGGACTTTCAAATTGACGTGTGGCGCGCATTGACGCAGATCCCGTTTGGTGAGGTCGCCACCTACCGCGACATCGCGACCGCGGTGGGCCGCCCCGCCGCGGTGCGAGCCGTGGGTAATGCCAACGGCAAGAACCCCTTCCCGGTAATTGTCCCCTGCCACCGCGTTCTCGCGTCCAACGGTCTTGGTGGCTACTCCGGAGGCCTCGAGATCAAAGAATTCCTTCTCGAGCTGGAGGGCTGGTCCGTCTTTTAATCCGCCGACACCGTCGCGCGCCAGACTGACGGGTCCGCCGCGTGGTGCCGCAAGATTCGAAGCGCCGCGCGGGTGAGCACGATGGCCGCCGGTGCTTCGAGAAGGACCGCGACAATGAGCGCTCCACGTAATTCACCATCGCGCGCTGTCACGCAATCGAACCAGCCGTCGCAGACGAACAAGGTAGAGGTCACGACGGCGAACACCACGGTGATGAGTCGCTTCTTCCAGACGCCCAAGGCGGTGAGAAGGAGAAAAACGGTTTCCGCAATATCGAGACCGACCCACGCGGCATCCCAGTGTTGAGCGGAATAGTGGCGCGGTAGTCCCACGCCCATGACAAAGGTCCACGCCGCCAATCCCACGCTTCCGAGCGCCACGTTCAGGGGGAACAAGCGGCGGATCGGGACGGAGAGTTTCATTAGCTAACGGGAACGGGATCTTTCAACGCGGCGAACATCACGGCTGAACCCGCACTCAGCGCCTGACGATCGGCATCGTTAATCAGCATCAGAATCGTTTCCATGGCCTCGTGCGTGCGCTCTTCGATGTCGAGACGAGTGGCACGATGCTCCTCGGTGATCTCCGGGATGTCCTCGTCGCTGTAACCGTGGAGGGCGAAATAGGCGCCCTCTCGATCCAAGTAGCAACTCACCGCGGGTGAGAGTCCGGCCACCTTGACAATTTGGGTGTGGACGCCGCCTCGTAGTTCGCGCAGATAAATCGCGGCCCGAAAGGCACGCGCGGCGGGGTCACTCGGCCACTGAAGGGCGAGGTAGCCATCGGCGAGGGGGGCGATGTCGAGGGGTACTTGATCGGCAATGCGGCGCACCGCATCGGCAAACGCGATTAAGACCTCGGGAGCAATGGCACCGAAGGTCGCGCGCGCAAAGGCGTCAGCCGAGGCCGCGTGCTCACGAGCGGCAACAGCGCGGCCCAATTGCGACACGCCGTTCGCATACATACCTGATGCCATGCCCGGCTTAAAGAAATAGAACGTCTCGTCAACCTCGTCGGGGTCCACCTCACCGAGAACGCCACCGCGGCCGGCGAAGTAGTACGACACGACGTCGGTACCCAGCTCCGTCGCGCGCTGCGACGTCAAGGGAGAGAAGTAGTAGTACATCCCGATACGACCAATGGGGTCGGCGAGTTCGTGGGCAAGACTGATGGTGCTCATATCGTCACACTATGCCCCGTTAGCCTGTGGTGCAGGACGCTCAACGAGGAGATCAACGGTGAACACTCGCGCGTATCGCGAGGCAGTGCAGGTGGCGTGGCGAACCTTCGCCGAGCCCCGACTGACCAACCATCACACTCGGGCCTACGGCGAACGACACGCCACGGTGCAGTGGGACGTCATCAACGTTCCCCGGTCGGGAAAGAACTTTCGTTATCGCGTCACGCGAAACGACGGGCCGTGGGCCATCAACATCCACGGGTACTTTGCCGGCGGATCCATGTACGCCCGCGAATCACAGTGGCTCGCCGCCACCTTGGGCTGGAAAGTCGTCAATCCCTCATTACCCGCTTTCGGCGGCTCTGACCCTCTGGACAGCGAGGACATGGACATCGACCACATGGTCGAGCACATCGAATACATCGTTGAGGAACTCGGCATCGAGGCCCCCATCTTGGTCGGACACTCCATGGGCGCGGCCGTGGCCATCGAATACGCGCGTCGCCACCCCGCTCAGGTAGCCGGCGTCATCTATCGCGACGGCATTGCCACGCCCCAGTGGTCGGTGCGTGATGGTGGCGTCGCTCGACTGGTGCGGCCCTTTGCGCCCGGCGCCGCACCCCTCGCCGATCTGCTATCCGCCGTCGCGCTTGATGCGCCGGATCTTCTCATCGGACACCTCACCCGCACCGTGCGGGCCGTTGTTCCCGAGTTGGCCGGCAATGTGCGCACCTTGGTTCGCTCGTTCCCCTTCGCCGCTGGCCTCTTGCAACTCGACTTGACGTCGGCCGTTCGTGAGGTGGCGAGCGCCGGTATCCCGATCTATCCCATTTGGGGGTGCTTCGACCGCGTCGTGCCACTCGAGACGGCCGAGGCCTTCGGCGACAGTGCCGGTGCCGAGGTGCAGTTTGTGCCGGGTGGACATTCGTGGATGCTGGCGCGACCCGCGGGGCTCACCGACCTGCTCACCGAAATGCCCAGTGGCCTCGCCTTCATGCAGCGAGCCACCGCTCGCCGCGACGAGCTTTATTCCTTGATGTAGAGCTTGCCGTTGACGTCCGTCACGGGGTACTTCACCAGTGGCGTGGGCGCCACACCACCGAGGACGTCGCCGTTATCCACGGAGAACATTGATCCGTGGCACGGGCACACCAGCATGTTGTTGCTGGCGTAATAACTCACGGGGCAGCCCGCGTGCGTGCAGGTGGCGTCGTAGGCCTCAAATTGTCCGGCGACCGCTTGCACCACGATGCCGGGATTTCCGTTCGCGAGCGTGAACGTGGCAGACCCCTTAACCGGAACCTGGCTCGCTGCACCAATTTCGGTGCCGAGGGCGGCGGTCGTCGTGCTGGTGGTGCCACCGGTGGTGGTGGTCGTGGACAGTGCGCCCGTGGTGGTCGTGGTGTTCGAGTTCTTGCCGAGGGCGCGACCAATCACGGCCGACAGGCCCGCGGAGCCCGCCGAGATAACGGCGGCGGCACCAACTGCGGCACCGCTCACGACGATCCACCGACGAACCGGGTCGGAGGTGGCGGCCACGGTGGAGGCGCGGCGCGCGAGGTAGCCATCGAGGGTGTAGGTGTGTCCGAGGCCCGCGAACACGATGGGCGTCCATGCCAGTGCGTAGATCAAGTCGGCACCGGTGTAATAGGGCGTGGTGTGGAACGTCACCGTCAGGTAGAGGCCGAAAGATAGGGCGAAGCCGCCGAGGGCGGCCAGGCGGCTGTATAAACCGAGCAAGGTGCCGACGCCAATCGCCACCTCACCCAGCGCAATCAGGACGCCCAGCAAGCTGGCGTGTTCCACCAAGTGGCTGAGCAAGAAAGCAATGGGGCTGCGCTGCGAGTTGTTCTGCGTGTGCAGCAGTAACTGCTGGAAGATGGAGTTGGTGTCCTGCTTGTTAAAAAAGGCGGGGTTCGCAAACTTCTGAAGGCCCGCCACGAGAAAAGTCACGCCCAAAAAGAGTCGAAGCGGGGCGATCGCTCGCTCAAAGGGCGCGGTGCGACGAAGGAAGTCCAGAATTTTCATATCGTCATGATGCCACCGAATTGCGGGTTTCCACCTTCTTCTGGTGATTTTCTTAGATTCCGGAGCATGCGTGTGTCGTCGGGCAGACTGTCACCATGACTCTCGCCCTCCTCAACGTTCTGCACTTGTTGCAGTCGGTGTCGCCCATTGCGGTCTACCTCATTGTGGCGTTCCTCGTGTTTGGCGAAGCGGCACTCTTCATCGGATTCGTCCTACCCGCGGAAGCCTCCGTCATCACCGCGGGCGTCATCGCGAAGACCGGACACGTCCACATCGCCCTACTTCTTCTTATTGTGATTGTCGCTGCCATCATTGGTGACTCCACGGGATATTTCGTGGGTGAACGCTACGGCGACCGCTTGCTGCAGATGAAGGCCATTCAAAAGCGTCGCGCCCTCATCGATCGCACCATCGTGGAATTGCAGCGTCGCGGCATGCTCTACGTCTTTCTGGGACGCTTCACGGCGTTCCTGCGCGCCGTCACGCCGGGCCTCGCCGGCATCAGCAAAATGCACTACCGACGATTCCTTATTGCGAACGCCGTCGGCGGCATCGTCTGGGGTGGCCTGTCCTGCGGACTGGGCTACGTACTCGGCGACGTGGTCGAGAAATACTTCTCACGCTTCGGTTACGCGATTTTGAGCATCGTCGTGGTCGGCGCGATTGCGCACCACCTCATCGGCAAGCGCCGCGAAGCTCGCGCCGAATCAGGCCAGTAGCTGTCGAACGCTGACGCCCTCGGGCGTCGGCACGCACAGTCCCTCACGCGATCCATCGCTCAGCAGGGCGTCAATGGCGACGGGTCCGCGGTTCGAGAGAGCCTGCGCGACCTCCGCCGTTCGCGTCGTCACGGGCACCACGATGAGTTCGGTGCGCGCGACATGCTCGTCGCATTGTGCCAACGTGTCCCGCCACATATCACGGACTTCCTGAGCGTCTCGATTCGCGCTACTGCGAAACGGGGGGCGCTGGCCCGTCACGAAGCCACCGCGAATGATGTCGTCCATCGACGGGGCGATATCCCAACTCGAAACCTCGTCGCCGAGCATCTCGACGAGGGCCGCCACGTGATCGACCAACGCGTCATGCGCCCAGGGCCACAGCCATCCTTCGGCGCCTAAGAAAGAAGGCCACAGGTCGTCAATCACCGCGACGTGCACGGTGAGCCCACTGTCACGCAGCGCACGTATGTCGCAGCGATACTGCTCGACCACCTCAAGGTCGTAACGTCCCGGACGATCGGCCAGACGCGCCCACTCGGGGGTGAGGCGAATTCCCGTGAGCCCCGCGGCGAGGGCGGCAGCCCCTAATTCGCCGTAGCGGCCCCATAGGGGCCGAGGGGAGGTGGGCGCCGAGACGTGCCCTAATGCCACCGACGCTCGCCAACACGTGGGTGGACCGAGGGGGGTGTCAAAGTCCCCGTCGTGGGGATAGGCGTGATAAATCCCGATGAGCTCGGCCATAGGGTCAGTCTGCCAGTCACGACACCCTCGCTGTGGTGTGTAGCGTCTCTGGTGTCTGAAGGAAAGGTGACCATCATGGCCGACGAACTACTTATTGAGCAGCGTGGACACGTTGCGGTATTGACCATCAACCGCCCCGAGGCGCGTAACGCCATCAACCGCGCGACCGCACTGGCGATTGACGCTGCGCTCAACGACGCCGCCACCAACGACGACATCTGGGTCGTCGTGCTCACCGGCGCCGGTGACAAGGCCTTCTCGGCCGGCATGGACCTCAAGGCCTTCGCCACGGGTGAGTTCCCCATCACCGAAAACGGTTTTGGTGGCATCACCCAGCGCATCTTCCCCAAGCCCCTCATCGCGGCCGTCAACGGCTCCGCCCTCGCCGGTGGCTTTGAAATCATGATCAGCTGCGACATGGTGGTCGCCGCCGAGCACGCGAGCTTCGGTATTCCCGAAGCCAAGCGTGGACTCATCGCTGGTGGTGGTGGTCTCATTCGTCTCGCGAAGCGCATTCCCCTCGCCATTGCCTACGAAATGGCACTGACGGGCGACCCCGTCACCGCGGAGCGTGCGTTCAGCCTCGGTCTCGTGAACCAGGTCGTACCCGCCGAGCAGTTGCTCGACGCCGCCCTCGCACTCGCCGAGCGCATTGCGGCCAACGCCCCCTTGGCAGTGCGTACCTCCAAGTCCGTCGTGCGTCAGTCTTTGGAGCTGACGGAGGCCGAGGCTTGGGAACTCAACAACGAGCAGTTCGGCATGATCGGCCGCTCGGCGGACGCGATGGAAGGCGCCATCGCCTTCGCCGAGAAGCGCGCTCCTAACTGGCAGGGTAAGTAGTCATGTCAAAGGCCCACCTCGCGGACGCACTCACGATCACCCGACTGTCGCTGCACGTCCTTGGCGCCACTATCTGGATTGGCGGCCAAGCGGTGATGGCCGGACTGGTGCCGGTGCTGCGCGAGGGGGGAAGCGAGCTTCCCGCGAAGGCCGCGCGCGTCTTTGGACGTCTGGCCTGGCCGGCGTACGTGCTGCTGCTGCTCACGGGCTTTTGGAACATGGGAATCGCGAATAACTCCGGCACCACCTGGGGCTGGCAGTTCGCGATGGGCCTCAAGTTCCTCGCCGTCATCGGTGCGGGCGCGGGTGCCTTTCTGCACACGCGCGCCACGACCGCGTCGAAGCGAGGCATGTTCGCGGGGATTGGCTTTCTCTTCTCGCTGATCGCCATGGTCCTCGGCGTGGCCCTCGCGGGCTAAAAATCCGGACTACTGTTCACACCGTCACCGCCGACAGGGGGAAATATGTTTGCTGAAATCTTCGGACCCGACCTCATCATCGTCATCATCGTCATTGTGGTGGTGTTGTTTGGTGGCGCCGCTATTCCTAAGTTGGCCCGAAACTTGGGTTCGGCCAAGACTGAATTTGAAAAGGGCCTCAAGGCCGGCAAGACCCAGGCCACTGACGCCGACGCCACCAAGGACGCCGACCCTCAGGCCTAAGCCATTACCACGCGTCACGGGTGAGTATCTCCCCGGCGACGTGCTGACTTACCTCAGTCATTGACTAAGGTTTACACCGTGGAAGTACAGCCCTCTGCCCCCCAGGGAGCCGGTCCTCAGCCGACAAAGCATCGTCGTCGCTGGATCGCTGCTCTTATCCCCTTAACCGCTCTCGCCCTGTCGGGTTGCACGTTGCCGTCATTCGGTGCGTACAAGTCCGACACGACGACTGGCCAGGAGACCTATCGCCTCTGGCAGTGGTTCTCCGTCGGTGCCGTCATCATCGGAACCTTCACGTTCCTGTTGATCGTCTGGGCCGTCCTGCGCTACCGCCGCAAGGGTGACACCATCCCGAAGCAGTCGCAGTACCACATCCCCCTCGAGCTGCTCTACACGATCATCCCGGTGATCATCGTGGGCGTGCTGTTCTGGGGCACCGTGGTGGTTGAGAACAAGGTCGTCGCGATGCCGAAGACCAACGTGAAGATTCACGTGAACGCGTTCAAGTGGGGTTGGGGATTCACCTACCCCGGTCAGAACGCCGTGGTCGTCGGCAACACCACCCAGGAGCCGACCATGGTCATGCCGGTGGGTACCGACGTCGCCGTGACCATCACCTCGACCGACGTGATGCACGGTTTCTACATCCCGCAGTTCAACTTCTCGCGTTACGCCCTCCCGGGCGTGACGAACGAGGTGACTTTCCACGCAGTAAAGACCGGCACCTTCACGGGCCAGTGCTCGCAACTCTGTGGCCTCTATCACTCGTTGATGTATTTCAAGGTCAAGGTCGTCACCGTCACGCAGTACGCCGCGTGGCTGCACAGCTTTGACACGCCGGCCGGCAAGTTGGCCGCCCAAGCCGCGCAGAACGCTCTGAAGATTCAGATGTCTGCTGGCCTTCCTGTTGTTTCCGCCGTTACCGCTGGAGTGAACTAATCATGACCGCCGTTATCTCGCCTGACACCCACCACGACGACGCCCACGAGGCGCACGAGCACCACGGCCCGACCGGCGTGCTCAAGTGGCTCACGACGACGGACCACAAGATCATCGGCCTCTCGTACACGGTGACCGCTGTGTTGATGCTCGTGATTGGTGGATTCTTCGCCGAGCTGATCCGCGTACAGCTGTCCGCCCCGTACGAGCACTTCTTGAGCTTCGCGCAGTACAACGAAGTGTTCACGATGCACGGCTCGATCATGATTTACCTCTTCGCGGGACCGATGGCCTTCGGTGCGCTCGCGAACATCATCGTGCCGATTCAGATTGGTGCGCCGGACATGGCGTTCCCGCGTCTGAACGCACTGTCGTACTGGCTGTACCTCACCGGTTCGATCACCATGCTCTCGGGTTTCTTCGTGTCCGGTGGCGCCGCCAACTTCGGCTGGGTCGGTTATGCCCCGCTGTCGAACGCGGCGAACTCCCCTGGTGCGGGTGCTGACTTGTGGATCGGTGCGCTGCTGCTCACTGGTTTCTCGGCCATCTTCACCGGCGTGAACATTTGCGCCACGGTGTTTTACCTGCGTGCGCCGGGCATGACCTTGTTCCGCATGCCGATTTTCACCTGGAACCTCTTGGTGACCTCCATCTTGATCTTGCTGGCCTTCCCGGTTCTCACCGCGGGCCTGATCATGCTGTACTGCGACCGTCACTTCGGCACCCACATCTTCTCGGTGCAAGGTGGCGGCGTACCGGTGCTCTGGCAGCACATCTTCTGGTTCTGGGGTCACCCCGAGGTGTACATCTTGGCCCTGCCGTTCTTCGGCATGGTGACCGAAATCATCCCGGTCTTCTCGCGTAAGCCGGTGTTTGGTTACAAGGGCATGGTCTTTGCGACCTTGACCATTGCGGCCCTGAGCCTCGGCGTGTGGGCGCACCACATGTTCACCACCGGCACGGTCCTGTTGCCGTTCTTCTCGATCATGTCGCTCCTCATCGCGGTGCCGACCGGTATCAAGCTCTTCAACTGGATTGGATCCATGTGGCGAGGACAGATTTGGTTCTCCGCCGCCATGTTGTTTGCCATCGGCTTCGTCATCACCTTCCTCATCGGTGGTTTGACGGGTATCTACTTGGCGAGCCCGCCGCTCGACTTCTTCACCCACGACACCTACTTCGTCGTGGCGCACTTCCACTCCGTGGTCATGGCCTTGGTCATGGGTGGCATTGCCGGCCTGTACTACTGGGGCCCGAAGATCACCGGCTACCTGCTGAATGAGACCATCGGCAAGATCCAATTCTGGTTCTTGTTCATCGGCTCGCAGGTCTTCACCTTGCCGCTCTACATCCTCGGACTGCGTGGCATGCCGCGTCGTATGGCCGTCTACCCGAACAACCCGGGCTGGCAGCACCTGAACGAAATCGCCACCTTCGGTGCCGTTCTGATCGGTATCTCCACGGTGCTGTTCGTGGTCAACATCTTGGTCAGCTGGAAGAAGTACCCCGCGGGCGACAACCCCTGGGACGGCCACACGCTGGAGTGGTTCACCACCTCCCCGCCGCCGCACCACAACTTCTACCGTCTGCCCCAGATTCGCTCTGAGCGTCCGACCTGGGACTACAACCACCCTGAGGCTCCGGCCTTGACCCACGGCACCCACGAGGAGAAGTAGTCATGAAGCTCGAAGCACGCATCTTGCTCGTCCTGGGCTTGTTCTTTGCCATCATGGGCACCGTCTACTGGATCTGGTCGGGCGAAAATGCCGGCGGCATGATGATCATCGCCGGCGGACTTCTCGGCTTCCTGCCCGGTTCGTACTACTGGTGGTGGTCGCGCCGTATGCCGGTTCGTCCCGAAGACCGCGATGGTGACGTGACCGAAGGTGCCGGCTTTGTCGGTGCGTTCCCCGGTACGTCCATCTTCCCCTTCACCTTGGGTGCCGGCGCCTTCTTTGCGGTGCTCTCCTTGGTGTTCGGCTTCTGGCTCATGGTGCCGGGACTGGGACTTATCGTCTGGGCCGCCATTGGTGGCGTCGCCGAGAGCCGTCGAGGTGGCACTCAGTAGTTTTTCCGTGTCACAGTCAACCCCCACACTGTTTCGGTGTGGGGGTTTTCTGTTTCCCCCGTCAGGAGAACTAATGCCTATTCGCCCCGACACGTATCGTTGCCCCCGATGCCAGAGCATCAACTGCAACCTGATGGCCTTTGGCTATCCCGGTAGTGACTTGTTTGAACACCAAGCCCTTCGCGCGCGTTTGACCTTCGTCGAGAATTTCGAACTCTTTCGCGCCGACACCGGTTGGACGGGGACGGTCGCACCCGACGAGATCCCCGACGAGTTCGATGACTGGTTCTCCCCCTACCGCGGACGAGGAGTCATCCCGCCGGGCAACATCTACGAACTCATGGGCTGCGTGATCAGCGATGTTCCCGTCGACGAGAACGGGAACCCGCGTGAACGGCTTCATTGCCGTGATTGCGATGGTGAGAGTCCCTGGCGCGAGGTGTACGACGACCTCGAGGATTTACCGGTCGATGCCGCTGGTCTCGTGGAAGACGCGGGCTAAAGGTCGGGCCGAGGCCCGATAGGCGAGGTCGGCACTGCGACTTCCGTTGACTACCAGGAGATGAGCGCGCTGGCCGACCGCGAGACCACCGATATCGGAACGGCGAAGGGCGGCCGCCCCGCCGGCGGTGAAGGCCCACAGGGCCTCGTCCACGGTGAAATTCATCATGGTCACCGCGAGTTGCAGCACCAGCGGGGCATTGGTGACGTAACTGGTGCCCGGATTGCAATCGGTCGCGAGGGCCACCGTGACGCCGGCATCGAGAAAGCGCCGGGCATCGGGGAAGGGCGAGCGGGTAAACAGTTCGGCGGTCGGTAGCAAAGTGGCCACGGTGCCCGAGGCTGCCAAGGCCTCGAGGTCGTGGTCCGCGACATGGGTGCAGTGATCCACACTGGCGGCCCGCATCTCGGCGGCCAGCGCCACTCCACCACTATCGGCCAGCTGATTGCCGTGCAGTCGAAGTCCGAGTCCGGCTGCTCGGGCTGCCGTCAAAATGTGACGTGCCTCGTCCACGCTGAAGGCACCACGATCGCAAAACACGTCCGCCCAGTGGGCGTAGGGCAGTGAGGCTGAGAGCATCTCTCCGGCCACGTAGGCGACGTAGGCGTCGCGGTCGTGGGCAAACTCCCGAGGAACACTGTGAGCCCCCAAGAAGGTCGTTTCCGTGGTGAAATCAGACGCCACGCGCAGCAGTCGAGCCTCCCCCGCCGCCGTCAGGTCATAGCCCGACTTCACTTCAACGGTCGTGACGCCACTCGTGCGCAATTGCCACCAGCGTTGCTGGGAGGTCTCGTGCAGTTCCTCGTCGCTGGCCGCGCGAGTGTCAGCCACGGTGCGGGCAATGCCGCCACCGTCGTATCTCTCCCCCGCCATGCGGGCGGCAAACTCATCGGCCCGGGAGCCGGCGAACACCAAGTGGGTGTGGGAATCCACAAAGCCCGGAACGACCGCGTTCGCGTGGCAGTCCGATATCTCATCGCAGTCGGGGGCGGCTGATGCGGGACCCACCCAGGCGACGACACCATCTTCCACCACCAGGGCCGCGTCATAGAGGCGACCCATCACGCTCTCATCACCGATCTCCGGTGAGTTCGTCACGAGCTCGCTGATATTGGTGAAGAGAGTGCTGGTCATTAGTTCTCGCGCATGGGGATGCGCACGCCACGTTCGCTCGCCACATCCTCGGCGATGTCGTAGCCCGCATCGACGTGACGAATCACGCCCATGCCGGGGTCATTGCGCAAGACGCGAGCGATCTTCTCGCCCGCGAGCGCGGTGCCGTCGGCCACGGTGACCTGACCGGCGTGAATCGACCGTCCGATGCCCACGCCACCACCGTGGTGAATGGACACCCATGAAGCGCCGGAGGCCGTATTCACGAGGGCGTTGAGCAGCGGCCAGTCCGCAATGGCGTCCGAACCATCGAGCATGGATTCGGTCTCGCGATAGGGCGAGGCCACCGAACCGGCGTCGAGGTGGTCGCGACCAATCACGATGGGTGCGGAGACCTCTCCGTTCGCCACGAGACGGTTAAAGACCTCACCGGCACGGTCACGCTCGCCGTATCCCAACCAGCAAATACGAGCGGGCAGGCCCTGAAAGGCCACCTTGTCTTGCGCCTTGCGAATCCAGCGCTGCAGCGGGTCATTGTCCGGAAACAATTCCATAATGGCCTGATCGGTGCGGTAGATGTCCTTCGGGTCACCCGACAGCGCCACCCAGCGGAAGGGCCCCTTGCCCTCGCAAAACAGCGGGCGGATATAGGCGGGAACGAAGCCAGGAAATTCGAAGGCCCGGGTGTAGCCACCGAGTTGCGCTTCACCGCGAATCGAGTTGCCGTAGTCAAAGACTTCGGCGCCGTTGTCCTGGAAACCCACCATCGCTTCGACGTGCTTAGCCATGGAGAGACGGGCTCGATCGGTGAATTCGTCCGGCTTCTTCTCGCTGTATTCGGCCCAGTCACTGAGCGCGATGCCTTCGGGGAGGTAACTGAGGGGGTCGTGCGCGCTGGTCTGGTCGGTCACGATGTCAATCTCGACGCCACGGCGCAGCAGTTCGGGGAAAATGGTGGCCGCGTTGCCGAGCAGCCCCACCGACAAGGGGGTGCGGTCGCGCTTGGCGGCGAGCACGCGGTCAATGGCCGTGTCGATGTCACTCGTCCACTCGTCGAGGTAGCGGTGGTCCACGCGACGCTGCAGTCGTGCGGGGTCCACATCAACGCAGAGGCACACCCCGTCGTTCATGGTGACCGCAAGGGGCTGGGCGCCGCCCATGCCGCCGACGCCACCGGTGAGCGTCAAGGTGCCCGCCAGCGTGCCACCGAACTTCTTGTTCGCCACCGCGGCGAAAGTCTCATAGGTGCCCTGCAAGATGCCCTGGGTGCCGATGTAGATCCACGAGCCGGCGGTCATCTGTCCGTACATCGTGAGCCCGAGCGACTCGAGGCGACGAAACTCCGGCCACGTAGCCCAGTCACCGACCAAGTTCGAGTTGGCGATCAGCACGCGAGGGGCCCACTCGTGCGTCTGAAACACGCCCACGGGGCGACCCGACTGCACCAGCATGGTCTCGTCACCCTTCAAAGTGGTGAGGGTGCGAATGAGCGCGTCAAAGCTGCGCCAGTCGCGCGCCGCGCGCCCGGTGCCGCCGTACACGACGAGGTCGTCGGGGCGTTCGGCCACCTCGGGATCGAGGTTGTTTTGCAACATGCGCAGGGCGGCCTCTTGAGGCCAGCCCTGAGCCGTGAGGTGGGTGCCGCGGGGTGATGAAACGGGACGTGCGCCGTGCATGATGCTCCTTAGTGGGTGAAGATTGAAGACGTCGGTTCGCGCCAGGCCAGCGAGGCGCAGTACGCCTCGGCCGCCATGAGGTCGGGGCTGAGATAGCGATCGGGGCCCACACCGCCCGCCACCGCCAGCACGTCCGTCGCGACCCGTGCCGTGACCGCAGAGGCCTCTAATGGGGCGCGTAAGGCCATGGCGCGTGACGCGGAGAGCAGTTCAATGGCCAGCACCTGACGCAGGGCGACGAGCGAGCGACGCAGCTTGCGCGCGGCGTGCCAGCCCAGCGACACGTGGTCCTCCTGCATGGCCGACGACGGAATCGAGTCCACGCTCGCGGGCGTCGCCCAGCGCTTCATCTCGGTGACGAGCGCGGCCTGCGTGTACTGGGCAATCATGAAGCCCGAATCGACGCCCGGCTGGTGCGCCAAGAACGCGGGCAGGCCGTAATTACGAGCGGGGTCCATCAAACGGTCCGTGCGTCGCTCGGCAATGGAGGCGAGATCGGCGACCGCAATGGCGAGAAAGTCGAGCACGTAGGCAATCGGGGCGCCGTGGAAGTTGCCGTTACTCGCGAGCTGGCCATCGGGCAAGATGCTCGGATTATCAATCGCGGCGGACAATTCCACGTTCGCCACCGAGGTCGCGTACGCGAAAGTGTCGCGAGCTGCTCCGTGCACCTGCGGCGCGCAGCGCAGCGAATACGCGTCTTGAACCTGAGTGGGGTCGTCGGTGTGCGACGCGACGATGGGAGAGCCATCGAGAAGTGAGTACAGGTGAGCCGCACTGGTTGCTTGCCCGCGGTGCGGACGTAGGTCCTGCAAGGCCGCGCGAAAGACCTGGTCCGTGCCGCGAAGGGCCTGCACCGATAACGCTGCGCTGAGATCGGCGAGGTCGAGCAAATGGGCGCCGTCGTGAAGGGCTAACGCCAACATCCCGAGCATTCCATCGGTGCCGTTGATGAGGGCTAATCCCTCTTTCTCGGCCAGCACGACGGGCTCGAGGCCCACCTCCGCCAAGGCCTCGGCACCCGGCAAGGTCCGCCCATCACTCAGCGTGGCTTCGCCTTCACCCATCAGCACGAGGGCCACGTGCGCCAAGGGCGCGAGGTCGCCGGAGCAGCCGAGGGAGCCGAATTCGCGCACCACCGGGGTCACGCCTCGGTTGAGGAGTTCGGCGTAGGTCCACGCCGTGTGACGACGAACGCCCGAGACACCCGAGGCCAAGGTGGTCAACCGGCTGAGCATCATGGCGCGCACCACTTCACGCTCGACCGGTTCTCCCATGCCGGCCGCGTGTGAGCGAATGAGCGAGGTCTGCAAATCGCGACGAAGTTCCGGAGAGATGAAGGTCGTGGCGAGGGAGCCAAAACCGGTCGAGACGCCATAGACCGGCGTGCCCGCGGCCACGGCGGCGTCGATGGACGCGCGCACCAGGTCGAGTCGCTCGAGGGCCGCGAGGCTGAGGGTGATCGCCTCGTCGTGGCGGGCAACGTGCACCAGTTCGTCGATGCGGAGGGGATGGTTGCCGATCTCAATCATGAGTTCGTCCTTTCGGTCACGCCGGCCGCGAATTCCAAGAGACACAGCGCTGCCAGTCGCACCGTACGTTCGTCCAGCTCATCGCGGGCGGGGTCGATTTCGGTGACGTCAATGGCCGCGACGCGCGGATCACGCCCGCAGGCTCGAGATATCTCGCGCAGCTCATCGGCGGACAGGCCACCGGGTGCCGCAGCCGGACAGCCCGGCACCACCGAGCGGTCGGCCACGTCCATATCGAGGTCCACGTAGATGGGCCGGCCATCGGGGCTCACTCGATCGCAGGCCTCCGCGACCACCTCGCTCATGGAACGACCACGCAGGGCGCTGCGGGGCACCACCGTGGCGCCGTAGCCCGCGACGCGAGCGGCGTAGGGGCCAGAGTTAGAAAAATCGGCGAGACCAATTTGAGTGAGGTTCTCTCCCGCCAATCCCGCTTCCACCAGCTGGCGCACCGGAGAGCCATTGGAGATGCCGTCACGGACGTCGAGATGGGCGTCAAAGGTAATCAGCGCCCACCGATTGAGATCCTCGCCTGCGAGAGCCCGCAGCGCGTGGTGGGTGGCGGCGTTATCCCCGCCGAGAACGATGAGGGGTGCGGGCGCGCCGTCGAGAACCCGTTCCAGGCGCTCGATCACGTCGACGCCATCGGGTTGATCGAGGTCACCCAGGTCGACGAATTGCACGAGATCGGCGAGGTCGGCACCCAGCGAATACATATAGGTGGAGTAGCGATCGAGGGCCGCGCGGATGGCCACGGCTGCGGAGCGGTCAGAGCGTGGCGTGAGCGAGGTCGCAAAGGTCGGTATGCCCACCACCGAGATGACCTGTCGGTCATCGCGTGCCGCGGGGGCAAAGAGAGTAGAGGCAGGTCGCCACTGTGCGTCAAGAGCCATCGTGACCATGCTACGACTCGTCTTCAGGTGGCGACGGCTACTTCTGTGTGGTGGTGGTCGTCGGTGACGTCGAGGCCGGAACGGGGCAATTGGTTCCCGAGAGGCGAGTGACTTGGGGAACCGCGGTGGCGCTCACCGTCGTCCAGCCGGCATACGAGATGTTGCAGGTCCACGCGTTGGGCTCGGCCATGACCGAAAAGAAGTCGCGGGTCCAGCCGTGGAAGTACACCGTGGGTGAATGCTTGGAACCCGGCAAGATCACGGGGAACCCACCGGCGGGGGTAAACACCCGAGGACCCGCACCCATGATGGGCCAATACGTGTTCATATCAAGCTGCATGCCCGTTTGCACGCCGGCGGCTACCTCGGCTCGCGCCACATCCGCGGGCATCACGCCCGACATGGTGGCCACGTAAATCACGTTGCCCGCGGCGTCGAGTCCAATGCCGGTGCGTGCTTGGTGGGGCTGTGCGTGCAGTGGCGCGCCCCACACTCCCCACGAGGGCGACAGCGCCAACGACGTCGGCGCCCCGTGCAGCACGAGAAGGGGCAGGTTTTGTCGATACGCCACTGCCGTGCCGGGCGCCAGCGGAACGGTGCCATGGCCCCACAGACCGATGTGCACCTTGCCCGCGGTATCAATGGCAATGGTGGCGTCGTTCGCCGCGAGACCTTCGAGCTTCAGCCCATCGGCCAAAATACCGCCGGCCGAACTGTCGGACTTGAAACCGCCGTTGAAGACGCCCACAATCCCGGTGACATTCTCGGTGCCCCACGCGATGTGATTGGTGGAATCAGCGGGCAAACCCGTCTGATGCGGTGGGTCCTCGCTACCGGCGTGCCAGTGCAGCGCCGTGGTTCGTTGCCGGAAACGAACGACCGTAAAGACGGCGCCGGAGATGGTGACCTCACGTCGATCCACTAAGACCCCACGAGCTGACGTGGCCACCACCGTCCAGCCGGCTTCGGGCGCTTCGGCGGGAATGGTCGTGGTCGTCGTTGACGTGGTGGTGGTAGTGCTTTGATCGGCCGCGACCCATACGGCGGTGCCGCCACCCAGGAAGATCACCAGTGTGAGAAACACTGCGACCCCGGAGTGCCGCAACGCACGCCGGGGTCGAGAGTGACGATTAGCCATGAGTAATTATCGCTCGACCGTGCGCACTCCGGTGCTCGCCGACGTGCTGGCAGCCTCCACCAAGAAGGTAGGCACTGCGATGGCCTCGGATTCGTGATGCGTGTCGTCGGCTTCGGGAGCCGCTGCCGACAGATACTCACCGTCGGCCGTACGAGTCACGAGGTTGACGGTCTTACGAGCGCCCGCCTTTTCCCAGTTCTGCATCTCAATGCAGATGCGCTTCGCGATCGGATAGGTCACGAAGGGGGCGATCACGACGAGCACGCGCATGGCCACCAGAACTGAGTTCAAGGTGGTGTGCAGGTAGTTGGCAATCACGTCGGTGGAACTGGCGATGAACATCATGAACACCAACGCGAACACCGAGGCACCAATGGCGGTTCGCGTCGCGTTGTCGCGCGGACGCTCCAGCAGGTGGTGCATGTCGTTGTCCTTGGTGAACTTTCGCTCCAGCATCGGCCACACCATGATGATGTTGAACAAAATGCCGGGGAAGATGACCGCCGGAATGGTTACCTCGAGGGGAATGGTGTGGCCGAAGGCGACAAATTCCCAACTCGGCATGATGCGCAAGAAGCCGTCCAAGAATCCCATGTACCAGTCCGGCTGCACGGCGTAACTGATGCGCGCGGCCTCGTACTGACCGAACTGCCAGATGGGGTTGATCTGCGTGAACGCGCCCAAGAGGGCGGTCACACCGGCGACGATGAACAAGAAGCCAGTGGTCTTAAAGATGAACACCGGGAACATCGGCGAACCGACCACATTGCGCTCCGTGCGACCCGGTCCAGGGAACTGGGTGTGCTTCTGGCGAACGAGCAGGGCCAAGTGGCCACCCAGCAATCCGAGGATGATGAGTGGGATCAACAAGACGTGCAGCACGAAGAAGCGCGGCACCCACGCCGTGCCGGGGAAGTTGCCACCGAACACGAAGAAGGCGAGGTACGTACCCACGACCGGGACGGACTCCATGATGGAGTACGCGATGCGAAGACCGGTACCCGAGACGAGGTCGTCCGGAAGCGAGTATCCGAGGAAGCCGTTGGTGATGGCGAGGATCATCAGGTTGACGCCGACGAGCCAGTTCGTCTCACGCGGCTTGCGGAACGCGCCGGTGAAGAACACGCGCATCATGTGGACCACAATCGAACCGACGAAAATGTCGCAGGCCCAGTGGTGCATCTGACGCATGAGCAAACCGCCACGCACGAACAGGGAAAGGTCCACCGACGACGCGTAGGCCGCCGACACCTTGGTGCCGAACAAGGGCGCGAACGCACCCTTGTAGGTCACCATTTCGCCCGAGGGGACGAAGTACAAGGTGAGGAAAATTCCCGTGGCGAGCAACACCACGAAGGAGTACAACGCGATTTCACCGAGCATGAATGACCAGTGGTCGGGGAAAATCTTGTCCATGAAGGTTCGGCCGCCCTTGGCGATACCGAGACGCTCATCGAGCTCGTTGATGGTTTGGCCGAGCTTGCCGTAGGGGCCGAGGGCCGCCTTTTGCTTACGCTTCGTCATTGCCATGATTTAGCCACGCTCCCAGAATCCGGGGCCGACCGGCTCTGCGAAGTCACTTTGGCTTCGCAGGTAACCCTCGGCGTCGATGTACAGAGGAAGTTGCGGCAAGGGACGAGGTGCCGGTCCGAAGATCTGCTGCGCTCCGTCATTTACCGTGAACATGGATTGGTGGCACGGGCAGACCAGCGTTTGCATCTGCTGCTCGTACAGACCGACCGGGCATCCGAGGTGGGTGCAGAGCTTGGAGTACGCCACGTAACCCTTCGGGGCCCACGTCTCTCGACCCTTGCGAGTCACGACGTCGGTGGTCGAAATACGAATGACGACGACTTGGTCAACGGCCTGGCCGTTGTCCGTGTCCTCGAATCCTTCGGGGTAGACGGTGGCGATGCTGCCCACGAGAAGGTCGTCTTGGTGAACGCGACGGCCACTCTGGTCGACCAGGTACGAACCCTTGCGCCAGTCCGTGTGGAACAAGGTGCCCTTGGGGAGAGGTCCGAGGCTGCGCAGCAGCGGGAAGGCCGCCACGATGCCGAACACACCGAGGCCACCGCCGAGGAGGCCACCGAGGGCCTTACGACGACCAATCAGTCGAGCGCCACGGTTCTGCAGGGCGTCCGACATGGCATCGCGCTCCGCGGCCGTCGAGGCCAGCGCGTGACGCTCTTCGACGAAGGGTCCACGCGGCATGAGGTACTTGCCCCACGCGACCATGCCCACACCGATGAGAAAGAGACCCGAGCCAATGGTGGCGCCCAAGGTCCACGGCTTCGCAATGACCCAGTAGGCGTAGCCAAAGAGTCCGAAGCAGATCAGTCCGAGAACGAACAAGATGGCGATGAACGCTTCCACGCGCGCGGGGTTCTGCGCGAGAGGCTGCATGTGCGGGTCATCGGCACGTGCCGTCGTAATGGAGACCGGAGTCTCCGTTTCGTGTGCGTTAGCCATTGTTGCGCTCTCCCACCCAGAAGCCGAGAAGTGCCAAGACGCCGACACCAATGGCTAGTCCAATAAATCCTTCCGCCACCGGGCCCAGTCCACCGAGACCCAAGCCACCGTCATTTTGCGGGTGGGAAATGGGACCAGTGACGTACGCCACGATGTCGCGCACCTGAGCGTCGCTCAAGTTGCCGGTGAACATCGGCATGTTGCCGGGGCCGGTGCGGATGGCCTCGACCACTTGGTTCTTCGGAATCTTGTGCAAGCTCGGCGCGTAGGTGCCGTTGGCCAAGGCGTCGCCACCACCGGTAATGGTGTGGCAGGCCGCACAGTTCAACGCGAAGAGGGCGGCACCGTTCGAGATGCTCGCGTTTGACAAGTTCACCTGTGGCACCAGCGGGTAACCCGCCTGCAGCGAGTTCACCCACGCCGCAATGGCGAGCGCGTCGGCGTGCGAAATCACCGACTTGGCGCGAACCGCCTGCACGGTGGTCGGGTTGGCGGCCGGCATACGACCAGACTCAATCCAGAAGTCCACGACGGCCGGTCCGAGACCGACCAAGTTTGGGTAGGCACCCGGCGTGCCCGCGTAGGGAACGCCGTTGGCGGCCTCACCGTGGCACGACGAGCAGTTCTGCATGTAGAGCGCCTTACCGAGGTGCTCGAGCTGAGACTGCGACACACCCAGCATCTGCGCGGGGGTCTGGTACGAGATCGAGGACGATCCGTACTTGATGATCTGACCGGAGGCGTCGGTGACGACGCCGGAGTTGGGTGCACCGGAGTCCGGACGTGCGGTGGTCAAACCGTTATTGGGGTTGGGCTTGGAAGCCGAGGCCGTACCGACGTAGACGGAGGCGGTGCCCAAGAAGGCAACCGCGGTAGCGGCCAAAAGACGGGGGAAGTTCTTCATACGTCCTACTTAAGAAGGAAGAGGGCCGAGTACAGACCGACCCACACGACATCGACGAAGTGCCAGTAGTAGCTGACGCCTTGGAAGGCGGCGAGCTCTCCCGGGTCTCCGGTGCGGCCCTTCATACGGAAGAGCAAGAAGCCCATGGCCACAAGACCGAGGACCACGTGCAGACCGTGAAGACCGGTGGAAATGTAGAAAATCGAACCGAAGGCGTTCGTGTGCCAACGAGTCTCCATGTGAATCCACTCGTACATCTGGTTGAACACGAAGACGGCGCCCATCGCAATGGTCCACCAAATCCAGCGACGCGCTTCCACGCGACGGTTGTGCTCTTCGAGCCACACCGCGTACTGCATGGTTCCCGACGATGCGACGAGGATGATCGTGAAGATACCCGCCTGCAAGGTGTCGAGCTTGGTGCCCGTGGGCGGCCATACGCCCAGATTGGCTCGGATGGTAAATAGCGCGGCGAAGAGTCCGGAGAAGAACATCAGCTCGGAACCGAGCCAAATCATCACGCCAATCGCCAACATCGGCGGTCGGTCGTGAACAATCTTTTCCTGCTTCGCCAGGCTCGGGAGGGAAGATGCCTGACTCACGGCTTCTATTTTTATCGCTTTTTCGCTCACGTCAGACACAATCTTTCAATTAGGCCGGAATTGTCGGCGGAAGAGGCTCGCGATGCACGAGCGTGAGTCGCTTGGTCGGACGGGTCATCGCGACGTACAAGGTGCGTAGACCGCGCGAGGTGAGTTCGCCCGAGCCACCCCGGCGGGCAATTTCACGGGGCTCGACGACGACCACGCCGTCAAATTCCAAGCCGTTGGACCCTTCGGCGGCCACCACCGCCAAGGGTGCCGACAGGGCATCGCCACCCGACGTGGTGGCATTCAACGCCACCAGACCCGCCGTCGTGAGGAGGTCGCAGATCTCCCCCACGCGTGGGGCCGTGACCACGACCGCAATGCGACCCGGCGCGACCTGCTCGGCCATGCGGCGAACTTCTTCCACGAGCGCCTCAGCAAAGTCAGCCGCGGCGCGCACCACGGGGGTGTAGCCCACTTCTCGCACCGGCTGCGGTGGCTCGAGGTCCGGCGTCGCGGCACGCAAGGTGGGTGCGGCGAAATCGAGCACTTCACGCGGGGTGCGGTAACTAACGCTCAGGTCGACGCGCGTCACCGTGCGGCGAGGCTCGAGAACTTCAATCACGGTGTCCCACGAGGCCGAGGAGGCTGCCGTGGTGGCTTGGCCCATGTCGCCCACGATGGTCATGGAACCCGACAGGTCGCGGCGCTTCACGACGCGAAGCTGCATGGGTGAGAGGTCTTGGGCTTCGTCAATGACGATGTGGCCGTAGGTCTGGAATTCCGCTTCGTCACGATCGAGATGCATGGTGGGCGCAAGTCGCGTGGCTTCTCGCATCGCGGCCGCACGCACGTCCGGTGCGTAGGCGTCGAGGTCGAGGCCGTCGAGAATGTTCTCGCCTCGCGACACCGCGCGGGGACGACGACGCGGCCCGAGGACGACGCGGGCTTCGTCGATGAGTGCCGCATCGGCATCGGTCCAGCGCACATCGTCGAGATCCTCGCTGCGCTCGCGAACCAAGAGGGCACACTCGTCTTCCGTCAAGATGCCCGCACCGGCAGCGCGAATGAGGGCCGGCGCACCGAAAAGATCGTGCAACAACTCTTGGCCCGAGAGGCGTGGCCACATACGTGCCATGGCGGCCTTGAATTCCGGGGTGCGACGGATGCGGTCGTCGATGTCATCGGCGGCCCCATCTTCATCGTGCTGCTCGAGGCGATAGCGAGCGCGGTAATCCGCCGCCAACTTCGTCGCGAGCTCGCGGCCGAGAGCACTACGACGCGAGTTGTGATTTCCCGGACGGCGGCGAGCGCGCTCTACCGCGTCTTCGCTCGCGGCCACCGTCAAGGTCACGTTGCCACGGCCGAAGGCAATGACGACGTCCTGGCGAAGCGCACGCTGACGGGTACGCACCGCTCGCGATATCACGCGGGCCATGCGTAGGTCACCCTTGAGGGCCGCGATTTCATCCGCCTCGACGCCACGAACCGGAACGTTCACAATGAGCTGCGAAATCGTCGACAGGGTCACCCCGGACTCACCGAGTGACGGCAACACGTTTTCGATGTAATTCAGAAAGAGGGGGTTCGGACCGACCACCAACACGCCTTGGCGTTCCAAGGTGACGCGGTGCGTGAACAGGAGATAGGCCGAACGGTGCAATGCCACGGCGGTCTTCCCCGTGCCGGGGCCACCTTGCACGATCAAAATGCCCGGCAGGGGGGAACGAATGATGAGGTCCTGCTCACCTTGAATGGTCGCGACGATGTCACCCATACGTCCGGTGCGTGCTCGACCGAGAGCCGCGAGCAAGGCACCGGCACCGCCCAGGGCGAGTCCGCCGTCTAACAGTCCGTCCGCGGTGAGGTCAACCGTCTCGCCTTCCGGCAGCGAAATGTTCCCGTCACTGTCGGCAAAGTATTCGTCTTCCACCGATTGGACGTTGTTGTTCACGATCGAAATGTGGCGACGACGAGCGAGTCCCAGCGGTTCGACGCCCGTGGCGCGGTAAAAACCCTCGGCAATGGGCGCGCGCCAGTCGACGACGAGGGGCTCGAGTTCTTCGTCCGTCACGGCCAAGCGGCCCACGTGGTAACTCGCGCCCGCCTCGGGCCCGCCCTGGCCGTAGTCAATACGCCCGAAGAAGAGGGGGGCATCACCAATGGCGAGTTGATCCAAGCGCTGCAGCGCGGTGTTCATCACCACGTCGCGCTGCACGAGATCGCCGGCCTCGTTCATGTGCGCCACGGCGGCCTGGTCGCGCAGGTAGCGCGCTTCGTCACGCATGTGGTCAAGAGCCGCGAGGGCTCGCGCCAGGAAGGCTTGTTCCTCGGCAATGTCGCGTTCGTGCATCACGGCGACCTTTCGTCAGCGGACGCGCCAGTTTAGGCCACATCGCCCTGGTCGCCGATGGGCTCGGTCGCCCTACCATGGAAGCGCAAACAAAGGGGTATCTCGTGGCCGAACCAGTCTTCTTACGTGCCTGTCGAGGCGAGAGCGTTGAGCACGTGCCGGTGTGGTTCATGCGCCAGGCCGGCCGCTCCCTCCCGGAATACCGCGCCCTTCGTGGCACCGGTTCCATCCTCGATGCCTTGGCCGATCCCGACCTGGCTTGCGAAGTCACCCTGCAACCGGTGCGCCGATACGGCGTGGATGCCGCCATTTTGTTCTCCGACATCGTCGTCCCGGCCCACTCGGTGGGCTTTGGCGTCGACGTCGTCCCCGGCCGCGGCCCCGTCATCGCCCAGCCCTTTCGATCGGCTGGCGACCTGGAGCGACTGCGCGAACTCACCCTCGAGGACATTCGCCACGTCACCGACACGGTGGACAAGGCCGTACTCGCCTTGGCTGAGACGAACACTCCCCTCATCGGTTTTGCGGGCGCGCCCTTCACGGTGGCCAGTTACCTCGTCGAAGGCGCGCCGACGCGCACCTTCGGCATCATCAAGGGTCTCATGCACAGCGACCCGGCGCTCTATCACTCGCTCATGGACCGCCTCGTGCAAATGACCATCACCTTCCTGCGCGCCCAGGTGGATCACGGCGCTCGCGCTCTCCAGCTCTTTGACTCGTGGGCCGGCTCGCTCACCCGCGACGAATATGTCCGCTTCGCCCTCCCGGCCACGAAGCAAGTGCTGGCCGGGATTGCCGACCTCGACGTGCCCACCATCTTGTTCGGTGTCGGCACCGGAGAAATTCTCGACCTCATGGCGACGGCCGGCACCAACGTGATGGGCATCGACTGGCACGTTGACCTCGATGAGGGTCGACGCCGCGTCGGTGGTGGTCCGGTGCAGGGCAACCTCGACCCCGCACGCTGCCTCAACGGAGCCGAACTCGCCATCACCGCCACGCGCGAAGTGTTGGCCAAGGCCGGCACACAGCCGGGTCACATCTTCAACTTGGGTCACGGCGTCTTGCCCGAGACTGACCCCGAGGTCCTCACCCAGGTCGTCCGTGTTGTTCACGACGAAGGAAAGGCTGGTGTGCGATGAGCGCCATCGGTGTATTGATCATGGCCTACGGAACCCCGAGGTCCCCCGAGGGCATTGGCCCCTATTACACCCGCATTCGCCACGGTCGGCCACCGACCGAGGAGTTGCTCGCCGACCTCACCCGTCGCTACAGCGCGATTGGTGGACTCTCCCCGCTCAACGAAGTCACCGACGCCCAAGTCGACGGCATCACGGCGGCACTGAATGAGCGTGACCCGGGGAAGTACTTGGTCGCCTTCGGCTCCAAGTATGAAGTGCCCTTTATTGAAGATGCCGCCCTGACTTTGCGAGAGGCCGGCTGCGAGAAGGTGGTGTGCGTCGCCCTCGCGCCACACTCCGCCTCCATGTCGACGGGCCAATACATGTCGCGCGCCATCGCCGCCCTCGGTGAGGGTGTCGAGGTGGCCACCATCGAGTCCTGGTGGGAAGAGCCAGGATTCCTCCACCTCGTGGCGGGCCGCGTGCGAGACGCGCTGACACAGATTCCGACCGAGCGTCACGCCACCACGCGCGTGATTTTCTCGGCACACTCACTGCCGGAAAAGATCTTGGCCCTGGGTGACAACTACCCCGACCAACTTCTCGAGAGTGCGCGTCTGGTCGCCGAACTCGCCGACGTCCCCTCCTGGATGATCGCCTGGCAGTCGGCCGGTCGCACCGCCGACCCGTGGATTGGTCCCGACATCTTGGACGTGCTGCGCACCTTGCCCGCCGAGGGCATCACCGACATCGTGTCGTGTCCGATTGGCTTCGTCGCCGATCACCTCGAAGTCCTTTTTGACATCGATGTGGAGGCCATCACCACGGCCACCGAGTGCGGCATGAACCTCGTGCGGACGCGTTCGCTCAATGCCGATCCCGAACTGTGTCGCGTCGTGGCGCAGCGAGTGGCGACCGCGGCGTCATGACCACGTCGGTCGTCATCGTGGGCGGCGGCGTCGCTGCCGCGGCGGCGGCCTACGAACTGACGACAACGGGTCGCGACGACCTTCGCATTCAAGTGCTCACTGGGCCGTCGCTCGGCGGGGCCCTGCAGTCCACCACCGTTGACGACCGGCACTTCGATCTGGGAGCGGACGGCTTCTTGGCGAAGCGGCCGGAAGCACGCGATTTCATCAACGACCTCGGTCTCGGCGATGAGCTCGTGGACATTGCGGCCTCCGGCGCGTGGATATACCTCGACGGACAGCTGAACGCCATCCCTACCGGCATGGTTCTCGGAGTGCCCACCTCGCTGGATCAATTACGAGCCATCCCGGGTCTGTCGCGGGCGGCCACCCGCGAAGCGTGGCGCGATCGCTTTTTCCCCCGCCGACTGAAACTGCCCACGGGCGACGTCGCCATTGGCGAGATTCTTCGCCAGAAGTTCGGTGACCACCTGACGCACGAACTCATCGAACCGATGCTGGGGGGAATCCACGCCGGCCGCGTCGACGACTTAGGTGCCGCCACCGTGTTTCCCCAGTTGTTAACAGCCGCGCGCGCCGGGGGCTCATTGATGGCCGCCATCACTCCCCCCGCGAGTTCTGGCGCCACCGGTCCCGCCTTCCAGAGCCTGCGCGGCACCATGGGCTCCTTGGCGCCACGCGCCTTCGACATTCTCGAGCAACGAGGCGTCACCATTCGTCGAGGCGCTGTCGCCACCAAGTTGCGCCGCACGGCCGCCGCCTCGCGGCCCTTTGAGGTAGACACGCACGACACCACCACGCCCGCCGATGCCGTCGTGCTCGCCCTCGGGCCTCGTCCCCTCGGTCACCTGGCGGGCCACCTGCACGCCGATGTAGCGCGACTGGCCGCGACGCCGAGCGCCTCGGTGGCGATGGTGACCTTCATCGTGGCGGCGGCCGATGTCACCCTTCCCGAGTCCGGCACCGGTGTTCTCATTCCGCTTCAGACAGCGCACCAGGAGTCGAGTGATTCCTTCATCTCCACCGCGGTGACCTTTCTTGATCGCAAGTGGCCACATCTGGCGCGGGCCAGCAGCGTGCTGGTGCGGGTGCACTGTGGTCGCATCGATGACGCTCGCATTTCCACTTTTAGCGATGAGGACCTCGCCCGGCGAGTGGACAGTGAGATGGCCCAGCTGTTCGGCACCTGGCCGCGGGGCACTTCGGTGATCGTTCAGCGCTGGAGCGACGCTTTGCCGCAGTATCGAGTGGGCCATGGTGAACTCGTGGCGGCGGCGCGAGCGGCCGTGCAGCCCGAGGGCGTTTTCCTTGCCGGCATGCTCTACGACGGCGTCGGTATTCCTGCGTCTATTGGCTCGGGGCGACGAGCCGCGCGCGAGCTTCTCGCCACCTTGTCATAGTCAATTGCCCGCGTGGAGCAACCTGCGAGACTGTGTGACGTGACGGACCTTGATGCCCTGGTGCTAACCGTCGCGCACGGTCAGCGATTGGCCGTGATGAGCGACCTCGACCTCAATGAACACAGTCAGGCCTCAGACCCGGGGGTCGTCACGTTGACCCGCCTCTTACGCGATGGCGACGACGCGCTCAGCATCGTCCTGGCCGGAAACCTCTTTCGACCCTCGCCCACGACGGACCTGGCGCGCCTGATTGACCTGCTCGCGCAGCGACTTCCCGACCTGCGCGCGGCTGTCGCGGCCTTTCGTCAACGATCGGGATCTCGCATCGTCACGCTGCCAGGGTCACGCGACCGAGACGTCCTAACGCCGCCCGCCCGCGCGGCCCTCGAGCGCTGGCACATTGAGGTGGCACCCTCGGTAATGGCGTGGGTTGACACCCCGACCGGCACCCGTGCCGTGCGCATCGTCGCCGGCCGCTCCGACGTCGATCTCTCCCCCGTTCGCGAGAACGATCTCGCCGACGCCGAACGCCTCGGCTCTCCCGAAGACCTCGGCGCTTTCCTCTCCTCGCGATCTCTCTATCGCCGCTACGCCGTCGGGGTCTGGCTCCCCGTGATCGCTCTCGCCGCTGGCTACCTCGCCGCCGGCGTATCCGCCCTCATTTCGCACTACTCGCATCGTCCGGTGCGCATCTGGCGCAATCATCACCTGCACCTGTTAGGCAACGCCCACGGCCCGTGGACCACCTTGCTCACGGCCCTCATCGCCTTTGCCTTCATCGAATCGCTCGTGGCGCTCTATGCCGGGTGGCGCGTACGTCGGCGCTTCGGCCGTTCGGATGCCGCCGGTCGAGACGCAGTGGGCGACACGCACATTGACGGCGTGCCCGCCCTCACCGTGGCGAGAGAAGTGGCCGAGGGTGGTGGATTGGGATTGATTGTCGGCGGGGCGCCCAGCGCCGCCACCATCTTCTTGGACCGCGGCGTGTGCGCGACGCCGGGGCCTTCTCGCGCCGTCACCACCAAACTCACCAGCCGCTTTGGCCTGCCGCCCGTTTTTGCCAGTGCACCCGTGGTGGGTGTCGTCGAAGTCATCGCCGGTACCTCCGCGCACCTTCGTCTCTCGGTTCGAGAAAGCGTGGCGCAGGGCGCCACGGTGCTCGAACGCCTGGTTTCCTTGGCGGGTACCGCCCACGACCTCGAACCGCACGCGACGGTCGTGAGCAGTTGGCCGACGGGAAATCCCTGGCCCCCGAGTCGCACCGACGCGGGCGACCTCCTGCGCCGTCGTCAAGCGCGACGGGCGGCGTCGTTTGCCCTCTTCCTGACGGGCGTCCTCAACCTGGTGGCCGCCCTCACGCCCCCGCTGCACTCGCGTCTCCAGGATCTCCTGACGATTGTGCCCCTCGGGGTGGCCCAATCCGCGCAGGCCATCACGGCTATTGCCGGCGTGGCCCTCATCATGCTGGCGCGCAGTTTGCGACGAGGTCAGCGACGTGCCTGGCGATGGTCAAGTGGCATCTTGGCCGTCACGGTCTTCACTCATCTCGCCCGTGGCGAGGCCATCGCGTCCACCCTCATTTCCTTGGCGGTCCTCATCTTGCTGGTGCGACGGCGCCACGACTTTGAAGCCACCGGTGACGGTGAGGGAACTCGTCGCTTATGGCCACGAGTTCTGACCCTGGCGGGCCTCGGCGTGGCTACTTCGGTGATGTCCATCGAGTTGTCCTCGCCGCGTCATCTGCTGCCCTCGACCTGGCGCGTCATTCAGGCCTGTGCGGAGCGCTTGGTCGGGGTGAACTCCATTGCCCTGCCCGACAACGTGAATGACTTCGTGCAGCCCAGTCTCTTTGCCCTCGGCATTGTTCTCATCATCATCGTGCTCTACAACGTGACGCGACCGGTGGTTGATCGTCGACTCAGCCAACACGCCACCAGCCGCGAGAGGCGCCTGATTGAACTTCGTGCCCGCGACATCGTGAAGCGACACGGTCGAGGCACTTTGGACTACTTCGCCCTTCGCGATGACAAGCAGTTCTTCTTCTTCCGTGACTCCCTGGTCGCCTACGCGGTCTACGGCGGCGTCGCCCTTATCTCCCCCGATCCCATCGGCCCCGCGACTGACCGCGCGGACGTCTTTGCCGCCTTCCGCGACTTCGCGGACTCGCGCGGGTGGACGACGGCCATCGTGGGAGCGGGCGACGAGTGGCTCCCCACCTATCGCAGCGCCGGGTATCACCACATTTACGTCGGCGACGAAGCCCTCGTGGACTGCACCACCTTCTCTCTCGAGGGCGGCAAGATGAAGAGCTTGCGCCAGGCCGTGGGGCGCTTGTCGAAGAAGGGCTATACCGTCGAGTTCATCGACCCGGCGCACATTGACCCCGCCAAGGTGCCCCCGCTGCTGGAGCTCATTGCCATGCTGCGTCGCGGTGATGGCGAGCGCGGGTTCTCCATGATGTTGGGGCGACTCTTTCACGAGAAGGACCAGGGCCTCCTGCTCACCGTCGTCTACGGCCCCGACGGCGCCCCCGCGGCCTGCTGCCAGTTCGTCCCGACGCCGGCCACCGGTGGCTTCTCCCTCGACCTCATGCGCCGAGACCCGGGTGATCACCCCAACGGACTCATTGACTACGCGCTGTGCGAGACCATTCGCTACCTCGGCGAGCGGGGTGTCACGCGCCTCTCGCTGAACTTCGCGGCTTTTCGCTCCGTGCTCGATGGCGACAAGGGCGACGGCGTGTGGATGAAGGTGGAGCGCTGGGCGCTGCGACGCCTGTCGGGCATCTTGCCGATCGAAACCCTCTGGAGCTTTAACAACAAGTATCAACCGACCTGGAATCCGCGCTACCTGGTCTATCCCGCGGTGGAGTCATTCGTGCCGGTGGTGGCAGCCGTGCTGCGCGCCGAGAGCCTGACGGAAATCCCCGTCATCGGTCGCCTGCTCGCCAACGACCCCTCCAATCGTCCGGGCACCGTGGTGCCCGACGAGGTCTTAGAACGAGCGGCGCAGCCGAACTAGCGAGTGACGCGCCGCGCGATGGCGTGCACCAGCGCGTCCACACAGGTCGGCGAATAGGTGAGAAACAGCGACGGCTCCGTCAGCTCGAGTTCCATCAGCAGCCACTGCCCCCGATGACGCACGAGGTCGACGCGCGCATAGAGCAAATCGGTCGCGTTCGCGGTGCGCAGCGCCAACTGAGCCACCGCCAGGGCCGCGGGGTCAATCTCGGTGTTGGCCATCTGTTCACGCCGATAGAGGGCGGTGCGGTCGAGCTCGTTGACATTGAGCATGGCACCCTTATTCATGGCGTGCACCACGTCACCGTCAATGAAAATGAGAGCGAGTTCGCCGTCGTCGTCGATCTCCTCGATATAGGGCTGGACGATGGCGTCACGCCCCTCACGATGCAGTTGCGCCACGTGCGCGCGAGCCGCGTCCCATTCGGCCGCCAAGAAGCGATCGGCCCCGAGAGATCCGGCCCCGACGGTGGGCTTCACCACGAAGGGACCATTAGGAAAGAGACCCGAGGTGCCGCGGTCAATGAAGGTGGTGGGGATAATGGGCACGCCGGCTGAGGCCAAGCGGCCGAGGTAGTGCTTATCGGTATTCCACTCAATCACCGACAAGGGATTGGTCAGGCGCGGCACACGACGCGCCCAGGCGAGGAATTCGTCGCGACGGGGCGCGTAGTCCCAGGTGGAACGAATGACGGGTAAGCGATAGTCAGACCAGGTCACCGCGGGGTCATCCCACACGACAACGTCCGCGCTCAGCCCCTCGGCGCGCAGCGCGTCGCGCAGCAGTGGAGTGTCGACATCGACATCATCACCCGCACAGGTGATAACGGCGACGTCGATCACGGCAGCAGCAACGTGGCGTGGTGCGCGAGCGCGACCAGCGGGCCCGTCCACACGCCGAAGATCACCGCGGAGCTGGCTCCGAGGGCAATCACCGACGCGCTACCGACCGGCACGGCGACGGGTTCACCGAAGGGGTCATCCGCCGCAAACAGCGACAAGACGGTGCGCAAGTAGTAGTAACCCGCGGCCGCGGCAGCCGCCATGGCGATCACCGACACGACCACGCCACCATCGGAAACGGCGGCGGTAATGACGGAGAGCTTCGCGAAGAAACCGGTAGTGAAGGGCGCGCCGGCCTGCACCAACAGCAACAAGGCCAAGGTGCCACCGAGCACCGGCTGGCGACGAGCGAGGCCGCGATAGGCGGTCAGGTCGTGGTTGGTGTCACCGCGGCCGCCCACCACCGTGACGATGGCGAAGGTCGCGATGACGACCGGCACGTAGGTCATGAGGTAGTAGAGCGAGCCCTGCACGCCACGCGCGCCACCAGCGAAGAGGCCAAGGAGGATAAATCCGGCGTGGTTGATGGAGGAGTACGCGAGCAGGCGCTTGATGTTGCGCTGCACCAGGCCCACGAGCGAACCGACCACCAAGGTGGCGATCACGATGACGTAGAGCACCGGGTGCCACAGGTCAGTCTGCGTCGGCAGCGACATGAGAAAGAGGCGCAGCAAGACGGCCAGTGCGCCCACCTTCACGATGGCCGCCATGAAGCCGGTCACCGGCGTCGGCGCACCCTCGTAGGTGTCGGGCGACCACATGTGGAAGGGAGCCGCCGCCACCTTGAAGGCCAACGCGACGAGCAACAAGATGGCGCCCGCGGCCAGCAAGCCAGGACGCAGCACCGCATTGGCACTGAGGAAGTACGAAATACCGGTCAGTGAGGTCGTGCCGGTAGCGCCGTACAGCAGCGCCGCGCCGTAGATGAAGAGGGCCGAGGCGAAGCCACCGAGCAAGAAGTACTTGAGCGCCGCTTCGTTCGAACCCGAACGACGACGATCGAAGCCCACCAAGACGTACAGACCCAGGGACAGGATTTCGAGACCCAGGAACACCACGATGAGGTCGTTGGCCTGCACCATCAAGATCGCACCCGCCGCGGCCGAGAGGGCCAGCACGAAGAACTCCGTGGCGCGGTGACGGTCGCGCGCCAAGTAGTCGCGCATCACCCACGCGGACAACATCGAGCCCACGGCAATCACGCCGGTTGCCACGACGGAGAAACCGTCCTGGATAACCGCCTTCGCAATGGTGACGGTGGCACCATGCGTGGACACGTCGTGCCACTGGAAGAAGTTCACCACGAGGGTGGCGATTCCCGCCACCGTGGTGAGGACGGCACCGGTGGTCGCCGAGAGCACCTTGCGGTTGAGGCCGGCGGCGAGCAGCAGAGCGAACGACGCACCGAGGAAAATCAGCTCGGGGAGAATCGTTAAGTAGTGGATAGAGGGGGCGTGAATCATCACTTCACCTGTCCCGTTGAGTCGGTGACCCACGTTGCGGGGGCCTGAGAGTTCACGCTGTGACTGGCGCGCGAGAGCGCGACCTGCGGGTAGATACCGAGCACCACGATGAGGGCAATGAGCGGCGCGAGGGCAATCTTCTCGGCGGTCGTCGCGTCAGTAATCTGCGCGTTCTCACCCTCCGCCAGGCCGTGAAAGACGCGCTGGTAGGCCCAGAGCAAGTACAGGGCGGCGAAGATCACGCCGGTGGTGGCCACTACCGACCACCAGGGGTGGGTCGCAAAGGTGCCGGCGAGAACCAGGTACTCCGAGATGAAGCCGGAGAGACCCGGCACGCCAATGGAGGCCAGCATGACGACGGTGAAGATACCGGCGAGCACCGGAGCGGGACCCTGCAGGCCGCGCAGGTCGCTAATCAGGCTGGTACCGCGACGCTTCTCGAGTCCGCCAATGAGGAGGAAGAAGGCGGCGGTAATCACTCCGTGGTTAAACATCAACAGCACTGAACCGCTGATGGCGGTCGCGGACTGAGAGAAGAGACCGAGCATGATAAAGCCGACTTGCGCGAGCGACGAGTAGGCCACGAGGCGCTTGAGGTCCTTGCTGACGGCGGCCAAGGCCGAGCCGTACAAGATGCCCACGACGGCGAGGGTCAGCACGTAGGGCGCCACGTGAGGAACCGCACCGGGCAACATCAACACGCCGAAGCGCAGCAGTCCGTAGGTGCCGAGCTTGGCCAAGATGGCCGACAGCATCATCGAACCCGCCGTCGGCGCCTCGGCGTAGGCCAGGGGCGACCAGGTGTGCAGCGGCCACAGCGGGCTCTTGACACCAAAGGCGATCAAGAAGCCCACCATCACCCACACGGAGGCGGCCGTCGTGATGACGGTGCCGTGCAGGGCGGCGTAATCGAAGCTCAAGATGCCGGTCTGGTCGTAGTGGCGCACCGCGAGGTAGATCGCGCCCACCAGCAAGAAGCCCGATCCGAACAGCGTGTAGATAAAGAACTTGAGTGCCGCGCGCGTCGCGTCCTTGCCACCCCAACGGGAGATCAAAAAGTACGAGGGGATGAGCGTCAGTTCGAAGAAGAGGAAGAACTCCATCAGGTCACGAGTGACGAAGGCGCCCATGGACGCGCCCACCAAGATGAGTAGCCACGCGCTGTAGCTGCGCTCGTGGTGCGCGGCCGTGGTACCCGCGAGAGCGAGGAGGGCCACGATGGCCGTCAAAACGACCATGAGCAGCGAAATGCCATCGACACCCACGCTGTGCGCGAGGCCGAGGCTGCGCGCCCACCAGGTGTGCGAGACGTAGTCCGCGCCACCGGTTCCCGACACGGCCAGGTTGCCGCGGTATCCGCACCACACGAGAACAGCGATCGCTGCCTCGATGGCGGCGAAGGCCACGGCGAGGAACTTCACCGAGCTCACGCGCAGAACCGCGATGAGACCGGCGGCCACGAAGGGCCACACGATGAGGGCGTTGAGCCACCAAGACGAGTGCATCGTTACCAAACCCTCGCAATTACAAAGACCAGCGCCACCGCGACGCCGGCCATCATCACTACGGCGTAGTGACGGACAAAACCACTCTGCGCCTTGCGCAGTCCGGCACCCGAATCGCGCGCGGCACCGGCCACGGCCGCGACGGCGCCATCAATCAGGAGGGGCTCGACAACGTCGGCACCCACGAGGGCGAGACGCTGCGCGGGACGACCGAGAACGGTGTCGTAGGCGTCATCCCAGCGCCAGACACGCTCGAGGAACGACGACTCATACGTCGGCCACGGCTCAGTATTGCGCCACAGAGTGAAGGCGGCCACAAGTCCGATAAGGGCGGCCACGATGTCCACGATGGACAGCGCCCACTGCGCGGTGCTTGAGGCTTCCGCCGGGGCACCCGCCATGGCGAGAATGGGTGACAGCCACCCGGCCAACGAGTTGTGATGCACGAAGGGCAAGTCGAGGGCGCCACCGAGGAAGGCCAGGACGGCCAACACCACGAGCGGAAGGGTCATCACCCAGGGGCTCTCGTGAGGGTCGTGACCCTCGGTGATCTCGCGGAAGCGCTCGGTGCCACGGAAGGTGAGCACGAAGAGGCGGCTCATGTAATAGGCCGTGAGCACGGCGGTAAACAACGCCAGTGCGTAGAGAATCTTGTTGGACTGGTACACGTTCACCAAGATGTCGCCCTTGGCCCAGAAGCCGGCAAAGGGCGGGATGCCGGAGATAGCCAACCACCCGATGGTGAAAGTCGGGAAGGTCCAGGGCAAGAACTTGCGAAGACCACCCATCTTGTGCAGGTCCTGTTCACCATTCAGCGAGTGAATAACCGAGCCCGAACCGAGGAACAAGAGGGCCTTAAAGAAGGCGTGGGCGACCATTAAGAAGATGGCGGCGATGTAGGCGCCGGAACCCACGGCCAACACCATGTAGCCAATTTGGGAGACCGTCGAGAAGGCGAGCACCTTCTTGATGTCGCGCTGGCTGGTGGCCACGGTGGCGGCCACGAAGGCCGTGAGGCCGCCGATGATGGCGATGGTGAGCTTGCCGGCGTGCGAGTACTGCACCACCCAGCTCATACGGCACAGCAGGTACACGCCCGCGGTCACCATGGTGGCGGCGTGGATGAGTGCCGACACTGGAGTCGGGCCTTCCATGGCGTCGGGCAACCAGTTGAACAGTGGGATCTGCGCGCTCTTTCCGCTCGCGGCGAGCAGCAGGGCGAGGACGGTCAAGGTGATGACCACCGGCGACATGGCGCCCGAGCTAATCGTCGTGAAGATTGACAGGTACGTCAAGGTGTGCAGGTGTGAGGCGAAGAAGAACATCGCAATGAGTAGACCCACGTCACCGACACGGTTGTAGATGAAGGCCTTCTTACCCGCCGACGCGGCGGCGTCCTTGGTGAAGTAGTAGCTCACCAACCAGTAGGAGCACGCCCCCACGCCTTCCCAGCCCACAAAGGTCAACACCAGGTTGTCGGCGGTGACCAAGATCAGCATGGAGAACACGAAGGCGTTCAGGTACAAGAAGAACTTGCGGAAATCGCGCTCACCGTGCATGTAGCCAATGGAGTACAGGTGAATCAAGGTCGAGATGCCAGTGACGAACAGGCACATCGTGATGGACAAGGGGTCAATCAGGAAGGCCACGTTCACGTGAATGAGGCCGACGTTGATCCAGTCAAAGAGGTGAATCGTGACTTCACGGTTGCTCTGGTGCAGCAACCAGACGAAGGTGGCGACGCTCGCGATAAACGACGCGCCGACGGCCGAGGTGCCAATCCATCCGGCAGAGTTCTTTGTCAACGACGAACCCAGGACCAAGATGGCCACGAAGCCCGCGAGCGGGAAGAGTGCGATCAAAGTTGCGACGTGGCTCATCTCAGCCCTTCAATTCCGATAGTTCGTCCACCGAGGTCGACTGACGACGACGAAAGACGGAGACCACAATGCCCAGACCGACGGTGACTTCCGCCGCGGCCACGACCATGACGAAAAAGACGGCGGCCTGTCCCCCGATGTCGGAGAACGAGCGCGAGAAGGTCACGAAGGTGAGGTTCACGGCATTGAGCATGAGCTCAATGCACATGAACATGATGAGCGCGCTGCGGCGCGTCAGCAGTCCGAAGGCGCCGATACCAAAGAGCACGGCCGCCAAGGTGAGATACCAACCGATGGGCAGACTCATGCGTTCTCCTCCGCGATCTGGTTCGACCGACGCGCGAGAACCACCGCACCTACCACCGCGATAATCAAGAGACCCGCGGTGATTTCGAAGGCGTAGAGGTAGGTCGTGAAAATGGTGCGGCCAATGTGGGCCACGTTCGTGTTACCCGAGCCTGGATTGCCGGTCACGCGGTGCGCCCCAGTCGCCCAGTGACTCTTGGCCATGAGGGCAATCACCGACGCGACGGTGAGGGCCACCGTGGCGGCCGCCCAACTGCGCTGGTGCACGAGAGGCTCAATCGAGACGTCTTCCTTGCGGTCAACGCCGAGGAACATGATGACGAAGAGGAAGAGCACGACGATGGCGCCGGCGTAGACAATGACCTGCACCGCCGCCAAGAACTGCGCGTCTTGCTCAATAAAGGCAATGGCGACACCAATCAAGGTGCCGATCAAGCTGATGGCGCTGTGCACCGGGTTCTTCACGGTGATCACACCGATGGCACCGAAGATGACGAGGGCCGCGGCGACCACGAAGGTCACCACATCAGGAATAGCAAAAGATGACGCGATCACGGAATCCTCCGAGCCAGCGGCTCCGGGAGACGCTTCTTGAGCTTGAGCAGCGCGCCCGGCAGGCCACGGAACTCGAGCGGCACGTCTTCGGGCAGCAAGTGACCGTAGAAGGCCTCACGAATCTGCTTGGAGCCGGTGGCGTCGTCGTCGCGGTTCTCGCTTTGACCACCTTCGGCCGCTCGCACACCCACGCCGAGGTCGCCGGACCAGGAGGTCACACCCTCGAAGCTGGCGTCGCCGGCCGGCGAGGTGGCGCGCATCCAGCCACCGGTCATCGCCGATTCGCCGTCGCGCCAGTCTTCCCACGGCAAACGCTGCGGCTGGCCGTCGTCGCCGACGAGCAGTTCGCGCTTGGTGTAAATCGCGTCGGAGCGATTGGTGAACGAGAACTCGAAGAGCTTCGATTCGGTGATCGCCTGCGTCGGGCACGCCTCGACGCACATGTCGCAGTGAATGCAGCGCAGGTAGTTGATCTCGTAGACGTAGCCGTAGCGCTCACCGGGGCTGACCGGGTGGTCCGCCGGGTTGTCGAGTCCACGAACGCGGATGCAGTCGGCGGGGCACACACCGGCGCACAGTTCGCAGCCGATGCACTTTTCCATGCCGTCTTCGTAACGGTTCAGCACGTGGCGTCCGTGCTGACGCGGCTGCTTGGGCCGCTTTTGCTCGGGGTAACTCACCGTGACGCGAGGACGCGGCAAGTGGCGCAGCGTCAGGGTGAAACCACCGAAGAAGGTGCGAAAGCGACTCACGCGTCACCCTTTCCATCGGTCATTTGGCGAAGGACATATCCCGGGAGCGGACGACGGCCGACGGTGGGCAAAATCGCCTCGTCGCCCTCCGAGCGTTCGCGACCCAGATCGAAGGCCCGAGTGAGCAGCAAGGCGCCCGCCAGGCCCGCCGCGGCCAGGGCGAAGCCCCACGCCGGCGAGACCATGAAGCCGGCCACCAAGAGCATCCAGGCCAGGGAAATAGGAATCAAGTAGCGCCAGCCCAAGTCCATGAGTTGGTCGTAGCGAAAGCGCGGCAGGGCGGCGCGGAACCACACGTACGCGAAGCAGAACAGCGTCGTCTTGCCGAGGAAGTACACAATGGGAAAGACCCAACGAATGTGCGGAATGTTCGGGATCGGACCGGCGGGGCCACCGAAGAACAAGGTCACCATGATGGCGGACATCGTGATGGTGTTCATGAATTCCGCGAGGAAGAAGAGCGCGAAGCGCAGCGACGAGTACTCGGTGTGAAAACCACCCACGAGCTCGGACTCGGCTTCCACCACGTCAAAGGGCGGACGGTTGAGCTCAGCCGTGATGGCGATGAGGAAGATGAAAAAGGGAACGAACCCGAGGTGAATCAGGTTCCAGCGCCACAGCGAGCCACCTTGCGCGGCCACGATGTCGTGCGTCGAGAGCGAGCCCGAGGCCAAGACGACGGTCACGATGCTCATGCCTAGGGCGGCTTCGTAACTAATCATCTGGGCCGATGCGCGAACCGAGGACATCAGCGGGTACTTCGAACCCGAGGACCAACCGGCCAAGATCACGCCGTACACCGAGATGCCCGACATGGCGAGCAAGAGCAAGATGCCAATGGGCGTGTCGGCGACCTGGAGGAAGAAGGTGTGGTGCGCAATCGTCACGCTGCCACCCACCGGCACCAAGGAGAAGGTGATCAGCGCGGGGATGAGCGCGAGGTAGGGCGCCAACTTGAAGGTGAAGGGGTCAGCCTCCGCGGGCAGCAGGTCTTCCTTAAAGAAGAGCTTGATGCCGTCGGCCAAGGTCTGGAGAAGACCAAACGGTCCCCAGCGGTTTGGCCCGATGCGGCTTTGCATGTCGGAAATGACCTTGCGTTCAAACCAAATCATCAAGGTGACGCAGCCCATCAACGCGGCGAAAGCCACCAACACTCGAATCAGGGCGATCAGAACGACGGCCAAGGTCGAGTGACCGTTAAAGAGCGGGTCAATAGCGAACAAGTGACTCATCGCGACTCCATCCGAACTTCCGTCACCAACGACGCACCGACATGCCAGGTCGCCAAAACGTCCTCACCGTCCACACCTTCGGCATGGAAGGGAACCACGACGGTGCCCTTGGTGGTGGCCTCATCAATACGCACCGGCAAACGAACCACGCCGCCCTCACCCGGGAAGCTCACGATGTCACCATCGTTGATCCCGAGGCGATTCGCGTCGTAGGGGTTCACCGTGGCGACCGAGGCGGCCACGAGCGGGTCAAAGGCACTAGTGGCTGACACGGCCACGCCACCGTCGTAGAGGAATGGTGCCACCACGACGCGCAGCGAGTACGCGTCCGCGGCAGGGTTCTGCGGCGCCGGTGACTGCGGGAGTTCAGACCAAGTAGACGGCGACCAGGCGGCGGACGTCACGGCTTCCACGGCCACGTCACCCGCACGCGCGAGCAAGCCCACGGCGTCCGCGCTGCGCACACCCGGGAAGGCCACGGGGTCAAGGGCCAGGCGTGCCGATTGGTCACCCGTCACGCCGGCAATGACGCCGTCGCTGTGGCCGTCACGAAGGACCGACGCGGTCGGGTAGCCCAGCAACTCTTCAATCACGCGAGCGGTGTCGGTGGCGTCCGTGAGGCCAAGGTTCTGACCGAATTCTTCGGCCAGTTCGCTCGCCACGGCAATGTCCGACCAGGTGCCCGACGGTGCCGTGACCTTGGCGGCCACCGCGGTCACGCGACCTTCGAAGTTGGTGACGGTGCCGGTGCGCTCGTGGTCAATGGCCACGGGCAAGACGACGTCGGCGTACGCCAAGTCATCGCCACCATTCCCGGCCACCACGATCACCGAGGCGCGCTCGAGGGCGCTGATGGCCTGCGGGCGGTTCACGACGTTGTCGAGGAGCGAACCGAGCAACAGTACTGCCGACTGCTCGCCGGAGGCCATGGCCGCCAGTTGCTCGTCAACGCGACGACCACGGCTGCTAGCGATGCGGCGACCAGCGTCCAGGCCGGGACCGAATCCGAGGTCGAAAGCACCGCCAAGGTTGGCGCGACGCCAGGTGGGCAAGAAGCGAGCACCGGGCAGTGCGGCGGCCAAGGAGCGAATCGCAGCGTCGGTGACGTCGCTCGATTCGGCGTAGTTCGCGCGTCCGACGACCACCACCACTCCCTCACCGTTGGAACCAATGAGGCGCTGCGCTTCGGCGAGTTCTTCACGCGAGAAAGCGATGCCCTGCGGGTGAAGTTCCAGCTGTGCGAGTGCGGACTGGTCCCCCGTCACGGCGGCGGCCACCAGGTGGGTCTCACCGGGACGGACAGCCAAGCGCACGCGGGCGATGGACGACTGGGCGGAGGCACTCGTGGTGAGGGCCACCACGTTGGTGCGGCCCGCGGTCACCGATTGGCGAAGACGCAGGTGCAGCACCGGTGCGACGGCAGCGATGTCCGCACCGATCACGAGGACGGTGCAGGCTTCCGCGGCGTCGTTGATGCTGGCGCGCGGCACCAAACTCCAGATAGCGGCATCACCCGCGTCACCGAAGGAGGCGTCGAGGGAGTCAGTACCGATAACGTCGCGAGCGAATCGCTGCCATGCGAAGAGGCTTTCGTTGGTGAGGCGCGCTCCACCGATAACGCCCGATTTGGACGCACCGGCCTCACGCAAGATCGTGGCGGCCGCCCCGAGGGCTTCGCCCCAGTTCGCGGGCGTCAAGGTGCCGTTACGACGAATGAGCGGAGTGGTGAGACGCGTGCGTGGGTCGAGCAGGTCGCCCGTCCCCTCGTCACTTTGCGCGGCCTCGAAGGCGAAGCGGCCCTTGTCGCACATCCAGCCGTGGTTGACGGCATCGCTGTCCACACCGAGCAAACGCGTGATGCGGTCACCGGAGGACTGAACGGCCACGCGACAGCCCATGGCACACGAGGTGCAGGTGCTCTCGACTTGCTCGAGGTCCCAGGGACGAGCAGTGAAGCGATAGGGCTTGGCGGTCAAGGCACCCACCGGGCAGATCTGCACGGTGTTACCGGAGAAGACCGAGTCAAAGGGTTCCGTCGGGAAGGGCGCAACTTCGATGCTGTCGCCACGACCCGAGAAGGTGATCTGCGCGTCGCCCGCCACGTCGGCGGCGAAGCGAGTGCAGCGGCTGCACTGAATGCAGCGCTCGCGGTCGAGCAACACCAACTCACCAATGGAAATGGGCTTGGCGAAGTGACGCTTCTCTTCGATAAATCGAGTTTCACCCGAGCCGTGCGCGAGGGTCTGGTCCTGCAGGGGGCATTCGCCACCCTTGTCGCAGACCGGGCAGTCGAGGGGGTGGTTCGCGAGGAGGAATTCGAGAACGCCGTCTTGGGCCTTCTTCACCTTGTCGCTGTCGGTGGTGACCACCATGTCCGGCTGCACCGAGATGTAGCACGAGGGCTGCAAGGTGGCGCCACGCGGGCCGTCCACTTCGACGAGGCACATGCGGCACACGCCGACGGACTCCATGCGGGGGTGGTAGCAAAAACGCGGGATGTATTCGCCGGCACGCTCCGCGGCGGCAATCAACATCTCACCCTTAAACGCCTCGACCTCGCGGCCGTTCAGCTTGATGGTGACAGATTCGCGAGACTCAGGCATAGGTGCATCCATCGTTAGTCGCGTGCGCCACGAATTCGTCGCGGAACATCTTGATCGCCGAGTGAATCGACGACGGAATCGATGGTCCGAGCACGCAGATAGTCGTTTGTTGCGGGGGCCAGAGCAGCCCCGGTGAGATGTTGTCGCAGAGGTCCAGCAACAAGTCGATGTCTTCGATACGACCGCCGCCGTGCTCTAAGCGATACATAATGCGCTCGAGCCAGCCCGATCCTTCACGACACGGCGTGCACTGTCCGCAGGACTCGCGCGAGAAGAACTTCGTGATGCGCCACGCGGCGCGCACGGGGCAGGTCGCCTCGTCGAACACGACAATGGAACCCGAACCGAGCATCGAGGCCTGGTTCGCGACTTCGTCTTGGCCGAGCGGCACGTCGAGCTGGTCCGGACCAAACCACGGGGCGGACACGCCACCGGGGATGAAGGCCTTGAGTTTGCCGCCGCCCACGATGCCGTTACCGAGCTGCGGGTCAAAGATGACGTCGCGGAAGGTGTTCTTCACCATTTCGAGTTCGAACATGCCGGGGTTGTTGACGCGACCCGACAGGGCGAAGAGGCGAGTACCGGTGGAACGACCCTCACCGAGGGCGGCGAAGGCCGCTCCCCCGTGACGAATGATCCAGGGCAAGTTCGACATGGTCTCGACGTTGTTCACCACGGTGGGCTCGCCATAGAGACCATTGACGGCGGGGAAGAAGGGCGGCTTGATGCGCGGGAACCCGCGCTTGCCTTCGAGGGCCTCGATCAGCGAGGTCTCTTCGCCACAGATGTAGGCGCCGGCACCGGGGTGCACGACGATGTCGAGCGAGAAGCCCGAACCGAAGATGTTCTGGCCCAGCGCGCCGTGGTCGTAGGCGTCATTGATCGCCTGCTGCACGCGCTCCAGACCGAGAGCAAATTCACCGCGCAGGAAGATGAAGGCCTGCGTAACTTGCAGGGCGTAGGCCGCAATGGTCACGCCCTCGATGAGTTGGTGCGGCTCGTGCTCGACCAGGTAGTGGTCCTTGAAGGTGGCCGGCTCAGATTCGTCGCCGTTGATGACGAGGTAGGTCACCGCGTTCTTGCGCAGCATCGACCACTTGCGGCCGGCGGGGAAACCCGCACCACCGCGACCGAGCAGCGAGGCCGCGTCAACTTCGGCGGCCACTTGCTCGGGGAATAGGGACAGAGCCTTCTTCAGGCCCTCGAATCCCGAGGTCGCCAGGAATCGCGACAGCGTGTGGCTGTCGGCGAACTCGCGACGTGACGAGACAATGGGGGCAGCAGTCAAGGTGGCCACTACTTCGTCTCCTGAGCTTTCCGGGCGTCACGGGCGTCGCCCGCGACGGCGCGCTCGGCCGCGAGGGCCTCACGCGTGTTACGAAGAACGCCATTGCGGCGAACGCGAATCAAGGTGCCGTGCGGCGGAATGTCGCTGTCGCGACGGCCCTCACGAATCTCGCCAATCATCTGGTCAAAGGTTGCCGGCGTCGTGGTGCGCACGAAACGGTGGTTGACCTGCACGCAGGGCGCGATGTTGCAGTCGGCCAAGCACTCGGCTTCTTCCAGGGTGAACATGCCGTCGGCCGAGGTGCCGCCGATGGAGCAGCCCAGGGTGCTCTGCGCGTGATCGAGCAGTTCCTCGCCACCCGCCAAGAGGCACGAGATGTTGGTGCACACGGCGACGACGTACTTGCCGACCGGCTCCAGGAAGAACATGTCGTAAAACGACGCCGTTCCCTGCACATCGGCCGGCGTGGTGCCCGTGAGTTCGGCCACTTCGGCCATTCCCTCTTCGCTGAGGTAGCCGTCGTGCTCCTGCGCGAGGTGCAACAAGGGCAGCATCGCCGAGCGGCGGTTCGGGTAGAGGGCGACGAGTTCTTCGGCGCGTTGGCGTAATTCAGGATTGAAATGGCTCATCGGTCAACCTCACCCATCACGGGGTCGATGGTGGAAATAACGGTGATCGTGTCGGACATCATGCCGCCGCGCATCAGCAACGGAATGGCCTGAAGGTTTACGAAACTCGGGGCGCGCACGTGGATGCGATAGGGCTTGGGTCCACCGTCACTGACGATGTAGCAACCGAGCTCGCCGCGCGGCGATTCGATGGCGGAGTAGACCTCGCCCACCGGCACGTGGAAGCCCTCGGTGAAGAGCTTGAAGTGGTGGATCAACGCTTCCATGGACTCGTCGATACGCGCGCGCGGCGGCGGCGTTACCTTCGGGTCCTGGGTGCGGAAGTCGCCCTTCGGCATCATCTCGATGCATTGGCGAACAATGCGCACCGACTCGCGAATTTCGTTGAGTCGAATGGCGTAACGGTCGAAGTTGTCGCCGTAGGTGCCGGTGATGACATCGAATTCGACCTGGTCATAGGCCAAATACGGCATGGTGCGACGAAGGTCCCAGGGCACTCCGGTGCTACGCAGCAACGGTCCGGTGAGCGACAGCGCAATGGCTTCTTCGGCGGTAATTGCCGCGACGCCCTCGAGACGCTGACGGAAAATCGTCTGGCCGGTGAGCAGCTGGTCGTACTCAAAAGTGCGCGCCCAAATCGTGTCGCAGATCACTTCGACGTCGTCTTGCCAACCGTCGGGCAAGTCGGCGGCCACGCCACCGGGACGCACGTAGTTGAGGTTGAGGCGAAGGCCCGCGGTCTTCTCGAAGAAGGCCAAAATGAGTTCACGCTCGCGAAGACCGTAGATCATCATCGAGGTGGAACCGAGGTCCATACCGTTCGTCGCCATCCACACCAAGTGGCTCGACATGCGGTTGAGCTCGCTCATCATCATGCGAATCCAGGTCGCCCGCTCGGGCACTTCGATGTTGAGGAGCTTTTCCACCGCCATGGAGTAGCCGAGTTCGTTCGTCACGGGGCTCAGGTAGTCCATGCGGGTGACGTTGGTGCCGCCCTGCACGTAGGAGAGTTCTTCACCAGTCTTTTCCATGCCGGTGTGCAGATAACCAATGACGGGCTTCGAGCGAAGAACGGTCTCACCGTCGAGTTCGAGCATGATGCGCAGCACACCGTGGGTCGAGGGGTGACTCGGTCCCATGTTGATAATCATGGTTTCGTCGTCGTCGCGCTCCACGTCGATGTTGTTCGGGTCGAGAGCTCGGCCGTCGACCTTGAGAACGGCGCCTAGTTCGCGGCGAAGTTCGTCGGCGCCGGTCTGCTCACGGCGGAACATTTCCTGAGCGCCCTCGCTCGTTTCAGCGACGAGGAGCGCTTCGCGCTCGATGGAACGAACGGTGGTCGGAGTGATGTCGCTCATCGCGGGCCCGGACCTTCCTTGAATTGCACGGGGACGCGGCCAATGCCGTAGTCCTTGCGAAGCGGGTGACCCTCCCAGTCTTCGGGCATCAAAATGCGCGAGAGGCTGGGGTGGTCGGTGAAGACGACGCCAAACATGTCGTAGGCCTCGCGTTCCATGGCCTCGACGCCGACGTAGGCGGAGAAAATCGAGGTGATGACGGGGTCATTCTCGGGCACCTGCACACGCACGCGGCAGCGACGACGCTGCGAGAGGCTGAGCAAATTGACGACGACTTCGAAACGCTCGGGAGTGATGCCCTCGGGCAATTCACGGCCGGGGTGGCTCAGGTAGTCCACGGCGCACAGGTCAACGGCCATTTCAAAGCCCTCGGCCTTGAGCTGGTTGATGAGGTCGAGGTACTGCTCGCGCGTCGGGAAGTAGCCCTCGACGGCGTTCAGCGCGGGCTGGGTGGCGACGTTGCTCACTTGGGGGTTCCCAATCGAACGGCCGTCGGCACTTCCGGCGTCCACGGGCTCTCGGGGGTCACCAGCGCCGCGCCGGCTCCCGAGTCGCGGCGGCGGGTGATCTCACCGGTGCGCACCTTCTCGTGGAGGGTCAAAATGGCGTGCATCAGCGTTTCGGGGCTGGGCGGGCAGCCCGGCGCGTAAACGTCGACCGGCACAATCTGGTCCACGCCCTGCACAATGGCGTAGTTATTGAACATTCCGCCAGAACTGGCACACACGCCCATGGCCAGAACCCACTTGGGCTCCATCATCTGGTCGTAGACCTGACGCAGCACCGGGGCCATCTTCTGGCTCACGCGGCCGGCGACAATCATGAGGTCGGCCTGACGCGGGGAGTTACGGAAGACTTCCATGCCGAATCGAGCGAGGTCGAAGTCCGCGGCACCCGCCGCCATCATCTCGATAGCACAGCACGCCAATCCGAAGGAGGCCGGCCACATCGAGGCGCGACGCGCCCACTTGACCAGGTCTTCGAGCGATCCAGTGAGGAAATTGTGCGAAAGATCTTCGAGAGCCACGATTACGCCACCTTGCTGTCGCGCTCAAACGTGATGCGCGTGATTGTCGACTCAGTGGTGCGATCTGGCATACCGCGGGTCAAACGCTTGACCGGGCCCCAGGACAGTGCACCCTCGCTGACCAGGAAAATCAGCGAGCCAAAGACAGTGGCCGAGAACAGCAAGACCTCGACGAGGCCGAAGCTGCCGAGCTGCTTGAAGACGACGGCGAAGGGGTACATGAAGACGATTTCAATGTCGAAAATGACAAAAATCATCGCGACGAGGTAGAAGCGCACCGGGAAGCGCGTCGGCGGCTCGATTTCGGGGACAATGCCACATTCGTACGGGGCCACCTTGGCGTCCGTGGGTCGCTTGTGCGGTGCCAGCAACGCTGACGCGACAAACGAACCCGACGCAAAAAGTGCTCCGAGAACGAGCAGTCCCAGTACGGGGAGATACTGGTCCACGAGCATCAGTTCTACCACTTTCCGCGTCACCATCAGACACCCAGACGACCACGCAAAATTGTCGGGCTGACTTTTCGGTGGACTTCTTTAGAGTGGCGATGTGACTTACGACCGCGCCGCCGCTTCCAAAACCTTTGATGTTGTGATTGTGGGAGGTGGACCGAGTGGGTCCGCCTGCGCCTACTGGTTGGCCGCGGCCGGCTGGAACGTGGCCCTCGTCGAAAAGAAGGTTTTTCCTCGTGAAAAGACCTGTGGCGATGGCCTCACCCCTCGCTCCGTGCGCCAGATCATCGACATGGGCCTCGAGGAGCAAGTGGCCGCCGGCGGTCACCGCTACAGCGGCCTGCGCGCCTTCGGTTTTGGCGCGTCTCTCGAAATGCAGTGGCCTGATGTCCCTGACTTTCCGAACTACGGCTACACCATCACCCGCTTCAACCTCGACGGCCTGATTGCCGAGCGCGCGGTCAGCCACGGTGCCACCTTGTTTGCGGGCTGCGAAGCCGTCGACGTGCTCGACCAGACCCCGGGCGTCAATGGCCAGTTGGCCAACGGTGCGGGCGTGCTCGTGAAGAGCAAGGACGGCGACACCTTCGAACTACGTGGTCAGTATCTCGTCGTGGCCGATGGCCAGAACTCTCGTATTGGTCGCACCTTAGGCATTGACCGCCACAAGGATTGGCCACTTGGCATGGCCCTGCGTGGGTACTACACCAGCGACCGTCACGCCGAGCCATGGATTGACTCGCACCTCGACATTCGTGACCCGTCGGGTTCTGTGGTGCCGGGTTATGGCTGGATCTTCCCGCTGGGCGATGGTCGCGTCAACGTGGGCGTCGGCCTCTTGTCGACCGGTGGCGCCTGGAAGGGTGTGAACACCACGAAGCTGCAGGAATACTTCGTGGCGCAGACGGCAGAGGCCTGGGGCCTCAACGAGGAAACCTGCCTCGGACCGGCGACCGGTGGACGTTTGCCCATGGGATTGGCTCGTGGACCGCGCGTCGGCACGCACACCGTGGCCATCGGTGACGCCGCGGCGACGATCAACCCCTTCAACGGTGAGGGCATCGCCTACGGCTACGAATCGGGTCGCCTCGCGGCCGCCGCGATTGGTGGCGCCCTGGCCGCTCACGACCCCACCTTGCTCGGCTACTACGACGAATTGATCGACCTGCACTACGGCGACTACTACAAGGTGGCGCGCGCCTTCGTCCGCATTATTTCCGAGCCGCAGATTTTGGCGGCCTGCGTGGGCCTCGGCCTTCGCATTGAACCGATGATGAAGGAACTTCTCAAGATCATGGCGAACCTCATGAACCCCGGCAAACCGGGCCTCGCGGAGCGTGGCTACCAAGGTCTGTCGAAGTTGGCCGACATCATTCCCGAGTCCCTCTACGAAAAGCTCCTCGCACAGAACTAGGCCGACATGTCCTTCTCCACCACTCTCATCCTCGGCTTTATCGCCGGTGCCACCATCATCTTCGGATTGCTGATGGGCCGCGTGAAGGCGTCGTTGCCGCGCCTTCGCCCCTTCCTTATGTGCCTCGCCGTCGGCATCTTGATCTTCCTCGTCGTGGACGTCTGCAGTCACGCGATCGAGCCGCTGCACGACGTGCTGCGACCCCTGCAGGGATCGCTGCTCACCATTCGCACCTTGCTCTTCGTCGGTGGTCTCGCCCTGGGTCTCCTCGGCCTCGTTGCCTACGACAAGTGGCGTGCGGCCCGCACCGGTAATCCCGACGCGCACCTCGAGCCCGCACAGCTGTCCTTCCTCTTGGCGCTCGGCATTGGCATGCACAACTTCGGTGAGGGTCTCGCCATCGGCTCGTCCGCTCACGTGGGTCAGCTCGGCCTCTCCAAGGTGCTGGTCGTGGGCTTTGCGCTGCACAACGCCACGGAAGGCTTCGGCATCATCGCTCCCCTCGCCAGTTCCTCGCGCAAGATTCCCTGGCAGACCTTGCTCTGGATGGGCCTGCTCGGTGGTGGCCCCACCACACTCGGCACGCTGGTCGGTTGGTACAGCGCGTCAGTCACTATGTCGGTGTTCTTCTTCACCGTGGCCGCCGGATCACTGCTCTACGTGATCGTGCAATTGCTCGGTGTCGCGCAGCGCATCAAGGTGTCGCAGAATCTGCTGTACGGCGGAATTCTGGTCGGGCTGCTCGCCGGTTTTGTGACCGACGCCGTCGTTACCTACGCCGGCGCTTAAGCCGAGGCGGTCGCGCCACCCGACGAGAGAATCTTGCCCACGATGGCCGATCCGATTGACTTAATCAATCCGGTGTCGACAGGGCCTTGACCTTCGACGAATGAGTCCGTCTCGATGTGACCGTCAACGGCGACAATGAGGCTGACCCACAGCGTTACCTGATTGCCACCCGAGGTGATGGTCACGGTGCTGACCGCGGCGCGATGAAAGACGTGGCCGGGGGTCACGATGTTCACTGACTGCGCGTCACCGACGGTGAAGGTGCCGGTCGATTGCGTGAGGACAATGCCCAACTGCGTCGCGACCGATTGGGTGGCGCAGCCGATGAAGGCGGGGCGAGCCATTTGCGCACGGTCCTTCGCCACCATGGTGGTCGTGGCGTACCACTGAGCCAGTGAGCCCACTTCTTGCGCGTGTCCGGAGGTGGCGGCGTAGACGCGTGAGCCGACTTGGAAATCGGGGAACTGACCGGCTTTGCCGTAGTAGCGATCCGTGGCGGCCGTTAGACCTTCGCAGGCGTAGAAAGTCGACGTCATGTGATCGAACTGCTGGTTAATTGCCGAATGAGGATTCGGGGTGGTCGTGGTCGTCGACGAAGGGTGCTCCACCGTGGTGCCGGGCACCACGATGGACAACACGCTGTTGGTGGAGGGGGCAAAGTTCGCCGGCACATCATGAGCACTGAGCGCGTAGTTCGTGATACCCCGCCACGACGACCTCGTAACGTCCGACGTGGGGGTAATCGCGAGGTACGACACGAGCGCGCCCACCACAATCGCCGAGCCGAGTGCGACGCCCGCGAGAATGCGGTGGCCCGCCACTCGCCCCCCACGCTGCACGACCACGGCACGAACACTCTTGCGCGCTGATGTGGGGACCACCCATTCGAGTCGCTCGCCGGCCACCATCGCCGACACCACCGACCCATCGGCGCTGACCGTGAAGCCACCGATTTGGTGCCAGGGGATGTCAAAGACGCTGGCGGGCTCTCCCGCGAGATGCGTGATGCCGTCATCGGTCACGATCCAGCTCACGGGCGAGGTGGGGCCACCGTCAACGAGGGGGCGGCGCAGCTGGAGGCCATCGATGCGCGTCGTGGTCACGAGCCGAACACTTCCTGTGCGGCCTCTCCTGCCGCCTCGATAGTGCGGTCGATGTCGGCATCACTGTGGGCGAGCGAGACGAAGATGATTTCGTACGACCCGGGCGCCAGCGCAATTCCGCGACGCAGCATCGCGTGGAAAAAGTCGCGATACATGCCGTTATCGCAGAGGGGCGTGGCCTCCACAATCGACGTCGGCGCGACGAACTCGTCGCGCGAGAGATAGAGGCCCAGCAAGGAACCTTGGGTGGGCGTGGCGCAATAAATACCCGACGACGAAATTGCGTCACGCATACCGACGGCCAGACGTTGGACGCTGGCGGTGAGACGGTCGTAGTCCGCGGGGGTTACCCGGGACAGCACCGTGGTGCCCGCCGCGGTGGCCAAGGGGTTACCCGACAAGGTGCCGGCCTGATACACCGGCCCGAGCGGTGCCAGATGGCTCATCACCGCGCGCGAGCCACCAAAGGCGCCCACGGGCAGTCCGCCACCGATGACCTTGCCGAAGCAGTACAGATCGGGCGTCACGGAGAAGAAGGGCTCCGCACCACCGGGGGTGAGGCGAAAGCCGGTGATGACCTCATCAAAGATCAGCAGCGCCCCCACGCGGTCGCACTCGGCACGAAGGTCGCGCAAGAAGTTTTCGCGCGGCGCCACGAGGTTCATGTTCGCCGCGACCGGTTCCACCACGACGGCCGCAATCGTTTCGTCCAAGGTGGGCACCTCGTTGTAGGGAGCCGTGATGGTGTCTCCCACCGCACCGGCGGTAACGCCCGCAGACCCCGGCAGGCCGAGCTGGGCGACTCCCGAGCCACCGGCGACGAGGAGCGCATCGCTGTGGCCGTGGTAGCAGCCATCGAACTTCACGATCTTGTCGCGTCCCGTGGCGCCACGCGCCACGCGGACCGCGCTCATCACCGCTTCGGTTCCCGAGGACACCAAGCGCACCTGCTCAAGGCCCGGCACACGCTCGACCATCAACTCGGCGAGCTGCACTTCACCCGGCGTCGGCGCACCAAAGGTGGTGCCGAGTTCGGCTTGACGCTTAATGGCGGCGATGACATCGTCATGCGCGTGACCGAGCAGCGAGGCACCGTAGCTCTGGACGTAGTCGATGTACGTCGTGCCCTCGATGTCGGTGACGTAGGCACCCTTGCCGGAGACGACGGTGTACGGCGTGCCCCCGACGGAGCGAAAGGACCGAACCGGCGAGTCCACGCCTCCCGGAATCACTCGTTGGGCGCGCTCAAACCACTCGGCGTTACTCACGACAGTCTCCCTGCGATGTCCTTAGCGAAATACGTCAAAATGGCGTCGGCGCCGGCACGACGTAGCGACAGCAATTGTTCGAGCGCCACGGCCGGCCCGTCAATCCAGCCCTTCTCCGCGGCGGCGTGAATCATGGAGTACTCGCCACTGACGTGATACGCGAACACCGGGACGTCGACCTCGGCACGAGCCGCCGCCACGACGTCGAGATTGGTCATGGCCGGCTTGACCATCACCATGTCCGCACCCTCGGCGACGTCGAGTCGAATCTCACGCAGCGACTCACGAATATTGGCGGGGTCTTGCTGGTACCCACGACGATGACCGCCGCCGGCAATGCTCACCGCGACGGCATCACGAAATGGCCCATACAGCGCACTCGCATACTTCGCCGCGTACGCCAAGATGGCCGCCTGGTCATAGCCCGCCTCATCAAGAGCGCGACGAATGGCCTCAATCTGTCCATCCATCATTCCTGACGGTGCCACCACGTGCGCACCGGCGCGCGCCTGCGCCACGGCGATCTTGCCGTAGAGCTCGAGCGTGAGGTCGTTATCCACGTCGCCGCGAGCGTCCAGAACGCCACAGTGACCATGGTCGGTGTATTCGTCGAGGCAGAGGTCGTTCATGATGACGATGTCATCACCAAAACGAGCCGCCAGCGCCCTCGTGGCCACTTGGCAAATTCCCTCGTCGGCCCACGCCTGCGATCCCGTCGCATCTTTGGTGGCGGGCACGCCGAACAAAATGATGCTGGTGATCCCGCGAGCGACCAACTCGTCGACTTCTGCCAACAAGCTCGCCACCGTGTGCTGAAACTGGCCCGGCATGGACGAGATTTCACGCGGCTCCGTCAACGTTTCGGCCACAAAGAGGGGGGCAATCAGGTGGCGACGCTGCAGGGTCGTCTCGGCGACGAGGTGGCGTAAGGCCTCGGTTCGGCGCAGTCGACGGGGACGTTCGGCGGGAAAAGGCATAACTTCAGGCTAGTTGGACGAACTGGCCTGATTATTCGCCCTGCAGCAACTCGTCCCAGCGTTCGACGACTTGACGATTGGCCACTTCCGACGGCACCGACGAGGCCCTCAGGGCCACGACGCGGCTCGCGGGCGACACCCACTCGCTCACCGCCGACCACGCGGACGGTGCCGCACACAAGACCACGTCGGCCTGCCTGATGAGGTCGCGCTCTTCGCCGCGGAGATCAACCGGCACCGTCTCGTACACCTCGACGATGTCACACGCCAATCCACGTGCCGTGACGCCCGTAATGAAGTCCTCGCGATGAGGAGACCCCGCTAGCCAGACCAGTGGCGCCTCGCTCACGAGCTGACTGAGCGTGGCGGCGTTCGCGGGCGCCGCCACGATGCTGCGACCTTCCCAGGTCACGGCATCTCGAGTCGTGGGGCCCACGCAAGCCAAGACCGCGTCCGGCAGCGTGGTGACGAGGGGGACGTAGCGAGCGGCACGACGACTGGTCAGCACCACCGTGCGATATGCCCGGCCGTCTAATTCTGTCGACACGTCGCTTAGTTCTCGATAGCGCGTCGTGGTCACGGCGATGGCGTCGACCTCATGGCCGAGGTCTCGAGCGCGAACGATGAATGATGAATCGAGTTCATCCACTCGCGTCAAAAGAAATTTCACGCCCGCCATCCGGGAAGCTCGTGGCCGCCGAGGTCATCGCGAAGTGCACGCGCGAGGTCGGCGCCCACCGAGAGGTCCCGGCCGCGTCGCGTGGCGCGCAGGACGCGCGACCCATCAGTGGCGGCCATGACGCCATCGATAACCAATTCATCACCCTCGACACGGCAGTACGCACCCGCCGGCACCGAGCATCCACTACCGAGCTCGCGCAGGAACTCACGTTCCGCCGCTACCGCACGGTGTGCGACGGGATCATCGATTTCCGCGAGCGCGGTTACCCACTCACTGTCGATGGCACACTCAATGGCCAGAGCTGCTTGGCCCACCTGCGGCGTCATCCACGTGGGGTCAAGTCGTTCGGCGACACGGTCGGACCAGCCGAGGCGCTCGAGAGCCGCCGCGGCCGCCACGATGGCGTCGATGTGACCTCCCACGGCGCCGAGACGAGTGGCCATGTTGCCGCGCAGTTCGACGAAATTGAGATCTGGTCGTCGCTCGGCCAGCAGGGCTCGACGGCGAGGTGAACCGGACGCCACGGTGGCTCCCGGCCCGAGGCCGGCTAAGGATCGACCCACCAACACGTCGGCGGGGTCACGACGTTCGGGCACCGCCACCAAGCGAAGTCCGTCCGGCGTCACGCTGGGCAAATCTTTCGCTGAGTGCACCGCGATATCCGCACGCCCGTCCAACACGGCCCGTTGAACTTCCACCGCAAAAACGCCCACCCCGGCCATGCTCGACAAGGGGTCAGAGGTGTTTTCGTCACCTCGCGTCGTTAACGCGACGAGCTCGTAGTCGTGGCCGCGCGCCGTCAACTGTTCGGCCACCCACTGCGCCTGCGCGAGGGCCAGGGGCGATTGTCGAGTGGCGATGCGAATAGGGGTCATATATCAAAGAGGGTGCGGGTGGTCTCAGCCAAGCGCGCACCGCGGTCGGTTCCCGCCGACTCTTTCAGCGCCGCGGACGGGCCGTGCGCCAGTTTCGCGAGCAAGGTGCGGGTCAGTGCGTCGACACGCTCGCGCTGTTCGTCGGTGAGGTCATCGAAGTCTCGACGACGACGCTCCCACTCGGTCGCACGAATGTTCTCTAACGCGTCGCGCAGGTCCGTCACAATGGAGGCCGCGCCGCGCTCGCGACGATCACGCAAGAAGCGCTCGACTTCGGCCGTCACGAGGTCGGTCGCCGCGGCCATTTCGCCGTGTCGAGTGGCCAGGGAGGCCTCCACCACGCGACGAAGGTCGCCAATGTCGCGACGGACCACGTGGGGGTGATCGCTGACCGCCGCGTCAATAACGCGCGGCATCGCCACGTCGACCAGCCACAGCGGCCCTCGGTCGAGGGGAATATCGGACGCGTGAATCAAAATTTCAGGTGCCTCGGCGGCGCAGATGACCAGGTCGGCGGTCGCGAGTTGTGACTGCAGGTCAGTGAGTGGCTCCGCCGATGCCCGAGCATCATCGAGCGACGCGACGAAATCTTCGGCGGTAGCGAGAGTTCGGTTTAAGACGACCACCGTCTCAACGTCCGCATCGAGCAGACCGCGAACGACGCCGACTGCGAGTTGCCCCGCCCCGACGACCACGGCGCGGCGACCGGCGAGGTCGCCCATCTCCCCCGCGGCCAATTCCACCGTCGCTTGCGCGAAACTGGTGGTGCCTCGGGCAATCTGAGTGTCGGTGCGCACCTTTCGACCGGCTGCCAAGGCACGATGAAAAAGGTCGTCGAGCTCGGAGCCCGCGACGCGCTCATCGCGCGCCACGTCGAGAGCTCGTCGCAATTGTCCGAGAACTTCGAATTCGCCGGGCACCGCGGAGCGAAGACCCGCCGCCACGGAAAACAAGTGCTGGGGCACGCCGCGATCAAAGTGAATCGTCATCTGATTGGCCAGAGACTGCGGGTCAATCTGCGCGAAGTGCGCCAAGGTGGCCGAAATATCGTCCACGGCACCGTGAAAACGATCAATAACGGCGTACACCTCGGTGCGCAGACAGGTGGAGACCACCACCGCCTCGTGCACGTTGTCGAGTGTGGAGAGGTGGCCAAGCACGGCGGCCCAGCGCTCTTCAGGCAACGTGATGCGCTCGAGAAGCTCGAGGGGTGCGTGTTCGTGATCAATACCGACGGACAAAAAAGCCACGTTGCCTCCCCCGGTCAGCCTAGGACCCGGGCCGGCGAACGGGTGGCGTGATGCCGAGGGTGTGCAGAACGCCACCACCCAATGGTCCAGTGCCATTCATCAGTTGGTACGCGAGGATTTGCAATTCAATGGAGAAGTCCACGTAACGAACTGCTACACCCAGAGGCACGGTGATGACGATGGGGGCGAAGTTCAAGATGGCGTGCGTGCCGGCGGCCACCAGTTGGTCAGCGACCTCCTGGGCGACCTCGGGCGGTGTGCAAATCACGGCCATGGGGACCGACGCGATACCCGCGGCGATGTCGCTCACCGGCACCCCTGCAATGGAGGTACCGATCACCGAGGGATCACTGTCGTAGAGAGCGGTGAGCGACGCCACACCCCCGAGGAAGTTCGACGAGTTCACGAGGGCTCGCCCCAGGTTTCCCATCCCGATCACCGCGACGTCTAGGACCGTGGAGCGGCCGAGGACCTCGTCAATCTGGCTCACCAAGGTGGCGGGGTCATAACCGGCCCCTCGAGTGCCGAGGGCGCCGAGGTAGGACAGGTCTCGGCGAACGGTGGCCGGCGCGACGCCCGCGAGACGACCCAGGGTCGTGGAGTCAAGAATGATGCCGCGGTCACGGCGGTCGAATTCAACGGCGATGCGTTGATACACGGGCAGACGCGCGAGAGTCGGCTCTGGAAGGCTGCGGCGGGGGCCCGGCACGAGTTGAGTTTAGAGACCGCGTCTAGCGGCCAAGTTGGCGGCTGCGCTCGGCGGCGGCGGCGACCGCTTCCAAGAAGGCGGCCCGCACGGCTCGGCCTTCCAGCATGCGAATGCCCGCGGCCGTGGTGCCACCGGGACTCGTGACGTCTTCACGCAGTTCGTGGGCACTTCGCCCCGAGTGCTGCAGCAATTCACCCGAACCCGCAAAAGTGTCCACCACGAGCTGGGTCGACAATTCGCGACTCAAGCCCTGGTGAACTCCCGCTTCGATCAAGGCATCCACGACCAGGTAGAGGTAGGCCGGCATCGATCCGGACAGCGCGGTCACGGTGTCGAGATGCGATTCGGTGACCCGCACCACCGTGCCCACGGACCCCAAGATGCCGTCGGCCCAGTCGAGGTCGTCTTTGGTGACTTGCGAGCCACCGGCAATCGCCGAGACGCCGCGACCAACCAGAACGGCGATATTGGGCATGGCGCGTACCAGCGCGACACCCGCAGGAAAGACGGCCTCGAGGCGCGCGGAGGACATTCCCGCCACGACGGACAGCACTCGGCGAACTCCGAGGGCACCCAGCGAGCGAGCGGCCACTTCGGAGCGATCAGGCTTCACGGCCAAAATCGCAGCGGTCGCCGCATCGACATCGCCCAGTTCCAGGTCAGCCGTGACGTGAGTTCCGGGCACGAGGGCGGCAAGTTCGAGACGGCGCTGCGCATCGACTTCGACAATGGCGAGCTGCGCAGCGCTGACGCGACCCACGCGCACCAGCGCATCAGCCAAGGCGCCACCAATTCGGCCGCCACCCACAATGACTAGTTCGTATGCCATGCGGTCACGCTAGTTCGCGTCGCGGCGGCGGGAGGGGCGACGCCACTGCGGGAACGCCAGATCCACCAGGGAGGCGTAATTTTCCTCCACGGCGCGAACCGACGCGCCCGTCACGCGATCGAGATCATCGGCAGTGAGTGATTCGCGGTCCAAGCGGCCGACCAGATACAGGCCACCATCACGACCGCGGGCGAAGTGCACGTCAAAGAGCTCGCGATTCTTCGTCATCATGAATTCGTAGGCCGCCAGCTCATTACTTTCCGGCGCCGGCAGTACTTCACTCTCGACGAGAACGGATCGCTGGTCGACGGTGAACCACAAGGTGAGGCGACCCTTATCGGCGACGGGAATGTGCACCAAGGCCACCGGTCGGTCGCGGTCATCACGAAGTGGCTCGATATGCCCGACGCATTCCCAGCCGTGACCGTCGCCCTCGGCCAACCACTGGCGAACGACGTCGGGAAGCGACAAACTCACGCCCAGCAGTCAAGGAGGCGGCGGGCGCGGACACTCACCGCGAGATCCGCCACGATGCGTGCCGACGTCGACCAGGTAAAGGCGCGCGCGGAGGTGGCGGCGCCACGAGCCAAGTCACCCTCATCGGCGATGACCTCCCACAAGGCGTCCGCCCACTCCTCAGGCTCACGAGAGTTGAGCAGTCGGCCCGTCTCGCCATCGTGGACAATGAGCGGCAATCCGCCGAGGCGCGACGCCACCACCGGCGTGCCGCAGGCCTGTGATTCAAGGGCGACCAATCCGAAGCTTTCGGCTCGTGAGGGCATGACCGTCACATTGGCAGCGCGATACCACGTCGACAGCGAGACGTGCGATTGTGGCGCCACGAGGCTCACGTCGCCCACCAAGTTTTCGTCGGCGATGCGCTGGTGAATGAGGCGAAGGGTGTCACTTCCCGTGGGGCCACTCGGGCCGCCAATGATGGCGAGGTGCGCGTCGTGGCCACGCTGACGCAGGGTGATGAAGGCCTCAAGCGCCAGGTCAACACCCTTCAGGCGCTGAAGGCGTCCCACGAACAAGATGAGCGGTTCACGAACAGCGAGGTGCGAGGCGCACCGTGCTTGCCCGCGATCTCCGGGCGAAAAAATGGCGTGGTCTACGCCGAGGGGCACTGTGACGACGCGCGCGGGATCGGCGCTGTAGTGCGACATGATTTGGTTAGCTTCGGTGTCGCCGCTGGCAAAGACGGCGTCGGCACAGCCAATGATTTGTTCTTCTTCGATGCCGCGACTTTCCGATTCCATCTCGAAGGTTTCGGCCTTCACGCGCTCCAAGGTGTGGAAGGTCACGAAGTGTGGCACGTTGAATTCGTGCTTCAGTTCGTGACCGGCGATGGCACTCAGCCAATAATGCGAATGGATGATGTCCGGGCGATGGGAACGAAAGAGGAGGGAGACTTCACGAGCGAAATCGCTGACGTAGAGCCGCAAATCACCCTTTTCAACATTCGTGGCGGGACCGGCCGTGACGTGGTGCACCCGAAGGCCCGGCTCCACCACCACGGTGGCGGCTTGGTGTGGCTGGTCGCGCCGGGTGTAGATGTCGACGTCGTGACCCGCACGTGCGAGCGAGGCCGACAATTCGCGGACGTACACGTTCATTCCACCGCCATCGCCCGTGCCTGGTTGGGCGAGGGGCGACGTATGAAAGGAAATCACGGCAAAACGCGCCATATCGTCAACCTACCGGCTGGTGTCGCCCGAGGGGCCATCGGGGGCATTGTCCGCGAGGAAACTGCGCAAAATGGTGAGAAGGGCATTTCTCTGGGCGTCGCTGAGGCGCGGGTCGCTCATAATGACCGCTTCGGTCGTGCCCGACCGCTCCTCATCGAGCAATCCCGCTCGCACGTACAAGGTCTCCGCCGATAGCTGTAGACCCTTGGCAATCTTTTGCATGATGTCCGCGGAGGGACGACGAAGACCGCCTTCGATCTGCGAGAGATACACGCTGGACACATCGGCCAGTTCAGCCAACTTACGCAGCGACAGTTCGGCCCGTTGGCGCTTTTCGCGAATAAATTCGCCCAGCGATTCGCCAAAAATGTCGTTGCTCACTCTTTTACAGTACGCCTCGAATGGGGTACGACGTAAAGGACGTCGCGGCGGCCCACGAGCCCAAAGTCTCGCGAATCGGTCGAAGCCTCCGAATTATCGCCGCGAAGTTCAATTCCCGCGGCCGAGACCTGGGCCACCCGCTTGATAATCCATTGTCCGGGGCGCTGCGGATCTCGAGCCACGACCACCTCGCCCACCCGTGGCGTGCGCCAGAGCCGGCGGGCCCAAATCTCCTCGCCGGGGAGGTAGGTAGGGAGCATGGAGCATCCCTCGACCTCGACGGGTCGCCACGCGGCGGACAGGGCCGAAATGACACTGCGCCTCGCCATCCTCGCTAGCCTGCGGAGCACGTCGGTGTATCCCTTTCATCGCCGATGCTGGAAAGAAAGGTAACCCTATGAGCATGTCATCTGCCATTCGCCACCTGCTGAGCGGCACCACGTTGACCGCGTCGGCCCACTGCGACCTGCCCTGCGGCGTCTACGACCCGGCTCAGGCCCGTCTTGAGGCCCAGTCAGTCAAGGCCTGCATGGAAAAGTACGCCGCCTCGAGCGACGCGGACTTTAAGGTTCGCGCCACGACCATCAAGGAAGAGCGCGCTGAGCTGACCAAGCACCACCTGTGGGTTCTGTGGACGGACTACTTCAAGCCCGAGCACCTGGCGACCTACCCCGAGCTGCACGACCTTTTCTGGAAGGCCACCAAGAGCGCGGGCGAAGCCAAGAAGACCAACGACGTCGCCGTGGCTGACCGCTTGATCGCCGAGATCGACCAGATTGCCGAGATCTTCTGGGCGACCAAGAAGTAACTCTCGCTTCGAGACAAAAAACCCGGCGCCTCGGCGCCGGGTTTTTTATTTAGTCGGCAGACAGTGGCGGATGCTCGACGCAGCTGCTGCGCATCGGGTCAGCGACCAATAACTCGTCATCAATGTCGGCGCCGCAGACTTCGCAGGAGCGAAAGGTGCCAGCGCTCATACGCGACAAAATCGTCTCGACGCCCACCAAGGTGCGCTCGATGGCCTGGACGGATTCGTTGGTCGTGTCACTCACGCCCCGCAGGCTACCAAGTCCCCGGCGAGCGCTTTCGGTGTGAGGGGTAGGATTTGCCCCTGGGGTCAGTGGCGCAATCGGTAGCGCAATGGACTTTTAATCCAGTGGCTGTGGGTTCGAGTCCCACCTGACCCACCACAATTTTGCGGTCTCGGCAACGGCGATACCGTGGCGACATGGCTCTTTCCGGCATTACGACATTCCTCTGGTTTGACGGTCAGGCGAAGGAGGCGGCGGAGTTCTACGTCAGCCTCTTTCCGGGCGCCGAGATGGGCGACGTGTCGTACTACCCGCGTGACGCCCAGCGCCCCGAAGGAGACGTCCTTACGGCCGCCTTCACCCTCTTCGGCCAGCCCTACGTGGCTCTCAATGGTGGCCCGGGTTTCCCCCACAGCGAGGCCGTCAGTTTTCAGGTGGCCTGCGACGACCAAGACGACGTTGACCGCTTGTGGAACGCATTAATCGCCGATGGTGGCGCCGATAGCCGCTGTGGCTGGTGCCAGGACCGATTCGGTGTTCGCTGGCAAGTCATCCCCCGCCAACTAGGTGACTACCTAGGGTCGCCCGACCCCGAGGTCTCGGGCTACGCCTTCGAGCAGATGATGACCATGAGCAAAATCATCGTCGCCGATCTCGTTCGCCCGACGGCCTAAGTCCTTAGGGCGCGCAGAAGCCCGCCTTCACCATCGCTTCGATATCCGCCAAGGTTCGAGGGGCCGTTCCCGACGCATCGGTGCCACTGAGAACGCCCATGATGGAGATGCGCGAGGCGACCGCCGCAATACTGGCCGGCCACATCACCTGACTGACCTGGTGGGCCGGCAATACGGTGCTCGGCGTTGCCAGTGCATTCGTCACTCCGAAAATACCGAGACACATTTCGTCACTCGAGCCATCAGCCCACAAGATGTAGCGCGGCGGAAGTGCCTTGAGGTAGGGCAACTTCTGGCGCAGCGTCGGATCGAAGGTGCAGGTCGTCGTGATGGTGTCACCGCTCTGGATGCGAATCGGCGTTGGCTCCACGTGACTGATTTGGTAGTGGAAGTCATACGACGGCACGTCCACCAGAGTCTGCGCCCGCGACGTGCCCGCATTCAACACGGCCTTAAATGACGTGCCCAAAAGGTGCATGTGTGGGGTTACTTGCCAGATGTATTGCGTCGATCCCACCGGCCAGGTACAAGTGGCGCTAGTTCCCGGAACAATCGTGCCACCATGACATACCGCTTCGAGGATGTTGTCAAAGTTCGCGGCGCTCGCGCCGAAACGCTTGGAAATATCAGCGAGTGATGCCGAGCGCGAACAGAGCTTTCCGGTGATGCCCGGCGGGCACGGCACGTCGAGGGCTGCCGGCAATAACAGGGTGTTCATGGCCACGAGACCCGATCCCGCCGCAGGCCGCATGGTCAGAGACAGCGATGACTTATCGGGCTTGTGGCTCGCCAACAAGTTGAAGTGAATCTGCAAGATGATGAGTGAACCGGCGGGCAACGAGACACCTGTACCCGCGGGCTCTACGGTCGGGCCGTGACCTGGCGACCACGCCGCCAGCCAGGGGGCGGAGCCCAGGTTGTCGACGGAGCCGGCGAGTAGGCCGGGACCACCGAAGCAGGTCCATCCCTTGCCACCGCCATCGAGCGCGGTGGCCCGAGCCACCTGTGACGGTGGCACCAGGTAGGCAATGGCGTGGTGGTCTTGTGCCAGGACGCCGGCGTTGAAAGTCGAGCTCGTAATCATCATGTCGGTGGTGACGTGGGGATTCAGCAGTTCACAGTGATACAGGTCATGGCCGCCCGCCGGAGCCACGGGGGTAAAGGGTTTCGGCAGGGCCAAGGTCACCGTGGTGGACGCATGGGAACGTGCCGACGCGCCGGCCGTCGAGATCACGGCGCTGACGGAACCCAGCACCAACAGACTGGCCGCTATTACTCGCTTCATCGTTCTCTCCCTTACCCTCACTCAACGTAGTTCGCCCGAGTTAAAAATGCGTGACGCCTAGACTGGCTTCGTGAACGAGCGCGAAGTCCTGACCTATGAGGGATTCGGCAAGGCGACGCGAGAGCTGGCCCAACGAATCGCTGACGACAATTTTCGACCCGACATCATCTTGTCGATTGCCCGAGGCGGTTTCTTCCTTGGGGCGGGGCTCGGTTACGCCCTCAACGTCAAGAACGCCTTCATGATGAGCGTCGAGTTCTATACCGGTGTGGACGAGCGCCTCGCGATGCCGGTGGTGCTTCCGCCGGTTCCGAACAAGGTGGACCTATCTGGCTCTGTCGTACTTATCGTCGACGATGTGGCCGACTCGGGTCACACCTTGAAGCTCGTCAACGACTTTTGCCAGGGTGTAGTGCGCGATGCTCGCACTGCGGTGCTGTACCACAAGCCCCAGAGCGTGATTATTCCCGACTACGCCTGGAAGAGCACCGACCAGTGGATTGATTTTCCGTGGTCGTGTGAAGGTCCGGTCATTCCCGGAGGAATGAACCACTAAGACAAAACGGGAATCGGCATCTCGAAGACTGTCGATCCCGGTCCGCCGTTCCAGCCGTATTCGGATACCGAGAAGGCGATCCATCCATTGCCCACACCGGCCACCGCGGGCAGGTTCAGGCCCCACCACTGCGCTGACTGCGGGAACTCGTTGTGCAGTCCCAGCGAGGTGGTCTCATTGGTCACGGGATTCCACGCGGTGACCTGGTTGTCGCCACCGAGGATGTAGAAGATGCCCGCCACCGACACCATGACCTGGTTGGTGTAGTTGATCGACACTGGTACCGGCACTGTCGTCAAACTCCAGTCGCCAAAGGGATTGGTGACTTCGTAGAAGTAGCTGGTGTTGCCGTTACCGGTGAACCACAGGTTGCCGCTGCTGTCGAAGGCGACGGAGTCGTAGCGGGTGTCGACACTGCCGGTACCCGGGAAGACGTTCGACCAGGTGAGGTTGGTCGTGTCGAGGAAGGCGACACCGCTACCGGAGGTAATGGCGACATTGCCCGTGACCGGGTCCACCGCCACCTGGCCCACCGTCGAGGAATTGCCATCGACGTAGGTAACCGCACCGGTGGGCGAAATAACGATGGCGCCGAGCGACATCCAGCCGCCGCTGTAGCCATTGAGCGCCACCACGGCTCCGCCCTGCGGCAAGGCGGCAAGGCGAACGGGCCACGCGCCGCCGGGCAGAGCCGCGCTGAGGTCGTAGGTCGCCAGTGCGGTCCCGTCGAACGAGTCCACCTCGACGGTGCTGCTATTGGCAATGCGCCACACATTGTGAGTGGCATCGACGGCAGTGGCCTGCGGTGCGTCATTCCACATGGTCGCAAAGGTGCGCGGCGGCGTCGAGCCGTACAGAGGGGTGTACTTGCCGGTGCTGATGGGCGCCACCGCAAGAACACGAGCACCCCATGACGTGCTCGTATCGGCGGTCAATTGGTAATCCGTGAGGTACTCGAGGCCATTGATGGTGCAGATCTGGGCCACGTTGACGTCGAGGCCCTCGAAGTCGCACCAGCGCAGCGTCGGTCCGCTGGAACGAGCGTTGATCCACGCGCTCGAGAGGGCCGGTTCGTGGTTCGTGACCGTCACGACCGTGCTATTGCCGTCGACCGTGGTGGAGATTTCCAAGGCGATGTCGTAGTAGCCCGCGTACGCCCACGAGGAATTACCCGCGACCGTCGAGGCGTACACCGTCACGTAGTAGCTCTGGCCCCAGGTCAATCCGCCCACAGTGCAGGTGGTGTCCGTCGTGACACAGGTCGCTCCATCATTGCCACCCCAGGTCGTCGGCGACGCCACGTAGGTGTAGGTCACGGGGTTGCCAGAGCCGTCTGACGGCGAGCCGACGGTCACTACCAGAGATTGATTACGCGCGTACACCGACACGTCGCCGGGCTGCGATGGCGGGGAGCTCACGCGGCCCGTGGCTGATGCCACGTGGGCGATGGTGAGCGAGCCAGTGTCGCTAGCCAAGCCCCCAAACTCAATAACGCTGGAGCCGAGTGTCGCCTGAGGGCCGACGTCGTTCCACCTGCCGGCATACGAGCCGATAATCGGAACAAATTCGTTGGCGCCGCAGTCATTCGGCTCACCATTGCCCCAATTGGCGAAGTAGCCGTTCTGGGCCATGGCGGGCGCCGCGCTACAGAAGCCGTAGCGCACGCCACCCAAGGTCATGATGTCGCCCTTGTGCGGCCCGGACACGTAGATCCACTTTTGGAAACTGGCGTTCGGGTCGGAGAGGTACTGCGAGTTGTCGAAGGACGTGGAGACATCGTTGTTCGCGTACTGGTACGCAAAGAGGGGGTTGCCCGATGCGTCGACGAGATAGGGCTGGTAGTCGGTGAAGCCACCGAAGCTCGGCTGCCACATGTAGCGGTTCAGCACCTCGTTGGCCGATGAGGTGGAGTCGGTCACCAAGTAACCACCGACTCCGTTGAGAGAGAACCCTTTCGCCCCATTCACGGCATCCATGAATGTGCAGTTGTTGCAGTCGGCCTGCAAGAAGGCGTGGCCGCTCACGGGGTCATACGCAAAGCCAGCGTCAATCACCTGAATCGTCAGCGTGAAGGTGCCCGTCTGCTGCGAGTAGATCTCGAGGCTCCGCAACGCCGCGTTGACACTCTCGGTCGATCCGGAGAATCCGATGATGGTGCCACTGGTAAACGGCGTATTGCGCAGGGGCGTGAGGCCGTTGGAGTTGGGCATCCACAAGTTGCCGAGCGAGGTGCTCACAATCACGCTGGCGCCATCAGACAGGTTGCTCACCATCGGTGCGGCGCCCGATGCCGACAGAGACGTCAACAGGTTGTTCGTGTTGGGCTGTGCCGATTGGTAATCCAACGGAATAGATACCGACGCCGTCACGGGCATGAAGTTGCCCGCGATGAATGGCGCCGAGGATCCCGCCACGTTGTTGGCCACGATGTTGACGCGGTAAACGACTCCGTCGGTGAGGCCGTCGATGATGCAGGCGTAGTAGACGGCCTGTGAACAGCTAAAGGCGTTGCCCTTGGAATCAGTCGCGGTGGCGGTGTATGACGTGGTGGGGCCCGCGATGCCGTTGTACTGCGGCGCACTCCAGGTGACCACGATGTGGTGCGATCCGGTCTGAACAACCACACTCTGCGGCGCTGACGGAGTTGCTGATTGAGGCTGACCCGTCGTTTGCGACACGCCGCCCACACCGAATCGGTTCCAGCAGCCATCGGCAGTAATCACGACACCCTGCACCACGGCCAGGTGCTCATTGCACGGCAGAGGCGATTGGTAATAGTTCACCGCTCCATTGAGAGGGTTGACGGTCGCGGTCTGCCACCAGTCGTTACCCACGACCAAAGTTCCATCTCCGGCGCTCGCCAAGCCCATGGCGTCGCCCACGTAGATCTGAGGGCCGTCATAGAGAGACAGTGACGAGCTCGGGTCGGTGGGATCGCCCGTGAGTTGACGAACTTGCGAGTAGCAAGGGTCGGCGACGTACAGGCTGCCATCGGGGGTGTACGCGATGCCGGTCAGGCATGCCGCACCATCGACCCAGCGAGTCGTCCACGAACCGTTCGACGGGTCGAACACCGTGATGTCGCTGCTCCAGTTCGTCCCCAACACGTCGCCATTAGGTGCCACCGCGATGGCGAATGAGCTCCAGCCATCAGGGTTGAAGGTGTCGACCGAGCCATCCAGGTTGAGGTGGAAGTAGGTGCCGCAGAAGTTCTCAATCCAGACGCTGCCATCGGGCGCCACCGCCATGGTGCGCGCGGTGCAGCTATCACTCAACATCGAGTTGATGCTGGACAGATCGAAGAAGGGGTCAGACTGCTGCACTGACGAACCAGTAAGGGCCAGCCAGCCGGACTGGTAGGCGACGATGTCGCGAGCATTGTCGCCACTGGGGACTGTCGTGAGCGGGTCACTCGACCCCTGCGCATTCTCCGCCTTCGCCAGAACGTTGTAAGTCACCCAGTTGGTCAATCCCATCACCGTGCAGGTGAAGTCGAGGGTGTCGCAGGAGCCAACAATGAGGCCCGAGGGATCAATGACATCAATGTGATAGTTGGTAATCGGCGAGCCACCAGTGTCATTCGACGGACTCCAGTAAATCGTCAGGCCGCCATCGAGCGAGCTCGTCCAGACGCCGCTCGGTGCCGAGGGGTGGGTCACGGGGACGAATTGCCCATCAACGGTGCTCGCCGGTGATTGGTCGACTGCATTGATGGCCACGACCGAGACGGTGTACGTCTGGCCCAGGATGAGGCCGGTGATCGTGCAGGTGGTCGCCTCCGGGCCGGTCGTGCAGCTGGGTCCCCCGTCGCCATTGTCGGCGTGCGCGCGGTAACCCGTGATGGGCGAACCACCGTTGTCGACACTGTCAGTCCACTTCACCGTCAAGGTGGTACCCGACAAGATTGCCGACACGTCGCTGGGGGCCGAGGGGGCAGTCGCCGGCGTCGCGTAGTTCACGTCTGACGGTGCCGAGTCACCGACGTAGTTCGTGGCAACGACCGACACGCTGTAGCTCGTACCGTTCGACAAGCCGTAGATGAGACACCAGTTGCCACCACCAGACGTCGTGCAGGAATAGCGGCTACCGCTACCATCCACGGCCGTCGCGGTGTAGGACTGAATGGCCAGTCCACCGCTGTAACCGGCATTCCACGACACGAAAATCACGCCGTTACCACTGCCCGAATTCACCGAGAACGGCGCGTCAGGTACCGACAGGTTGTAGCCACCATTTCGCAATGCCCACACCGTGTCCGCATTACTGGTGCCGTAGACGTCGCTGACAATGGCAAATGCGATATTCGCGGAGTCCTCGTAGTAGTAGTTCAAGACGCGGGCCGCATCGATCGACGAATAGCCGACCGACGCCAACACGGAGACGAGCTGAGAGTCGCTCAAATACAGAGTCTGGTTCAGGGCCGACGTCGCCGAGGAGGCGGAATCACCGATGTAATAGTGCAGGACGAAAGCGACGTCACTGGCGATGTACTGCGCGTAGGTCAGCACCGACACCCAGTCAGCGTCCGAGAGGCTCACGACGTAGTGCTCAGCGTTGAAGGTCTGCCACGACGCATCGTTGAACGCAAAGTGCAAGGCGTACGCCACGTCAGGCGCGCCGTATCCCCCGGCAATCAGCGGTGAGACCACTTGCGCATCGTTGAAACCAAAGGCGCGGGCCAGCAAGGTAGCGGCATCGACGGCGTTGTATTCGAAGTAGGAGCTGATCGCGCCCACCAAATCCGACATGCTGTACGCGCCGCTGTTCACCATGGCCTGCGCGACTTGGACATCGCTGAGTTGCAGCGACTGGCTCAACACGCAGGCGGCCTGACTTGGTGAGTCGCCGTAAGCCCAACGCAACGACAGTGCGACGTCGTAGCTCGAGTAGCCGGCGGCCACCAAGACGTTGGCGAGGCTGTCGCCGCTGAAGCTATAGACGGAATTCAGGGCGTTGGTCGCGCCATTCCAATCGACGCCCATGTAGGCATGCAGCACGTAGGCCGTGTCCACCGCCGAGAAGGTGGCGAAGTTCAACACGCTGACCCAGTCATTCAGCGACAAATTGACGTAGTAGCGAATGGCCTGGAAGGTTTGTCCGGCATTGTCACCGAAGGTGAACTTCATGGAGAAGGCAACATCATTAGCGCTGTAGCCACCCTGGAACAGGGCGGACGCGGACTGCCAGTCGCTGAAACCAAAGGCAATCGCCACTGCAAACCCCGCGATGTATGAGGGTTCCTCTAGATACGTCCGTAGAGCCGACGTGAAGTCGCCCATCGCATAGGCACCCGAGCTCACCATGGCCTGACCAATTTGGGCATCGCTGAGGTGCAGCGACTGACTCAACACGCGGGCTGCCTGGCTTGGCGAGTCTCCGTAGACCGAGTTCAGTACGAGGCCGACGTCGAACGTCGAGTAGCCGCCCGAGACGAAGATGGGCGCGAGATCGCTATCAGCGAAGTTGAAGGTCTGGTTTAGCGCCCTCGCGGCGTCGTCCCATCTCACTCCGATAAAGGCATGCAACACGAAGGTGATGTCCGTCACCGAGTAATCCGCACCGCTCAGAACCGAGACCCAGTCGACCGGCGACATGCTGAACCAGTTACGTAGCGCGTAATACGTCTGCCATGCGGTATCGCCGAAGGTCGCGTGGAGCGCCGTCGCAATCTCCGTGAGGCTGTAGCCGCCTTGAGAGAGGTAGAGAGCCGACCAGGTGTCGTTGTCGCCAAAGGCGGTGCTGAAAACGATCATGGCGGCTGATGACGTGTACCCGTAGTAGTTATACAGCACTCCAGAGAAGTCAGCTCGGCTATAGGCGCCACTACTGACTTCCGCCTGGGCCACCTGCACGTCACTCAGGTTCAGCGAGTTCTCCAGAACACTGGCCGTTTGGATAGCGGTATCGCAGTACTGGTACTTCAAGACCACCGCGACGTCGAAGGTTGAGTAGCCAGCGTCGATAAGTACGGGAGCCATGTCGCTATCACTCAAGGCGAAGGTCGCATTCAGTGCGTATGCAGTGTCCTGCGGACCGACGCCCATGAACGCGCGGAGAACGAAGCCGATATCAGCAATCTTGTATTCCGCGTAATTCAGCAGCGCCACCCAGTCGACCGGCGACATGCTGAACCAGTTGCGCAGCGCATAGTAGGCCTGCCACGACGTGTCGCCAAAGGCGTAGTGCATGGCGTAGGCCACGTCATTGAGCGTGTATCCACCTTGGTAGAGGTAGAGGGCTGTCCAGGTGTCATTGGCGCCGAAGGCCGAATTGAATACCACCGACGCATCGATAGTGCTGTTCTCGTAATAGGTACGCAACGCCGTCACCAGGTCGGCGGGGCTGTACGCGCCGCTGTTAACTTCCGCCTGGGCGACTTGAACTGGCGACAAGCCCAGGGCCTCGTTTAGGACCAAGGCGGTTCGCGAGGAGTCGTCGGTGTACTGGTAACGCGACACCAGAGCCACGTCGAAGGTCGAGTAACCGGCATAAACGAGGAGGGGCGCCATCTCCATATCGGTGAGACAAAAGGTCTGGTTGAGTGCGTAGGCCGCGTCCTGCGAGTTGACGCCAAAGCCGTTACGCAAGAAGAACGCAATCTCCGACACGCTGTATTGGGCACTGTCGAGCAGGCTGACCCACTCCACCGGCGACATACTGAACCGGTAGCGCAGGGCGTTGAAGGCGCCCGTGGCTGAATCGTGGAAGGCCGCATTCAGCGCGTAGGCCACGTCATTCAGGCTGTAGCCACCTTGATACAGGTACAGCGCCGTCCAGGTGTCATTACTGCCAAAGACCGAGTTAAAGAGGATGGCGGCGTCGACACTGCTCATCTCGAAGTACAGACGAAGTGCACTCGCGAGCTCTGCCACTGAGTAGGCGCCGCTGATCAGCATTGCCTGGCTCACCTGCACAACGGTGAGTCCCAACGTGGTCTGCAGAATGTTTGCCGCCTGCGAAGGATTGTCGCTGTATTGGAAGCGCAGGACTAGCGCCACGTTAAAGATTGAGTATCCCGCCCCTATCAAGAGCGGGGCCATCGTCGCATCGTCAAGGTTAAAGATGCTGTTCAGAGCGTTGGCGGCATCTTGCGGGTTGACGCCGAATCCATTACGCAAGAAGAAGGCAATCTGCTCAACGGTGAACTGTCCGTCGTTAAAGGCGGACGCCCAGTCAGTGGGAGTCAGTGAGATCCAATTACGCATGGCGTAGAAGGCACCCTGGGCCGTGTCACCGAACGTGACACGCAGTGCGGCGGACACCTCGCCCAGCGAATAGCCACCCTGGTACAAGTAGTAACTCGTGTCCCAATCATTGCTACCGAAGACCGAGCTGAAGACGTTGGCCGCGTTGGCCGACGTGAACTCGAAGTAAGAACGCAAGGTCGAAGCGAGTTCAACGGCGTTGTACGCACCACTCGCCACGAGCACCCAACTGGCTTCATTCACCGAGAGGCCGAGGCCGACAATGAGCGCATTAGCGGTGTCACTGGCAGAGTCGAAGTACACGTCTCGCAGGGTGAGGGCCACATCAAAGTTGGTATAGCCAGCACCACTAAGGACGGATGCCACCTGGGCATCGGAGAAGAAGTAGGTGGGCCACAGAGCGTGCGCCGCATCGTGCGCCGTCAGAGTGAGCGCGTAGTGGAGGGTGTACGCGATATCACTGGTGCTGTAGTTCGCACCGTCCAGCACCGATACCCACACGTCGGGAGACTCGTTGTACCAATCACGAAGTGCGTAGTAGGTCTGCCAGGCGGTATTCCCGTAAACCACGTGCAAGGCGGTAGCAATGTCCGGCAAGACATACCCACTCGGTGACAACCACGACGTCAAGGAGTAGTCCGATACTCCGAGTGCGCTGAGCAATGCCTGCGCCGCGTCGCTGGCCGACGCGTGGCACACGTTCCTCAAGGTGTCCACGATGGTGGCGCGATCCGCGCCCTCGTTCGCCAATGTGCGAACCACCGTTACATCAGTGAGGTCCAGTGCGTCAGACGCGAGAGAGGTGCCATCAGCATTCACCGCCGTCACTGTCAGTGAGTAGTTCGTCGCGGCGGCGAGGGAGGAAATCGAGCATGACAAGTCCGTGGTGTTGCACACCACGACGCCATTGAGCGTCACGACGTACGCATCGATGGCAAGACCGCCGTCGCTGTTCGGTGCGGACCACGAAATGGTGAGCGTCGAGCCATCGGAGGTGAGAGACAGGTTGGTCGGAGCACTCGGCACAGTCGACGGGGACGACAGACCCGCGTCTGCCGAGTCGGATTGACCCATCGCGTTGGTCGACACCACGATTACGTCGTACGACACACCGTTGGTCAGACCAGTAATCACGCAGCTGGTGGCATCGGTCGTGCAACTGAAGGTGTTGCCGTTGATGTCGGTCGCCGTGGCGGTGTACGAGGTCACCGCGTTACCGCCATCAGATGAGGGTGCGGACCACGAAATCGTTAGCGATTGATCAGCCGGCGTGACCGTCACGGTCGATGGCGCCGAGGGAGTCGTCGCCGGGGTGAAATAGCCACCGTCTGCTGGCGACGAGGAGCCCGCGGCGTTCGTCGCGACGACCGTGATGTCGTAGCTCACACCGTTCGTCAAGCCGTACACGCTGCACGCCGTCCACCACGAGCTGATGCCCGGGCCCGCGATGCAGGTGAAGGAATTGCCATCGCCATCAGTGGCAGTGACCACGTAGCTCGTGACGTACGCGCCGCCATCGAAGGCCGGGTAGTCCCAGCCGACGTACAACGACCCATTGCTCGGCGTCGCGGTGATGTTGCCCGGTGCCGACGGTGCGGCGGCGGGGGTGAGCTTTCCGAGGTCGGCCGCGGCAGAGTTACCCGCGCTGGTGGTCGCAATCACGGTCACCGAGTACGTCGTGCCGTTTGTCAGACCATCAATAGTGCAGCTGGTGCCGTCGGTGGAGCACGAGAAGGTGTTGCCGTTGGTGTCGGTGGCGGAAGCGGTGTAGCTGAGGACTGGGAGTCCGCCGTTGTCCAGAGGCGACGACCATGAAGCGGTGATGTTGCCGTTACCGAAGGTCGCGGAACCCGAGGTCGGGACGCTCGGAAGATTGAAGGGCACCAGGGCGCCGCCATCGAGAAGCGTGGAGTCACCGACGCCGTTGGTGGCGTGCACCGCGATGGCGTATGTCGTGCCGTTGACCAAACCGTAGATGGTGCACGAGATGCCATCAGATGCGGTGGCGCAGGAGAAGACGTTGCCGTCGCGATCGGTGGCGGTAGCCGTGTAGGAAATGATGTTGCTGCCACCGTTGTCGAGAGATCCACTCCACGACACGGTCACCGAGCCATTACCGACAGACGTCGACACATCCGCGGGTGCACTGGGGTTGGTCGCAGGAATGATGCTGCCGAGAGCCGTTGCCGACGAGTCGCCATCCGCGTTGGTGGCGACCACCGTCACGCTGTACGAGACGCCGTTCGTCAAGCCATCGATCACGCAACTGGTGCCGTCAGTGGTGCAGGTGAAGGTATTGCCATCGCCATCAGTGGCCGTGGCGGTGTATCTGAGGACCGCGAGACCGCCGTTGTCGAGAGGCGCCGACCACGACGCGGTGATGTTGCCGTTACCGAAGGTCAGCGACGACGCGAGAGGTGCGCCCGGCACGTCAGACGGGGTGGCCGATCCCGCATTCGTGGGTACCGAGCTACCGACATTGTTGTTAGCGACAATCGTGAGCGCATACGTCGTGCCGTTCGTCAAGCCCGTGATGGTGCATGACGTGTCGGCGGCACCCGCGGAACAGGTAAAGACGTTGCCGTCGACATCGGTGGCCGTCGCGGTGTAACCAGTAATCGGGCTTCCGCCGTTATCGGTCGACGTGATCCACGCCACGCTGATGGAAGTCGAACCGGGGGCAACGAGATCAACCGCAGGTGAGATCGGCGCAGTGACGGGCGTCGCGCTGCCGAGGGAGTCGGCCACTGAGTCACCGACGGAGTTGGTCGCCACGACAATGACGTCATAGGAGACACCATTCGTCAGACCCGTGATGTCGCAGCTCAGCCCCTTGGAGTAACAGGTAAAGGCATTGCCGTCGCCATCGGTAGCCGTCGCGGTGTAGGAGGTAATAGGGCTGCCACCATCGGTCGTCGGCGTCGACCATGACACTGTGAGCGACGCATTGCCGGCAATCAGCGAACCACCCAAGGGTACCGACGGAACGGTGTCGGCAATGAAGTAGCCCGCATCGGCCACGACAGAATCTCCGACCGAGTTCGTGGCGATCACGGTGATGTCGTACGAGACGCTGTTGGCGACACCCGTGATGAGACACGAGCTGTCAGTGCCTGAGGCAAAGCACGAGAAGGTGTTGCCATCACTGTCAGTGGCAGTGGCGGTGAATCCAGTGATTGCGCTGCCGCCGTCGACCGCCGGAATCGCCCAATTAACGGTGAACGAACCATTGGCAACGGTCACGACCGGTGAACCGGGTGCGTCGGGTGTCGTCGCGGGAGTGACGCTGCCGAGCGCGGTTGCCGACGAGTCACCATCCGCGTTGGTGGCGACCACCGTCACGCTGTACGAGACGCCGTTCGTCAAGCCATCGATCACGCAGCTCGTGCCGTCAGTGGTGCACGTGAAGGTATTGCCATCGCCATCAGTGGCCGTGGCGGTGTAGCCCGAAATGACGAGGCCGCCGTTGTCAAGGGGCGCCGACCACGACGCGGTGATGCTGCCGTTACCGAAGGTCAACGACGACGCGAGCGGAGCCCCCGGCACGTCAGACGGCGTGGCCGATCCCGCATCGGCCACGTCTGAAGTACCCACCACATTGGTAGCGGTAATCGAGACGGCATAACTCACACCATTCGTCAGACCGGTGATGAGACACGAGGTGCCATCGACGCCCGTCGAGCACGAGAAGGTATTGCCATCACCATCGGTGGCGGTAGCGGTGTAGCCAGTGACGTCGCGTCCACCATTTGAGGCGGAGGGGGACCACGACACGTTCAGGGTCCGGTTGCCCGCGGAAACCGACGGCGACAACGGGGCTGTCGGAGTCGTGGCGGGTGACGCCGAACCGAGATCGGCCGACGAGGAGTCGCCATCGGCGTTGGTGGCGACGACCACCACGTTGTACGAGACGCCGTTCGTCACGCCATCGATGACGCAACTGGTGCCGTCGGTGGTGCAGGTGAAGGTGTTGCCATCACCATCGGTGGCGGTGGCGGTGTAGCCCGTGATCAGCAATCCACCGTTATCGAGAGGGGCAGACCACGAGGCGGTAATGCTCCCGTTGCCGAAGGTCAGCGACGACGGGATGGGTGCACCGGGAACGTCGGACGGGGTGACATAGCGCCCCTCCGCCGGCACCGAATCACCGACTGCGTTCGTGGCGACCACGGTGATGTCGTAGTTGTAACCATTAGTCAGAGCCGTGATGACGCACGAGGTTCCCGTGGTGGTGCACGTGAAGGCGTTGCCGTCAAAGTCGGTGGCCGTCGCGGTGTATCGGTAAATCGCACTGCCACCATCCGATGCCGGTGCCGACCAACTCACGGTCACCGCGCCCGAGGCCGGCGTGACGGTGATGTTGGTGGGGGCGTCGGGAACCGAGGCGGGAATGACCACACCCGCCGTCACCGCAAGGGAACCACCCGCCACATTGTTCGCGGCAATGGTCACCGTGTAACTGGTGCCGTTGGTCAGGCCCTTAATGAGACACGAGGTGCTGCCCGCATCGACCGCGCAGGTGAAGACTCCCCCGTTGCCGTCATCGGCAGTTGCGGTGTATGACGTAATCGTGGCGCCACCGTTGTCCTCTGGTGCCGTCCACGTCACGGTGGCCGAGCCATTACCCGCGGTAAGTGAGGTCGGTACCGGTGAACCAGGCGTGGTCGGTGCCGTGCTCTGCGGGTCGGTGGGCAGCGAGGGGTCCGACGGACCCTGCGCGTTGGTCGCGAACACTCGCACGTAATAAGAGGTGTTCGGAGCCAAAGCGGACATCACGCATGACGTTCCCGATGCGGCGGCACCGCAGGTGGCCAACAGGAAGTTCGTCACCGGATCAAACGCGAGAGCGGTGTAACCAGAGATAGGTGCGCCACCATCGCTCGCCGAAGGCGTCCACGACACCGTGATGGTGGCGCTGGTGGCGATGGTCGAGACGTTGGTCGGAGCACTCGGGGTGTCGACGGGCGTCACCGTCGGCGCCGTCGCGGGCGATGAGCCGCCCACCGAGTTCGTCGCGACGACCGAGAAGGTGTACGTCTGTCCCGCCGTGAGACCAGTGACAATGCAGGTCGTGGGCACGACACCATCGACGGCCGACACTGAACAGGTCAGACCACCGGGGCTCGCGGTGACGGTGTAGCCCGTAATCGGCGTCGAGCTGTTGGCGGGTAGCCACGTCACCGTGGCCGTCGTACCAATAGTGAATGCCGTCACGCCCAACGCCGCGAGCGGGGGGCCCGCCTGCGGCGTCGCACTCACCGGGGCACTCGCATCAGACAGCAGCCCCGCGGCGCTGGCGGTCACAGTGATGGAATAAGTGGTGCCGTTCGTCAGGCCCGATATCACGCAGGACGAGTTAGCGGTCTGGCACGAGAAACCTCCGGGATCGGCCATCGCGACATAACCATCAGCACCCGCGACAGAGTCCCAGCTCACCGCGATCGACGCATCGCCCGCGGTGGCCACCACATTGACAGGAGCGCTCGGTGCAACGTGGGCGTGTCGAGCGGCGCTGTGGCGAGAATTCGCCATCGATCCCGTCGCGCCACGAGTTGACGCGTTCGCCGCCGCGAGGGGCAGGACCGATGAGGCCACCACCATCGCTACGAGAGAGACACGCCAGCGTTTCATCACTTCACCAAGTGACCCGTGACTTGCAGTGCGGTCAGAACGAGCAGCACCATGCCGGCACAGCGCTGGGGCCACGACGGCTTCCAGTCCTCACCGGGAACGCAGTACGCGATGTTGTACAGGAAGACCACGCTCAGCATGATGAGGATTTGACCCGTCACCAACCAGAACGACGAGGTGACGTTGTGGGCCAACAGGTGACTCACTCCCACACCCACGAGTGACATGAACAGCGTGTTCACGGACGAACGGGGGACGAAGCGACGGAACCACGTGCTCTCGGGCAGACGTGGGCCGAGGACGCGCGGCACCTGGCCCGTCAGGACGGGGAGCGCCACCAGAGGAATCAACACGATGGACGTGCCGACGAATGCTTGCATCAGCAAGCCAATGAAGGCGGCTTGTCCGGCCGCCATCGTCCACGCCGCCTTCGGGAATTGGTCCGCGACGTCCGGCATCGTGACCTGCGCCAGGCGCTTGGGGAAGATCAAGCTCACGAGGAGGACGAGCGAGAAGCGAAGGGCCGCAACACCCATGATCACGAACGCCACGAGCGCGGCGTGCGCACTCACCTTCACTTCCGCATGAGCGGCAGAGGACAGTGAACCCACGAGGGAGTAGGTCAAAAAGCCACTGAACAAAATCAAGATCACGGCGTCAGACCCGCGACGCCACCACTCGTCAAAGCCGTGGGGGTGAGGGCGCACAAAGGGACGCATGCTCTTGACCATCAAGGGCATACCGAACCAGACGCCACCGATGACGGCGGCGAGTACCAAGCTGGTGAGGTTGGTGATGTGTCCCGTTACGGCCGCCGCTCCAATAAAGACGGCCGCGGCGAGGAAACCGGAGAACGAGTCGAGATAGCCCACGACCATGATGGCGAGGAAGAGAGCGACGCTCGGCGGATAGGCCCAGCCGTGCATCGACACGCTGGCGGCCGCACCCAAGCTCAGGCCGGCCAGCGGCAAGAGGGAATAAAGGCCACCAAAAATCGCACGCAGGTAGTTAGCGTCCGCAAGACTCGAACTCAAGAGAGGCGACACGTGCCCGACGAGGTGTGCCCACTCGCGACTAAATCGGTCGATGGTCTTGTTACCCACGAGACGCCAGATACGAGATCCGTCGCCCCAGTGCTCGCGCTCTTCAGACGCCAAGTCAAAGTTGGCCTGGACACCGGCCGTCGACGAGGGACCACTGCCGCCCCCGCCTCCGCCGCCGCCAGATGAGGCACCGGCACCGGCCGCACCTCCCGCGGCGGCACCGGCCGCGGCAGCGGCACCCGCAGCCGCAGCCACCACCGCGACAGCGGCGACGACGCGAGTCACTTGCTTTTGAGTTTCTGCGGGGTGAGCTGTCGGCGAGTAGGTCACGAGAGGCTCGCCACCGCCGGCAACCACGGTAGGTGCCGACGTCGTGGTCGTCGAACTCGATGGCAAAGACACGAAGTTCGTGGAGTAGAGCTGCGGGTTAGACGCGGAGACGCCCGAAATCACCGTTGTTGATCCGGGGTACAAGCGGCTCAACAACGAGCTCGGAATGTGCACGGTGGCGTTGGGCCCGGTACCTGCCGACATGGTGGTCGCTTGGTACGTGCCGTTGAGGAAGAGTTGGTGATTCTGGCCCGCCCACGCCGCGGGGATGGGAACGTACAGCGTTGCCTGACCCGTGCTGGACACTTGCGCGGTGGCGAGCACAGTGGGCGACGAGTGAATAACCGCGTTCACCAGTGACCCCGGCACGAGGCCGGTGGTGGTGACGGGCACCACGAAGTAAGAGCCGTTCCCGGGGAAATCCCCGTTCGGGAAGGCAACCGTTCCACCGTAAGAGAGGTCGGATGACTGAGTGGCGGTGACGGCCACGGGGGCGCCCACCGACGTCGCGGACGTCGAACCCTGGAGCAGGTTGCCGAGAGCCGATGCCGAGCTCGGGATAGTGAAGGTGCCGAGAGACTCGTCGCCGATGACCGACAGGACGACGGAGTCATTGTCCGCGAAGCCGGACAAGGTGGCTTGAGCATCGATACCCGACGACACTGTCTGCGTCTGGACTTGCAAGCTCGCACCATTCATCGTCACCGGAGTGGGCGAGCCTCCGAGGTCTGGCGACAAGATCGCGGTCGCGGGCGTTAAGGACAGGTGGCTCGTGACGGGCGGCGCGATGTAGAAGGGATTGGTGAGCGTGACCTTGACCAGGTATTCGCCAAGGTCCGTCGGCGCCGTCGAGGTGCACTGGGGTGCACCCGTCAACTGGGCTTGGCAATATTGCAGCGCCAGACCCGACACGGGCGGGGAGACGGTGGCCGGCAGCGGATGGGGATTGTTGTCTTCGGGCGTGCTGAGTGACGGGGCCGAGATGGTGGCCGTGGCGGCCTGCACCGTGGTGGAAACCGAGATGGGAGTCGCTCCGGCGTAGGTCGTGCTGCCGGTCTGCGTCGCGGTCACGGTGCACTTGCCGAGCGCCGTAAAGGCCAACGTCGAACCCGTCACGACACACGAGCCGGTCGCGGAATACGTCACGGGCAACGATGACGTCGACGAACCAGTGAGCGCCACGCCGCTCGGCGAATACGTCACCTTTGCGGGCAAGGTGAAGGTGACTTGTTGCGCCATCGTTGCTGACGACGAGTGCGTCATCGCGGGAATAGAGACGCCCAGTGAATTCACGGCGACCACTGAAAAGGCAACGTTGCGCGCGACGGGCAACGAATCAAGGGTGCAGCTCATGGCTCCTGACAAGCCAGACGTCACGAGGCAGCTGCGGCCCGCGGCCGACACCGCGTAGGAGGTGATCGGTGAGCCGCCATCGCTGGCAGACGGCGTGAAGCTCACGATGGCGGAGACTTTGCCGTTCGACGGCGTCCCCCACTGAACTCCGACATTCTGAGGGGAAGTGGGAGCAGCGGTCGCCGGTGCTGATTGCGCGGCGGTCCATTCATGCAGTTCGTGAATCGTTCCCGTGCCCACTGCGGAGAAGCCCCAGTGCGCGGTCGACGCGATGGTGGTGGGTGACCACGCCCACTGTGGGAGCCGTACGGCCAAGACGGTGTTTAACGAACCGGCGCCCGAGTCAACCGAGACTTCGAGAACTGCGGAGCTGTGGGTCACGCTCGGCGGGATGATCGCCACGACGTAACGCTGCCACCCATCGGTGGCCGAGGTTGAAGAGAGCGATCCCACGGGCGATGAGTCCGCCACCGAGCTAAACGGTTGGTTGGTAGAGGCGATGAAACAGAATCCCTTGCCCGTCGCATCACTTCCACCGCGGACCACTACCTGGTTCGCCTTCGACGAGGCACTCGACCAACCGACCGACGGACACGACGCGCCGTTGGTTTGTGCCGCCGTGCCGGCCGCGTCAAAGGTCACTCCCACGATCGCGTTCGGGATGCCACCCCTGGCGTCGCCGTAACCACCGGAGCGAGTCGCACCAGGAATAGTGGTCGGGTTCGTCGAGCCGTCGACGAGCCACAGAGTTTGAGCACCGCGACTGCCGCGCTGAGTGGCGTACGTCTGTGCGAACAAGGTGCTGGATGTTGACGAGAGCATCGTGCTGACAATTCCCGAACCCGAGGTGCCATTGAGACCGTCATCGAGAACAAGTGCGTCAGAGGCCCCCGATGGCAGAGAGAACTTCACATCGCAGGTTTGAAAATTTCGTGACCCGCTTTTCGCAGCGCTGAGGCAGGGGACGTTCGATTGGGCACCCGCCACGGTGAGTGCGGTGAGTGACGACGGTGGCGTCGACGACGAGAAATTCTGATTAAAAATTGTTGAGGCGGAGCTCGGGAGGTCGGAGGCCGACGCCGGAAGAGAGCCCATGCCCGCGACGCAGCCCACAATGGCGGTCGCGCCGAGGCAACGAAGAAGTCGGCTCACTCGGCCTCTGCGCGAATTCATAACCTTCTTATAATAGGTAAATAAGCCATAAGACAGGTTGTCGACCGGACAATATCCCTGTGAGCCACTAGAACTAACCCATGCGCAAACTTTTCGCCAGTCTCGCTCTCGCCTCGCTCTCGTTAGCCACCTTCTCGACGGTCAGCGGCGCGGCCAGCACGACGACCACGATTCCCCCCGTCACACAGGCCGGAATTGAAAGCGCCATCACGGCCGCAGCCAGCAATAACACGGTTCCCAGCAACCTCACGCCAACCCTCCAGCAACTCTCAAGTCCGGCCGGTTTGTATAACGCGCAGGGTGCGGCCGTGGGTGCCAAGTGCGATCCACTGGGTTACCCCGCCTACGTCACCAAGCCCACGCCCTGCGTTCTCGGGGCGACGACCTCCACCAAGGTCGTCGTCATGTTCGGTGACTCCAACGCTGGCAACTGGCTCCCCGCCATCAATTACGCGATGACGAAATTGGGATACAAACTCTTGGCCTTCGTGTATCCCGGATGCTCCTCACAGATTCCCGCACCCGGAACAACGCCCACACCCACACCGTCGGCGTCGTGCAAGACCTACCACTCGAAGCTCGCCGCGGCAGTCATCGCGGTGCATCCTCGCGCGCTGATTTCGGCGCAACTCGGTATGGATGGTGGTGGTGCGAACAGTGCCGCGTGGACGTCCTACGGGAATGGATGGAAGTACACCTTCGATCAGTTGAGCAACAACAACAAATCGATCAAGCGCTACATCATGCAGACCACGCCGAACATGAATGGCTCCACCAACATGGCGACGTGTATCGGTGTGCATCCCACGCAAGTAGTGACGACCTGTTCGCCGAGCTACTTCCCCACCGCTAACTACCAGTGGAACTACCAGCAGTACATCAATCGTGATCTGGCTGCGGCACCCATCGCCGGTGCGACCCTCATCAGCACCTACAAATGGTTCTGCCAATACGGTCTGCCCGGTCGTAACTACTGCCCGAGCATCGTGAAGAACTATCTGGTCTACGTCGATCAAGACCACATCTCGATTGCGTACATGAACTACATCGCACCGGTCGTCACCGCCGCGCTGCACGCGCAGGGCCTGTAGCGATTTCATGGCACCGCGGGTTCTGATCTCACCCCAAAATACGGAGAACCCCTACCTCACTCTTCTGAGTGATGCCGTACGCCACCACGGCGAGAGCATCGGCTACTTCAACTTTCGGGTGACGAAGAGTCAGTCTCTCAACATTGCTCTCGCGTTTCCGCGCTTGGCCTGGGCTCGCTGTCGCGGGGCTCGGACATTGAATGTCCATTGGGTGTACATGTTCCACCTGGCGTGGGCCACCAGCCTGCCCGTCGTCAAACACCTTTCCCGTTGGCTATTTCTCGCGTGGTTGGCGTGGGCGAAGCTATGGCGCTTGTCCGTGATCTACACCTGGCACGACGTCGTTCCCTTAAATGCGGTGTTCGATGATGACCGACGTTGCCGCCAGCAGATGGTGCGCTTCCTCGACGGCGTCATCACCATCACTCCGGCCGCGAAGGCGGAGATCGTGTCGCAGTTCTCGGTCTCACCCGACGTGATTTCAGTGATCCCCGAAGGGGCCCCGGTGGTGAAACACGAACGCTCTCGCGAGGACGCTCGCGCAGCCATGGGGCTGCGGGCTGACGACATTGCGATCGGAGCCTACGGTCACATCGATCCGTACAAGGGAGTCGATGACACGCTGCGCGCACTGAGCGACTTGTCGTCCACGCACTCTTTCGCCCTGCGCATTTTGGGCGAGGCTCGTGATCCGCATCTCGCTGAGGCCCTCCACCACGACGTGGCACGCATCGAATCGGCCGGCCGTGACGCCCGCTGGGACAACCGACGTTTCACTGATGAAGAGCTCGCCGATTTTCTCATCGGCATGGACATCATCGTGATTGCGTTTCGCTACATCACGAACTCCGCCACCATGCGCATGGCCTGCGCTTACGGCAAGACTGTGATCATTCCCGACCTGCCGGCATTGGCCGACACCCCTCGTGACGCCGCCGTGTGGTACGACGCATCTTCACCCACCGGCCTACGTGACGCCATCACCCACGTTCTGGAGAGCTGGCCGCAGGGCCGCGACGCTCGCGCCGCGGCCGCGCAAGGGTGGGCCAACGCGTGGTCATGGGACGCCGTGGGCGCCGCGACTGCCGACGCTTATCGACGCGCTCGCTGACGCAGCGTTCGCCACACGCCGACGAACCAACCCACGTTGTTGAGGGCCTCTTCCGCGACAACCATGTACGGGAATAGAAGGGCAGAACGAGTCCGGCGAATTTCGCTGATGGCGTCTACGTGCAACAACCACGGCAGCAGCACCGTGAAGGCGAGGGGCAATTGCCACACCCAGGGGGCTACTAGCCACGACAAGGCCACCACTCCCGCGAGAGGCTGAAGCGAGATGGGCTCGGTGCGCAGCACCGCATCGCGGCCCGAGCCAATTCCGTATTGGAAAGATCGACGCAGTGTGTCAGAAAAATTCACGTCGAAGTCGTGACGCATGACGATGTCGGGATGACACACCACGGTGTGTGACCCGAAGGCGTCACGGAGCTGACGGCTCACCCACGTTTCGTCGCCCGAGAACGTTCGCGTCGGATTAAATCCTCCGATATGAGCTAAGGCCTCGGCGCGATACGACATATTGGCGCCGACCACCGACGCGACGGGTTGCTGCCCTTCGCTCGAGGTGAACTTCTCCGGCCCCCGAACGTAACGAACAATTCTTTGGACAAAAGTGGCACCGTGGCTGATATCAATGGGAATGGGTCGAAGGGGCTCACGCCACGCCACGTAACGACGGTTCAATGAGTCCGTCGCGGCGGCCCGAACTTGGCCACCCAGACAGGTCACGTCAGAGGGCATCGTTCGCCACGCATCGCGATGCTGCACGGCCCACGTCGGCGGGGGCACGCAATCGTCGTCGGTAAAGGCAATGAGTGGTGCGCGCGCCGCATGAATTCCCGCATTGCGCGCCGCGGATAAGCCCCCGTTCGGCGAGAGGTGAATGACTTCAAAATCGCTGGCGTCGGCGATGGCGCCGGTGGCGTCGGTGGATCCATCATCGACAATGACGATCTGAAAACGCTCTCGCTCATCGAGTTGCGCCAAGGCAGCCACGCAGGCTGCCAAGGTGCGGCCACCGTTGTGACTGCAGACCACCACGGTCATATCGGGCGTCGCGGTCATGCACTAAAACTATCTCCGCCCTACGATGCTTCCTACCATGGAATATCTGTCGAGCACCATCGTGATTGTCAATCGAGATGATCGAGAGATTGTCGCCACCCTGCGGGCCCTCGAGTCACAATCACTGTCATCGGCTGACCGAGTACTCGTCGTCGACGCGTCGCACGGTCGACTCGACGACATTCGTCGTCAATTCCCGCAGGTGTCGTGGAGTGACTACCCGGGCAATCCCGCGACGCGAACGATTGCCCATCAACGAAATGTGGGCTGGAAGGAATCTGACACCGACCTCATCATTTACCTCGATGCGCACTGCATTCCCGTCGACGGCTGGTTTGGCGCACTAACTCAGCCCCTGCGCGACGGCAGCTACGACGTCGTGACGGGACCAGTCCGCCTCTCGAACACCACCGCGCACTGGTCGTATGGCAGCACGGAGCGTGAAGAGCGCAAAGATTTCATCACCGCGAATGTCGCCATTCGTCGTCGACTCTTGGAAGATATCGGCGGCTTCAACGAAGACATCGGTTTTGCCGAAGACACCGACATGAGTTGGCGAGTTCGCGACCACGGCACGGCCATCTTGTGCGAGCCCGCTGCTGCCATTACTCACGACATGGGCGGGTACCGCGAGAACGTGTCGCGTTCTCATCGCTATGGCCGCGGTCGCACTCGCCTCTATCGATACCACCGCCTGCCGCTGCGACGCTTTATCGCGGACGAAAAAGACGGTGTGGTGTATGCCGTCGCCGTTGCGCTGTGCTGGTTTCCTCCCGCCTGGTTGCTTCTCGTCGCGATGTGGTGGCGAGCACGCACACTGGACGGCTGGCGCACCGTGGCGTATCAAATCGCGTACGGCGCGGGCATTCTTCGCGAAGCCCTCTGGCGTCGCGCTTAGTGGTACACCCTCGTTGAACCGTTCGAATACACCAAGTACAGGTTGTTATCAAAGAACGGTGCGGGGAACTTGATGGTGGCGACCGCAAAGGTGGATGCGCCACCTCGAGCGGTGCCCAAGATGTTGTTCGTCGGCGTCGTGTACACCCACGCGAAACGAGCAATGCCCTCCGGGGCAATCTGACTCATCACGCTCGCCGGTGGCGGGACGGCCAGCAAGGCCACCGATCCAAATCGGTCCGCTTCGACGAGCATCTTGTTGGTGGTGTGTTCGCGCAGCCACGTCGCGCCCGCGATTTCCGGACTGTAGACGATAAAGCGTTGCGCGTCTTCGCCAATGGTGGACATGGTGTACGTGGGCGAACCACCAATCAGCGGAATGATCACCAGGGTTGACGACATCACCAAGATCACGGTGAGGGGAATGGAAATTGTCGCCGCGTACTTAATGAATCGTTCGGGAATCTCGTCCAACATGACGGCGATCGCCACAGCCAGGATGATCGACACCATGTAGGCCGCACGCGCCGGACTGAAGAACACGTCCAAGGTCGCGGAGAAGCGGAAAGCGGCACCGATCACGAGTGCGGTCGCACCGATACCAAACAAGTCGGCATTGAAGTAACGACGCTTCACGATGCCCACCCAGCCGAGGAAGGCAATACCGAAGGCCGCCAGGACATTTTGAATATCTCGCGATCCCACCAAGAGCAAGTTCCATTGGCTGGGCTTCAGCGCCACCAAGGGCTTCACGGTGGGCGCCTTCGCATTTTCTAACTTGTACGTCGCCGCACCCGGGTAGGGGTGGAACCACTTGAACTGCTTCATCTGCTGGTTGATGTACTTCTGGTAAGACGCCGCGGAGGCACTGCCCTTTTCGATGGATACCTTAAGTGTCAATCCCGCCGAGGCGAGACCTTGCGAGGGGTGCTGCAGGGCGTCGTTCTTGGTAATCACCAAGTTCCACATGATGGCCGAACCGATAATGATGGCCACCATCGGGAGGCTCAACATTCGACTTCGCGAGATGTGTTCGTCGTCGTGGTGGCGGCGCATCTGCTTCGGAGATATGTGGTGGCCCTTCAACCACCATGTCGAGGCAATGGCAATACACCACCCTCCAAACACAAATCCGGACATGAGGAAGGACGAGGAGTAGTGAATCCACGCCAGCGACGCCAAGAGTCCGGTCGCATAAATCTTCGCGACCCCACGACCGGTCGCGCGGTCCAGCAAGACAACCAGGCCCGCGGTGAGCATCAAGCTCGCGAGAGCTTGGCGACCCACCGCCGGAATCTCCTGAGGAAACGAAGCTTCACCGATAACGAAAGCGGCGCCCACCAATGCAGCAATACCGGGGCGCGCTGAAATCTTGTGCGCCGAGATAAATCGAGGCAACGATTTCGCCTTGCCATACACACCTAGGGGCACAAGGGTCAGGAACATGGGAATAACGAAACGGCAGTAGTTGTTGGGATCGAGATTCGCTAAGGAGTGGAAACTCGCGGGCATGGCCGTCAGCGACAACATCGAGGAATAGGGGTCGTGGTTCGTCGGCACGGCCCAAATGCCTTTCGCGATCGCGTTGGTCATCGTCGAAAATTCCTGTTGCACGTCCCAACCCGGGACGTGGTCGCCACGAAGAGTTTCGGCGAACACCACGGCCAACGACGCCATATAAATCGACGTCGCCATGGGGAATCGAGTGTCGTGACGCCATCCCAAGAAAACGGTGAGGGTAATCAGGCCGACCGCGATGGCCATGCTGGTGGTGGCGATGGCGTTGGAGTGACCCAGGTTGAGCTGACCGGCACCCAGCGTGGCCAAAATGGGCGAGAGGGCCAAGAGACAGCCCACACCCAGGTTCGCGGGCGTGACTTGGTCAAAAACTAACGAGAAGGGGTCTCGCTTCTTGAAAGAGTTATAGGCGAGACCGAGGGCGATGACCACCAGCCAAATCCACTTTTGCGGCGTGGGGTCAAGCGGTCGCTGAATTCCCACGTGCGGGCCCAGCATGCTCACGATGAAGTCCACCACCGTGATGGCGAAAATGCCCGAGGCTCCCGCCACGACGATTCGCGTCGCGGTACTACCCGTGCGCAGTCGGAAGATAGCCATCAAGGTCGCGCCGGGGAGCAGCACCAACGTGGCGCCCACAAAAATCTGCACGGGCGTCCAGGTGTGCTTACCCTGAACCAGGACGGCAATGGTGGCGAGGGCGAGCCATATCCACCCTCCGAGGCGCTTTTCCCAGGGGTCACCCGTGAGCTCTAAGTCGAGGGCGGCGGCTTCGGCCTCCGCCTCGGCGATCTGCTGTTCGAGAGCCGCCGCTTCGACAGCTTCCAGAGCATCGCTGAATTCGTATGCGCCGTGGTCCGACATCAGGGCACCGTCGTCGTGGTTGAACTGGACGTCGTGGTCTCAGGAACAGTGGTCGTCGTCACGGCCTCAGTGCTGGTCGTGACGGGCACGGTGGTAGTACTAAGGGGGAAACTCGTCGGGACCGGTGCCGTCGTGGTGGTGGAACGCGCGACCGTGATGTACTTAATCGTCACCCACACATTGGACCCCTGTAACCGAACCGTCATCTTGTTGGTCGGACAGTTCTTGGTATGCAGCGTGATGTAGCGAGTGGCACCCTTCGGCACTTCCAGCCAGTTGGTGGCAATCTTTCGACGCGAACAGCTCGCACGCCAGTGATAGCTCTGCGCCCGTCGGGTCTCGTTCTGCACCGCCACCACTGCCCGATCGCCCGCGCTGTAGCCGACAATGGCCCGATTGGGGTCCACTGCCCACATGGCGGTGAAGGTGTGGTGCTGGAAGGTGCCCCCCGCCCAGCGCAAGATGGCGGGCGACGTCACTGGGAATAACAAGAAAATGGCAATCGCCACCACACCCACCGCCGTCCATTGAGCCGGACGAGGCGGCACGCGGCGGGCGAATTTCATAGGCCAACTGTAGAGCCTCATGAGCCGAAAACGTGAAACTTCCATAATTTCAACACACCTCGTTAGTCTGCGAAACTATGAACATGGCGAACTCCACCACCCCCACCATCATTGTTTGCGACGGCGACCAGACGGGCCAAGAACTGCTCATCGAGTCGCTGCGCGTTTTCGACCCCGCCATTCTCGGCGTTTCCCTCACTTTGCAGCACTTTGACCTCAGTTTGGAAAATCGCCGTCGCACGAATAATGAGGTCGTTCGCGAAGCCGCCCACGCGATGACCACGACCGGACTCGGGCTCAAGGCCGCGACTGTCACTCCCCCGGAAATTGGTGGAGTGGGTTCTCCCAATCGCCTCCTTCGTGAGGGGATCAACGGATCGGTCATTGTTCGCACCGGTCGCCGCATTCCGGGCGTGACCCCGTCGGTGGGCGTGGCCAAGCCCATCGTGGTGGTGCGTATGGCCGTGGGTGACGCCTACGGCGCGCTCGAAGGCCGCGATGGTGAGGGAAAGAACGAAACCGCATGGCGCACGGAGCGCATTGAGCGCTCGATCTGCGTCGACGTGGCGGAATACTCCTTCCAGATGGCCGACCAGATGGGTGGCGCCGTGTACGGCGGACCCAAGTGGACTGTCTCTCCGGTCTACGAAGGCATGCTCAAGGAAGAAATGGACGCGGCCGCGAGCCGTCACCCGAACGTGCCGTATCGCCCGACGCTGATCGACGCCACCTACGCCGGCCTGTTGACCGAGTCCAGTGAGTTCCCACTAGTGATTCCGGCTCTCAACCGAGATGGCGACTGTCTGAGTGACATGGTGCTGGCGATGTTCGGCTCCATTGCCGGCGCCGAGTCAGTCCTGATGTCGCTGGATGAGAATCTCCGCCCGCGCGTCGCGATGGCCGAAGCGCCGCACGGCACGGCGCCGACTCTTGAAGGCAAGAACGTGGCCAACCCCATGGCCATGTTGCTGGCCAACGCGGCGTTGCTCGACCAGGCTGCCATCTTCTACAACGACGAGAGCTACAAGGTCGCGGCGCAGCGACTTCGATCCGCCACCTTGGACGGTGCGGCCGAGGGTGTGCGTACCTTCGACCTCGGCGGTGAATCGTCGACGAGCGAGGTCGTCGACGACATCATCGCTCGCCTTCGTCGCGCGTAACTACTTCAGCCGTCGCGCGGCGTACGTGACGCTCGACGGTGATGGTCCGTTGGCATTCACCGCTCGCAGGACAATATTCACCGTTCGCTTCAGGGGCAGCGCGGCAATCGTGATGCTGCGCGTGCTCGCCGAGGCGGCCACGCTGGTCCACGTGGTGCCACCCGTGACGGAGTACTGAATCGCCGTAATGGCAGAACCGCCCGTCGACAAGGCGGCGAGGTGGATCACCGTGGAGCTCGCGCTCAACGTCACCGAGGTAATCACCGGGGCCAACGGCACCGTGGACGGAGTCGCCGTCACGACGTTGCTGGATGCCGAGTGACCCGCTTGGTTCACGGCGCGAACCGCGACGCGATACGCAGTGCCGTTCGTCAGCAGACCGATGGTGACGGAGTTGCCAGTGGTGAAGTTCTGCGCATTTACCCACGCCACGCCACCGTTCACGCTGTACTCGTAGTAGTACGCCTTGCCACCGTTACTAGTCGGCGGCGTGACCGTCAAAATGACTTGGTGGTTGCCCGGGTGCCATGCGGCAATGCTGGGTGCCGACGGTGTCGTCAAGGGAATGACGATGTTCGAGTTGGAGTTCGCGGAATTGCCCATGACGTTGTGGGCGGTGACGTAGAAGACGTAGGTCGTGCCGTTCGTCAGTCCCGTCACGGTGCAGGTCAATCCGCTGGTGCTACAGCCATGACCATGAAGGTCCGTCACGATGTATGAATCGATGTGCGCTCCACCGTTGGAGGTTGACGAATTCCAGAGCAACGTGGCCGTGGTGTTACCCGCGACACCGTGCAACCAGCGCGGTGCGGAGGGCACCGTGGCAGGGGTCGCCGACACGCTCGATGACGCGGCGGAGTCACTAACGGCATTTGTCGCCACGACGGAGATGGAGTAAGGGGTGCCGTTCGTCAAGCCGGTAATGATGCAGGTGAGCGCACCAGTGGTGTCGCAGCTCGATCCATCAGTCGTCGAGGCGGTGTAGGCAGTGACTGCTGATCCATTGCCATCGCTGGCCGACCAGCTCACCGTGATCTGACCATTACCCGCGGTCGCCGTGACGTTGCTCGGTGCCGTGGGACTACCCGCCGGGGTCGCGTGAGCTGAACCTGAGGGAACTGAGGTTCCGCGGGAATTCACGGCCACGACGGTGACGGTGTAGTCCACGCCGTTGGTGAGCTCCGTGATGTCGCAGGTCAACGCGCCGGTGACGTCATTGCAGGAGCTGTATCCGTAGCCCGGCGCGTACGCGGTGGCGGTGTACCTCGTGATGTCGGCACCACCGGTATCGGCCGGAGCCGTCCAGTTCACGGTGATCATGGAATCACCGCTGATTGCCTCTACGGCAGTCGGCGCGTCGGACACGGTGGCGGGAGTCGCGGTCACCGCCTCAGTCGCACTTCCCTCGCCCTGGGCGTTCGTCGCCGTCACGGTGATGGAGTAGTCACTGCCATTAGTCAGACCCGTGAGCGTGCACGCGTTCGATCCGTCCGTCACCGTGCAGGTCGATGGCGTGTCCACGCCATTGTCGGCCGTCACCGTGTAAGCGCTGATAGTGGCGCCACCGTTAAAAGTGGGGGCGCTCCACGTCACGGTCAATGTGCCGTTGCCGACCGCCGCGCTCAGCGACGTCGGGGCGTCGGGGGTCGTTGCCGGCGTGCCGGTCACTGATCCGGCGCTCGGCGTCGTGCCCATCGCGTTGGTGGCCGATACCGACACGCTGTAGGCGCTGCCGTTGGTCAGGCCGGTGATATCGCAGGTCGTCGTCGTTCCGTCCGTCGTGCACGCCGACGGGGTGTCGATGCCATTGTCCGCGGTCACGGTGTACCCCGTGATGTCGGCACCGCCCGTTGCGGGGGCCGTCCAGCTCACCGCGAGAGTCTGGTTCGAGGGCGTCACGGTGATGCCCGTGGGCGCACCGGGAGACGTCGCCGGCGTTGCGTCCTGCGGCGTGGAGCCAGGGCCCGATCCTTGCGGGTTGGTGGCCGTCACCACGACCGAATACGTCGTGCCATTGGTCAGACCGGAGATGTAGGCCGAGGTGGCGAGGCCGCTCACGGTGACGCTCACCACGCTGTGCACGCCGTCATCCAGCGTGATGGTGTAACTAGTGATGGCGGCGCCGTTGGAGGCCGCACTGGACCACGAGACGTAGACGGCGTTGTTCTCCGGCAAAATCGACACATCGGTCGGTTCGTTCGGCGCAGCCGCCGGCGTTCCCGTCACGCTGCCATCGCTCGAGGTCGTGCCCATGGCATTCGTCGCGGAGACGGACACGAAGTAGGCCGTGCCGTTGGTGAGCCCGGTGATGTCGCAGGTGGTGGCACTTCCGTCGGTCGTGCAGGTAGCGGGAGTGTCGCTACCGTGCGTCGCGGTGACGGTGTACCCCGTGACGGCCGAACCACCGTCGCTCGGCGCCGTCCAGCTCACCGACAAGCTCTCATTTGAGGGCGTCACCGTGATACCGGTGGGTGCGCCCGGTGTGGTGGCGGGGGTGGCGTCAATTGACGTCGATGGTGAACTCGTTCCGGCGCTATTCGTTGCCGTGACCGTGACGGCGTAGGTGGTGCCATTGGTGAGGCCCGTGACGTCACAGGTCAGACTTGTTCCCGCCACCGAACAAGTAGCCGGGGTGTCGCTACCGTGGGCGGCGCTCACGTCATAACTGGTGATGGTGGCGCCATTGTCAGCGGGCGCGGACCATGACACGCTGAGCGTTCCGTCGGAGGCCAACACGGACACCGACGTCGGGGCGCTGGGTGCAGCCGCCGGCGTGACCGAGACGGGAGTAGAGGCAGTGGATGTACCCGCACCGTTCGTTGCCGTCACGCTGATGGCGTAGGCACTGCCATTCGTCAAGCCAGTGACGTCGCACGTCGTGGTGGGTGCACTCGTGGTGCAGGTGCGGGGCGCATCGGTGCCGTTGTCGGCGGTAACGGTGTAGCTGGTGATGCTAGATCCATTGTCGGCGGGAGCAGACCAGCTCACCGTGACCGACTCGGCACCCGACGACACCAGCACCCCCGTCACCGTGGAAGGTGCTTGGGCGGCCGGTGTCCCGGACACGCTGCTCGAGGGGTCGGAGGTGCCGATCGCGTTGGAAGCAGTCACGGTGACGGAATAAGCGGTGTCGTTGGTCAATCCGGTGACCGTGCAGCTGGTGGAGGAACCATCGTTGCTACAGGTGCTCGGAGTATCCACACCATCATCCGCGGTGACGGTGTACCCCGTGATGGCCGATCCATTGTCGGCCGGTGCGCTCCACGAGACCGACAACGTGGCGTTACCCGCAGTGACGGACACCGAAGTGGGGGCGTCAGGCGCCGTCGCGTCGGCAAAAGCAGCGGGAGCGAGGGCGGCGAAGCCCATTGACATAATTAATGCCATCGCACCGGTAATCGCACCGGTGCGGCTCATGCGCGAATTTGATTGACGCATCGCGTCCCCTCCTGCTGATAACACCCTCACCTTGAGACTACTGAGGCACGAGAGGTGCTGCCGGTGCGGGTTTTCCGCAAATGTGAGGGGTTGGCTACTTGGTGAAGCGAGCGCGGGAGGCATCCAACTCCGCATAGGCGGCGGCGGAGCCTTCCCACTTGTCCACCTTCACCCACTTGCCCTCGTCCAGGTCCTTGTACACGGTGAAAAAGTGCTGAATTCGGTCGCGCTCGATAGCGGGCAATTGCTCGACTTCGGTGATGTCCTTGTACTGCTTGTCGTAGGTCGGCACACCCACCAACTTGGCGTCTTCGCCCTTTTCGTCGGACATCACGCACATGCCAATAACGCGCACGTCGATGGCACAGCCAGGAAAGGTCGGGTAGGCGGTCAGGACCAGGATGTCGAGGGGGTCGCCGTCGCCACCGAGGGTGTCAGGAATGAAGCCGTATTCGGCGGGGTAGTTCATGGAAACGACCAGGTGGCGGTCCAGCTTGATGGTGTGCGTCTCGTGGTCATACTCGTACTTGTTCTGACTTCCACGCGGAATTTCAACAATGGCGGTAACGATTTCCATGATCTCCCAGCTCCTTTAGAACGGTAAATGGCTAGTGGAGACTATCTCTAACCGCGCGCGTAATGACATAAAGGCGACGAAAACCACTGTTAGTGTCGCGACGACGAGATTCAAGGGAGCAGTCATGGCTTTTTGTCCGCAATGTGGTGCCGCCGATCAGGACGCAACTTTTTGTGCCAACTGTGGCGCACCGGTGAATGGCGCGAACTCGGTTCCGGTTGCTCCGGCCTACACGCAGGCGCCGGCCGCCGCCGTTGGTCAGTACGCCGACTGGGGAGTTCGTTTTGTTGGATACCTGATTGACTCCCTTCTCGTCGTCGCCGTCAACATTGTGTTCTCCATTCTCAGTCGCATTTCTTCTGGCTTTGGGCTTCTCCAGTTGCTGGTTGATCTCGGCATCTGGGGCTGGTTTGCCATTCAGGTGGGTGCCACGGGTGCATCGCCCGGCATGCGTGTGATGGGCCTCAAGTGCATCAACGAGCAAACCGGCCAGCCCATCGGCGCGGGTCTTGGCGTTGTGCGCGCCATTGCGCATGTCGTCGACTTCATCATTTGCGACATCGGTTTTCTCTTTCCCTTGTGGGACGAGAAGCGTCAGACCTTGGCGGACAAGATCATGTCCACCGTAGTGATCACCGTTCCGAAGAAGCCCTTCTCGATTCAGCCGAAGTAATGAGGGGCCGTCTCGGCCGTCGTTACGAGATTGATACCCGCGGCATTCGTCTGCCCGCGGCGGGGCTGTTGTCCGGGGGGATTTTCCTGGGCACTTTTGGCCACGCCCTTGGTGTGCCGTGCCCCTCCATCGTGCTCATTGGTCTGCCCTGTCCCTTTTGTGGGCTGACGACCGCGCTTCGAAATCTCATGACACTTCGCCCGGCTGCTGCGATAACGGCGGCTCCCCTCGGCGTCGTGTTGGTCGCGGCGGCGGCCTACGTCATGGTGAGCAAGAAAACGAGATGGTCGATACCTCTCGTCATTCCCGTCGTCGCGCTGGGTGCCGAATGGGTCTACGAGCTCTTTCGCTTCGGCGTTCTTTAACTTTTCGACCGGGGAATGTCCCACCACCACACGCCACTGGCATCGTGGTGGCCCGACCCAAAAGCGTGGGTGAGGTAGCGCCGTACCTGCGCGGGGTCATGACCTCGCGGTGTCACCACAATGCGATTGATGTGGGCGGTTGTCGCCACGGCGGCGAGTTGGTGCCAGGTGGCGGGCGTGTCGGGCGGTAGCGGCCCTACCGGTTCGGGATAGATACCGAAGGCGAAAGTCGGACGTTCGTAGGAGCGAACGAAGAGGTCGTAAAAGGGGCGGTAGGGGCCGACGGGAACTTGCTGCGCCGATCCCGTGACACTCGGCACGATGGCCTGACCACCCACCAGTCGATAGCGCAGGGCAGCGTCAGCCTGATCTAACAACGAGACGTTTCTCACGCCCTCGGGGTAGGGGTAGGCGAGCACGAGAGAGTTGTCGGGAACCGCGTGCGTTCCCGCCGGCGAGGAATACCACCGTTCGACCTTCACGTAGCGAGCGGCGTAGGCCTGGTTCGGGACGAAGCCGACGACGGCGAGCACCGCGATCGCCACCGCCGCACCACGCGATGTCATCCGCGAACGATGAGAGAGTTCCTGAACTGCGTCAGCGATAATCCACGCGAGTGCCGCCAGCACCACCACCGAAAAATTGCGCGGCATCACCGATGAGAAACCGGGGAGGCCAACCACGAGTCGGTAGGGCGACCACACGGAGCCCAGTCCCGGTAATTGAGGGTGGGCGCCACCTGAGGCGAGAAGTGCGATGACGGCGACAAGCAATGCCACGCGAGTGCGACGTCGCGACCACGTCACGGCCAGTGCCACCAGCACCGCCAGGAGAAAGAAGACACCGAGGTAGCCGCCATTAAAGAACGACCCCGACAAAAAGACGTGGTGACGCGGGTCGCGACCGAGCGGTGCGATTGCCACCCAGGTTCCTGGTCTGATCAATTGCGACCACGTCGTCGTTAGTTGAGTGACCCATGCGTGGGGTGGGCCCGCGATGTGCTGTCGGCCCGCCATCAACGCGTAGAGCGGAGCGGCAAGTAGCACGGCGCTGACAGCGCCGACACCCAGGACATACAACATGAGTTCGCGAACTCGATCACGACGACTAACCCGTGTGATCGCCACGACGACGAGGGCACCCAGCAAGAAAACGCCCACGATAAAGAAGGTTTCCAACGACACCAGGAAGCACCACGCGGTCCACAGTGACGTCGATAAGGCGGCGCGACGAAGCGACCAACGGCCCGACAGCGATTGGAGAACGGCGTCGATCCACCAACAGAGACCCGCACTCGCGACCATGAAGGCGTGGTTCTGCCCATGAATGAGGAGGGCGGGCCCCAGGGCCACCAGTGCGCCACCGAACATCGCGGGCCCGCGCTCCAGCCCTTGGCGATGCATGACGAGAGCAGCCGAGAGCGCAGTGGCCACGACGCCGCCCACGAAGATGACGTTGAGTGAGAACACGGGTCCCACCAACCACGTCAGTGGCGCGACGAGATAGCCCACCGCCAACAGGGATGTATTGGTCATCAGGTTGATCCCGTGCGGGGCGTTCATCGCGCCACTAAAGAAAGGATTGAGTCCGTGTGCGGCAGCGTGTGCGGACCACGCCACGAACCACGTCTGCTGAATCGGGTCATCTATTCCCCAGCCGAGCACCGTCGATGTGGGGTGTGCGACGACTCGCTGATAGAGCGCGAGGGCGACCAGGGTGGTGCCAAGTCCGTACCACCACCATGGCGCTCGACGAGCGCGCATTACTTCTTCTTTGACGTTCGGATGGCCTTCATCACGCTGCCGCCCAAAATCACGAAGGTCGCCACGAGCAGCACCCACCCGCCGAGAGACGAGTGTCGATGATGCGAGATCACGGCCACAGCCGCGAGAGCGACGCATACCGCCACGAATATTTCGGGAGTATCGCCCACCAAGAAGTCCCAGAGGAAACGCCCGGTACCCGCCACGGCGGATCCAAGAAGACGGACGAATCTCATCGGCGCGCCACCTGTATCTGGACCCAGACGCCCGCGGCCACGAGACCGGCAATGGCCAGCAACATCACGTCGCCGTGCGGCCACACCACCCCGACGCCTTCACCGGACCAAAAGACGCCGTACGTGACGAGTAGCACGCCCACGGTGGCCTTCATGAAATTCTCGGGCACGTTGTTGAGTTGCTTCGCCACGATGGCACCGACGATGGCAACGAGCACCGTGGCCGACACGGCCGAGGCCGTAGCAATCAAGATCTGGTGTCGCTGCGCCCCCAAGGTGACCACCATGATGACGACTTCAAGCCCCTCGAGGAAGACTCCCTTGAAACTCGTCACCACCGCGAGGCGATCGCGGCCCACGGGTTGACCAGCCGCACGCAGCTGCGCCACGGTGTCGCGATAAATCTCATCTTCGTCGTGAAGGGCCTTATGACCCGATGCTCGAAGAACAGCCTTGCGCAGCCACTGCAAGCCAAAGACGAGCAAAATGGCGCCGACAATGACGCGCATCGGCGTCAAGGGCACGTGACTGATAGCCGGACCCACGATCGCCACGAGGATGGTGAGGCATAGAAGAGCGAGACCCGTTCCCTCGAGGGCTGATCGCCACGACCGCGCGTGACCCACCGCCACCACGATGGTGAGGGCTTCCACCATCTCCACAAGGGCGGCGAGAAAAACGGCCACGACCAGCGCGTAGGGAAACGCGGTGGTGGTGGCCAACATGCGACCAATGTAACGGTTACGTCACCTCTCCTCGGGGGACGGGGTTAATCGAGCGAGTGCGCGCCGACTAATTTGGAAAGAGTTATGTCGTCTACCCCCGTCGCCACGACATCGAGCACTCTTTTGGAGCTCGATGCCATTTCCGTCCGTTTCGGCGGTCTCGCCGCACTGACTGACGTCAGCTTTTCGGTCAACCCCGGAGAGATTGTGGGCCTCATTGGTCCGAACGGTGCCGGCAAGACCACCGCGTTCAACGTGGCCTGCGGTTTCGTCGAGCCCACCGAGGGATCGGTGCGTCTTCCCAAATCTGGTCTCACCAACCCTCAGCCGAGTCAACTCGCTCGCGCCGGCGTGGCACGCACCTTGCAGGGCGTTGGGCTCTTCGAGAACTGCACGGTGTTGGAAAACGTGATGGCGGGCGCGCAGAGTCGCCCCGGGGGTCGCTTCTGGACCTCACTGCTGGGTCTGCCGCACGGACAAAAAGAACTGAAGGCCGAAGCCCTCTCCGTCCTCGACCGCCTGGGCGTCGCGGACTACGCCGCCCAAATGCCCACGGCCATTCCCTACGGCATTGCCAAGCGCGTGGCCGTGGCGCGTGCCCTGATTGCGCGCCCGTCACTACTTCTTCTGGACGAACCGGCCTCCGGCCTCGACGAGGCTGAGCTCGATGCCTTTGCTGAACTGATTCGCGGCCTGCGCAGCGAGATGGGCGTGCTGCTCGTCGAGCACAACATGGACTTCGTCATGCCGCTGGTGGACCGCCTGGTCGTGCTCAGCTTCGGCAAAGTCATTGCGACCGGCACGCCGTCCGAGGTACGTCAGAACCCCGCCGTGATTGAGGCCTACCTGGGAGTCGACGAATGATCTCCATCTCTCACCTCTCCGTCGCCTACGGCGCCATCGTGGCGCTCGATGACGTCAGCATTGAGGCACCGACAGGTGCCATCACCGCCGTCCTCGGAGCCAACGGTGCCGGCAAGACCACCTTGCTGCGCACCATCAGTGGTCTCGTTAAGCCTCGTTCCGGCAGCATTACTGCCAATGGACACGCCCTCATCGGCGAACGTCCCGACACCATTGCTCGCCTCGGTATTGCTCACGTTCCTGAAGGACGAGGAGTGATTGCTGAATTCACGGTGGAGGAAAACCTCCGCCTCGGTGCGCTGGGGGCCAAGACCAACGTGACCGCGGGGCTCGAGGAGCAGTACACCTTGTTCCCCGTTCTCAAGGAACGTCGCAAGCAGTACGCCGCACAGCTGTCGGGTGGTGAACGTCAGATGTTGGCTCTCGGCCGCGCCATGATCGCGAACCCGCAGATTTTGTTGCTTGACGAGCCGTCGCTCGGCCTCGCGCCACTGGTGACTCAAGACATCATGAACACGATCAAGACGCTGTGTGCCAACTCTGGCCTGACGGTGATTTTGGTGGAGCAGAACGCGAAGAGCGCGCTCAAGATTTCCGACTACGCCGCCGTGTTGCACGTCGGCAAATCCATTGCGGTGCGACCCGCGGCCGAGGTGGCCGCCGATGAGTCGCTGCGCTCGTACTACTTGGGGATGGCCGAATGATTGCCAACATCCTGACCAACCGCATCGTCAACGACATTGCCGGTGGCACCGCTCAAGGTGTCATCATCGGACTGGTCGCCCTCTGTCTCGTGCTGGTCTGGCGCGCCACGCGTGTCTTAAACTTCGCGCAGGGCCCCATGGCCATGTTCGTCACCTACATCGGCATGACCCAAATGGACCACCACGCGAACTTCTGGGTGGCCGCCGCGATCTCGGTCGCCGTGGGCTTCATTTTCTCGGCCCTCACGGAAATCGTGATCGTAAAGCCGCTCTATCACAAGGCGGAAATCAATCCCATCGTGGTGATGGTCGGTATGTTCACGTTGCTCGAGGCAGTGGCGAGCGCCGTGTGGACCAACATCCCTCGCTACCCCACGGCTCCATTTTCCAGCATCAACTTTCAATCAGAGGGGAACCCCACGGGCCTTAGTCCACTCTCCACTTTTCAAATCGGAGCAGCGTTAGCCATCATGACGCTCGTCGCCATTCTCTTTAACTACACCTCGCTGGGTCTCAAATTGCGAGCCTCCGCGCTGGCCCCCGAAGTCTCCAAGTTGTTGGGGATTCGCGTAGGTCGACTTCTCACACTTGGATGGGGAATTGCCGGAGCAGTGGGTGCGGTGGCCGGTGTGGTTATTTCGCTCAACCCCGGTGGCCTCGCCCCCAACATGCTCGACGCGATGTTCATTCTCGGCTTTATCGCCGCGGCCATTGGTGGCCTCGACAGCCCCCTTGGAGCCCTGGTTTCTGGAATCGTCATCGGCGTCGTCATGCAGCTCATCAATGACTACTGGAATTCAAATTACGCCGACATGGTGGCGGTCGTGCTGTTGGTTGTCGTGTTGATGCTTCGCCCCCAGGGCATCTTCACCAAGAACTCGACTCGGAGGGTGTGATGTCCGGTACGTTCAAGCGTCTGGCGTGGGTCCTCGGTGGCCTCGTGGCGGCGATCGCCGTCGCCTCTATTCAGTCGGGTACCGATGCCGCCAACCTTACGAAGGCCGGTGCCTACTGCATCGCGTTGGTGGGGCTCTCGTTCCTCACCGGATGGAGCGGACAAATCTCCATCGGCAACTCGGGCTTCATGTTGGTAGGTGGTTACAGCGCCGCGTTTTGGACGCTGCATCACCCCGGCGAACCCGTCGCCATTTCTATGATCGTGGCGATCGCGGTCTCTGCGTTTGTCGGACTCATCATCGGCATGCCGGCCACCCGCCTTCGCGGCCCGTACCTCGCGGGCATGACCTTGGCCTTCGCGGTCGCCCTTCCCTACGTTCCCCAGTCGTTTGCCGTGAGCACCTTGGGCGGATCGCAGGGTCTCACCATCACGCCGCTCAGCGCGCCGCAATGGTTCTTCAACCTTTTTGACACGAACAACACGTTGCCCGTGGTCATCAACAGTCGCTTCACGGCGATGGTGTCGGTCGTCATTGCGGCACTCGTGCTGTGGCTGATGTCCAACCTCTTCACGAGTAAGACGGGTCGGGCCATGCGCCTCGTTCGCGACAACGATGTGGCGGCCGAGCTCGTCGGGCTTCACCTGGGTCGCACTCGCGCTCAGGCGTTCGTCCTCACCGCCGCCTTGAGCGGATTGGCGGGAGCTCTGCTCGTCATGGTGTCAGGCACTGCTTCACCCAGCACCTACGAATTTGGATTTACCTTCTCGATCGCGCTGTTGACCCTCATGGTTCTCGGTGGCATCGGTTCGCTGAGTGGCGCCATCATCGCCGCCTTACTCGGCGTGTACTCACTGCAAATCACGACCTGGATCACCGATCACACCGGACTTGGTCCTGATTCATGGGTCAGCGCCAAGCTGCCGAACTTGGCTCCCAACATGGAGAACATCCTCTTTGGGATCTTGCTCATCGTCACCATGATTTTCGCCCCCCGCGGCATCGTGGGCCTCGCCACCGGCCTGCGCCAGAAACTCATTTCGGTTACTCGTCGGTAACTCCTGACCGTGGGCTCGCGGCGTTGCCGCTTACCTTCGTGTCGCCAACTCTTATTAGTGTGAGGGCTGGGGAAATCCCCACACGAAAGGAAAATGGGCAATGAAGCACATGAACATGCGTCGCCGCCTCGCCGCCCTCTCGGCCACCACCTTGACCTTGGGCCTCGTGGCCTCAGGTGCCTCGGTGTTGTCCGCGGGTGCCTCGGGTACGGATGGCGTCAACACTTCGAGCAAGACGATCTCGATCGGTGGAACCTTCCCGCTGTCCGGCCTCGCATCTGCGGGCTTCCAGGACGTGGCCAAGGCTGCACTCGCGACCTTCGACTACGTCAACAGCCACGGCCAGGTGAACGGCTGGAGCGTCGACTACAAGGTTCTTGACGACTGCTACAACCTCGGTGTCTGTGGTGCCGGTAAGAACACCGACGCGCAGACTCAGGCGCTGGTGAACACGCCGGTCTTCGCGACCGTCGGTTCGCTCGGTACCGCGACCCAGCAGGGCGAGATCAGCTACCTCAAGACCAACAACACCCCCCAGCTGTTCGTGTCCTCGGGCGCGCACTACTGGAACGACCCGACGAGCAACCCGAACCTGTTCGGTTTCCAGACCAACTACCTCGCTGAGGGAAAGATCTTCGGAACTTACATTTCGTCGAAGTTCAAGGGCAAGAAGGTCGGCTTCCTCGGTCAGAACGACGACTTCGGTCAGGACGGACTGCAGGGCCTCAAGAACGGTGGCGTGACCCCCGCGACGGCGGACCAGTTGACCTACAACTCGACTGACGTCGTGTTCAACCAGGGCACTTTCCGTACCTCCATGGCCAAGCTGCAGAGCGACAAGGTTGCGGTCGTGGTGCTCGACACCATCCCGCAGGCCACCAAGTTGGCTCTTGACGCCGCGAAGTCCTTGGGCTTCAAGCCGCAGTTCATTATTTCGGGCGTGGGCTCTGACCCGCAGACCGTGAATGACGTCAACGAAAAGAACGCGATCACCTTCACGTTCTTCAACGCGACCAACTCGACCAGCAACAAGGCCAGCGCGTGGAACGCGTGGGCGTCGAAGGTCCTGACCGCCGAGAGCGGCAAGACCGTTAATGGCGTCAAGTTGGCGACCTTCACCTCGAAGTCGATCCTGTCGGGCAACCAGCTCTACGGTGTCGCCATCGCGGCGGGATTCATTGAGGCCCTCAACAAGGTGACGGCGAACGGTGGCACCCCCACCCGCTCGAACTTCGTGAGCGCTCTCACCAGCAACACTCTCAGCACCCCGGCCATCGTGCCGCTGCAGTACAGCAGCACGAACCACCAGGGTCTGACCGGTGGTTACCTCGTGAAGGTGACCGCAACGGGCGTGAGCACGGGTGCGACCAAGGCTGTCAACACGACTGTCTACAGCGTCAACCCGACCACCCAGGCTCTGACCACCAGCAAGCTGACCAACGCTGCGGTGCCGTCTGAGTTCAAGTAGTCGCAGTAACTAAAAACCCCCGCCGGCCGCAAGGCCGGCGGGGGTTTTTTATTGACTCCTTACGCGCCGAGGGAAGCTGCGAGCTCGCCGTAGACGAGACGCTTGTGCTCCGTGATGACCGCACGACTGCGCGTCGCCATGTGCTCACCCCAGGCAATCGCGGCCGAGAGCAACTCTTCTTCGGGCACCATCTGCTCGACCAGTCCCGCCGCCACTGCGCCGTCGGCATTCCAGCGATCAGCCGTCAACATGGCGCGAAGCGCGAGAGGGCGCGGCAGGCGCGCTAAAATCACCTTGGACAAGTTCTCGGTCAACGGAAAGCCGATCTCGGCTTCGTTCAAGCACCAAAAGCCGCGCTCGGTGCGCATGATGCGGTGGTCGAAGGTCATCGACAAAATCGCCCCACCGGCAAAGGCGTGACCGTTAATAGCGCCAATGGTGTACGCGGGGAAGGTCAGCAGGCGTCCACACAGTCGATCCAGCTCGACGAACATTGCCTCCAAGGCCGGACCTTCGGTACCCAACTTTTCGAGGTCGAGGCCGTTCGAGAAGAACTTGCCCTCCGCGGTAAAGACCACCGACAGGGGACCCTCAATGGCCTGCACCTCGTCGAGAGCCGCGTGCAACTCCGCCAGGGATTCGAGATTGATGCGGTTCTCTCCGTCGCGCCAGGTGATGACGGCCACGGAGTCGTGTCGAGAAATATCTACGGTCATGGCCTCGAGACTAGGTGACCTCGGGAAACTTAGTGAGATGCGAGATACTGCGGATCAACCGCGATGGCCCAGAAGCTGCCCGTCCAGGTGTCCACTTGGCCCGAGTATTCCCAGGCCGGGAGCAAGGTGGCGATGTCAGTGCCGGACGCTGACGTCGCAGTACGTGGCACCAGCCACAAGGTGGCCGAATCTAAGGTCACGCGAGTCGGCGCCGTCGAGGTGGTCGTTACTAATCCACCCATGCAGGCCTCGCAGGCACCACCGGCACCACCGGCACCGAGGGAGTAGCCCGGACTCCACGAACCCACATTCGCGACGTCATCGGCGGCGCTCAGGAGCGGGTAGGCGATTGCGCTCAGGCCCGTCATGTCGGACCCTGAGACCGAGGTGATGACGCCATTGGTCGCCTCCACATTGAGCTGGGCGTAAAAGACGGGAAGTCCGTCGAGAGTTTCTTGCGTCCACGCGTTCAGCGACGTGTCGGATGCCGATGCGTTCTCCGTGGTGAAGTGCAGTGCATTGGTGCCGATCAGCGACGCCAACGAGTCAAGTTTCGTCAAGACCGACATCTGGGCGTCAGTGGGGGTGCCATACACGCTGACCGGTGGCGTGTCTACAGGGGTGGGAATAGTGGTGTTCGTGCTGTCACTGGCCATCGGGGTGGCGATGGCAATGCCCCCCGTTGCGGAGGCATTAGGCGAGAAGGAAAAGGTGGGGAGAGAGCCGGCAAACGCGCTGTAGGTGAAACTGTCGCCGTTCGCGTACGTCACCGTGGTGGTGGCGTCGCTGGTGGACTCGCTCGAGATCGTCGTGTGGTCAAGGTCGGCGAAGTACGACGCGAGGTCACGAATGTGTGCCGCGGACGGTTCTGATGCCTGGGTGTAGACCGAGGCCGACGGCACATCGGATGACAGCGACGCACCGGCGGTAAAGGTGTAGTTAGACGAGGCGTAGGGACTGATGGCCATCGCGCCGACCTTGAGGCCGGGTGCCGACAGGGTGGTCGCCGTGGCGGCCGCGAAGTTCAAGATGGGCAGAGTGCTGCCCGCCCCCGAGAGGGCAGCAATGGCGCTCGTCGTCACGACCACGGCCGCGGCCGCGGCCGACGCCATCTTGAGCTGGAACGAGCGCATCACACGAATGGGTGCCGGTTGGTCGGCGACAATGACATCGAGGGCCGCAGCGAGATTGGCGTGACGATAGGTAATCCCGCGAGCCGGGTCCGACGCCGCCAGCCGGGCGGGAAGGTCGTCAAAGGAAGAATCGTGCATCACTGTTCTCCTGTCCGGTGATCGCCACTTCTTTCAGCAGATTCGAGAATTTCTTGCAGCCGAGTGTGGGCTCGACTCAGACGAACGGTGGCGGCATTCTCCGAAATGTCGAAATGGACAGCCAACTCCGCAATGGACAGGCCATCCCACGCCGATAAGACGATGATCTCTCGGTCCCCCTCCGACACGGCAGCCAGAGCTTCGGAGAGAGCCACGTCGGCCACCACGATGTCCTCGGCCGCCAGGCCATTCGGATCGGGGGCGAGACGACTTTCCATGGCCACCCGGCGGCGATTGCCGCGGCGGGCATTTCCCAAGATGTGTCGGGCGACGCCGAGCGACCAGGGAACCTCAGCACCGGCCGGCACGTCTGACCACCGACGCCAAATCACTAACAAGGTGTCATTGACGAGCTCGTCAACGTCGGCAGCCGAGAGTGGGTACAGGCGTCGACGAAAGTATCCGGCGAGGGTCGGTGCCATCGTGATGGCAAAGGCTCGAAATGCGTCCTCGGCGACGTGGTCGCCGCGGTCGTGACGAGAACGAGCCATGGCGCGTTAGCTCGCGCGAAGTCGGGTGGCCAATTCTCCGAAGACTTGGCGCTTGTGATTCGCGATCACGCGGCGATCCTTCGTGGCCACTTCCGCCGCCTTGGCGATGGCGCGCGTCAGCACGTCCTCGTCGGGAGCAATCTCATTCACGATGCCGGCCGCGAGGGCCTCGGTGGCCGAGTAGCGGTGGGCCGTGTTGATGGCCTCGAGCACGGTGGGCTGCGGCAGACGAGCGAGCAAGACGGCCATCATTGACGGCGACAGGGGTAACGACAACTCCGCTTCATTCATGCACCAGTAACCGCGGTCACTGCGCATGATGCGATAGTCCACGGTGGACGAAATCATGGCGCCCCCCGCGAAACAGTGCCCGTTCAGCGCGCCGACCACGTACGCCGGAAAGTCAAGAAGTCGGCCGAACAAGTGGTCGAGTTCGATCACCGTGGCGGCAAACTGATCCGCGTCGGTGGCGAATCGAGCGAGGTCCAGGCCGTTGGAGAAGAACTTTCCGTCACCGGTGAGAACGAGCGCGAGCGGTCCCTCGGTCTGCGACAAGTCGTCCAGGGCGCCGTTTAGCGCCGCCAACGAATCGAGATTGATGCGGTTTTCTCCATCGCACCAGCGCAGCACGGCGACCTGGTCATGTTGTGTGATGTCCAGCATGCGTAGAAGGTTAGAGCGCGCTCGGCTTCAAGGCCGTTTCACGAGTCACTATCGTGTCACCTATGGCAACCGACCAACTTCCTGAGCCCGACGTTTCCGCGGAGAACCCCATTAGCGACCACTGGGTGTGGGTCTCCGCTCACCGCCCGCCGGTGCCACGCGTCCTCGTCGACCAGATGACGAACAACTGGGCCCCGGTGGACTTTGGCGGAGGCGTGCTCGAGATGGCCACCCACTGTGGCCCCCGTCGTGATGCCGTCGGCGCCGAGTTTCCGGGCCAGACCCTCGTCATCCCCTCCGGTGGCCTCAAGAGCCGCACCCATGACACGGAATACAACTTCCGACCCGGCACCGAGTTCTTCTACCTCACTGGATGCAGCGAGCCGGACGCGGTTCTCGTGATCAACGGATCATCGTCCACCTTGTTCATTCCCGAGCGCCGCGACGCGTCCACGCACGAGTTCTTCACCAACGGCACTCACGGCGAGGTATGGGTAGGGGCGCGACGCGGCACCGTGGAAGCGGCGTCGTACTACGCGATCAACACCGCACCCCTTGACCAGCTCGATGCCTTCTTGGCGCAACAGTCCTCCGTCGCCCTTGTTCGTGGCTATGACGCGCATCTCGATGCCACCGTGGCCGCCAGTGACACCGACTCGGCGCTACACACCTTCTTGGCCGAACAGCGCCTCGTGAAGAGCGACTACGAAATCACTCAGCTGCAGGAAGCTATTAACTCCACGGTGCGCGGCTTCGAAGACGTCGTGCGCGCCCTACCGACCGCGATGGGTCGAAACGAGCGCGTGGTTGAGGGCATCTTCAATCTGCGTGCCCGCGTGGAGGGCAATGACATTGGTTACAACACCATTGCCGCTTCCGGTTCGCACGCCACCGTCCTTCACTGGACTCGAAATGACGGCGAGATCAAGGATGGCGAGATGCTGCTCCTCGATGCCGGTGTCGAGTGGCACACCCTCTACACCGCTGACGTGACGCGTACTTTGCCGATTAACGGAAAGTTCACCGCCACCCAGCGTCGCCTCTACGAGCTCGTGCTCGAGGCGCAAGAGGCCGGCATTGCCGCCTGCGTGGTGGGTGCGTCCTTCGGCGACCCGCACAAGGCCGCCATGGCGGTGTTAGCGCGGGGCCTGAATGAACTCGGCATCATCAATGAAGATGCCGAGACGGCGCTTCGACCCGATCGTCAACTGCACCGTCGCTACACCCTGCACGGCACCAGCCACATGCTGGGTATCGACGTGCACGACTGCGCTCAGAGCCGCAACGAGATGTACATGGGCGAGCTTAAGGCGGGCTACGTGCTCACCGTCGAGCCGGGCCTCTACTTCCAGATCAACGACCTCACTGTGCCCGAAGAACTTCGCGGCATCGGGGTGCGCATCGAAGACGACATCTTGGTGACCGAGAATGGTCCGGTGAACCTGTCGGCGGGCCTGCCGCGCACGGTGGCGGACATTGAGGCCTGGATGGCGCGGCTCACGGCCAACGCCACCCAGGGCCTGTTGTCGAACTAGTTCAGAACGGTCAGCGGCAAGAAGCGCGCGCCGCGCACCTGACCCTGCGAGAAGGTCACGGCGGCGGGGTCTGACAGCTCAAACTTCGGGAAGCGCTTGATGAACTCTTCCAGCGCGACGCGCAGTTCCAGGCGCGCCAAGTTCGATCCGGCGCAGCGGTGAATGCCGAGGCCGAAGGTCACGTGACGGTTGACCTCGCGGTCAACGATGAACTGGTCGGCATTCTCAAAGACGGCCGGGTCGCGGTTCGCGGCGGGGAAGCCGAGCAGAATCCAGTCGTCCTTCTTCATCGGACAACCGAGGTAGTCCATGTCTTCCTTGACCAAGCGGGCCATCGAGACCGGGGCGTAGAAGCGGAGGAACTCCTCCACCGCTAGCGGCATGAGTTCGGGCTCGTTCACGAGACGCTCAAGGTCGGCCGGGTGCGAGGCGAGGTGCCAGATGGACGAGCTGATCGCCGACCAGGTGGTGTCGATACCCGCAATCAGCGTCAAGATGATGGTGCCGAAGATGTGCTCGGGCAGCAACTTCTCGCCGTTCGGCAGCTCCACGTTCAGCATGTAGCTCGTGAGGTCGTCACGCGGGTTAGCGACGTGGTCCTCGATCTGACGTTCGATGTACTCGAGCACCGGCTGGAAGGACACAATGCGCTGCTCCTGCGGCTCGTCGACGCCTTCGAGCACGATGTGCACGAATTCGCGGAAGAGGTCGCGGTCGTCGTCCGGGAAGCCCAGCATCTTGGCGATCACCCACACGGGGATGTGCGCCGCGAAGTCGTCACCGGCATTGATGTTCGGACCGGCACCCATCTCGTCGAGGAGGTGGTTACACAGTTCGCGAATCTGCGGCTCGAGGGCGTTCACCGGGCCGGGTGCGAAGGCCGGCAGGATGAGGCGACGAGCGATTTGGTGAAAGGGCGGGTCCGAGCTAATCGGCGGAGCCACACCAATCGGGGCCGGCGGGGCGTCCTCGCCGGGTCGGCCGTTGCCGATGACCACGGTGCGACTGGTGAAGTTCTCGGTGTCGTTGGCCACGGCCGCGACACCTTCGTAGGTGGAGGGGAACCAACCGCCGCCGTAGCGGTCAGTGTGCGCCACGGGGCAACGACCACGAAGGTCTTCCCAAATCGGATAGGGGTTCGCGACCCACTGCGGGTCCGTGTGGTCCCAGTCAGTGGCGAAATCGTCAACGGGCGGCTTGATGGTCATTAGTTCCCCTCAATGTTGATGGCGTGCTCGGGGCAGTTGGCTTGCGCGAGACGCGCCTTGGCCTTGAGTTCCTCGTCGTCCACGATGCCGTCACCAATGACCACACCATTTCCGAGATCGTCGAAGTCAAAAATCTCGGGCGCAATGCCGAAGCAGCGACCTTGACCTTGGCATCGCGCCGCGTCGATAGTTACCTTCACGAGGACCCCCCTTGGTTCGTTGGTGAGACACTAACAGTCAAACTGTCTCACGTCGAGGGAGTGTGCGAGAAGGCAAAAGTCCTAACCGGCGTCGATTTCGTCGCGGCTGATACCCATGAAATTAAGGGCGGCGTCGAGGTAGGGGACGTTCAAAGTGGCGTCCGCGTGCTCGCGCACCACCGCCTTGGCGTTAAAGGCAATCCCCAGGCCCGCCAGGGCCAACATGTCAATGTCATTGGCGCCGTCGCCAATGGCCACCGTCTGCTCAAGCGGGACACCCACCTCACGCGCCAAGCGCTCGAGAGCCGCGGCCTTGCCTTCACGGTCGACCGCGGCCGAGGCCACCTCGCCGGTGAGAAAGCCGTCGCGCACAACCAGGCTGTTCGCGGCCAAATGATCAACGCCCAGCTCCGCGACGAGCGGCGCCAGAATTTCTTCAAAGCCGCCCGAGACCACCGCGGTCACGTAACCGAGGCGCTTCAAGGTACGCAAGAAAGTCTGGGCTCCGGGCGTCAAGGTGACTTCGCGGCGCACCTCATCAAAGATGCTCTCGGGAAGACCCTTGAGAAGTGCCACGCGTTCGCGCAGTGCCTCGCCGAATCCCAACTCGCCGATCATGGCGCGGTGCGTGATGTCGCTGACCTGTTCCGCCACGCCGGCTTTCGCGGCCAGGAGGTCAATCACTTCTTCTTGCAGCAAGGTCGAGTCCGCATCGACGACGACCAGGTGCTTGGCGCGACGGTGAAGCCCAGCACGCTGCACCGCCACGTCAAGTCCCGCGGCCAGGGCGACGCGGGTGAGCTCTTCGCGCAGTTCCTGGCGTCGCATGGTGCGCACCACGAGTTCGTAGCAATCGACCGGGTAGCTCGCGAGGTGAACAATGCGTTCACACGTCGCGCCACTTCGCGCCATCGCGGCGAAGACTTCGCTGAGCGCGTCACTGGAAATCGCGGGGGCCACCAAGGTCACCATGAGGCGCTTGGTGCGGTCGGCCAAGGTGTCCTCACCCGAGACGTGCGTCACGGTGACCGAGACGTTGTCGTCGCCGACTCCCCGGTCGAGAATTCGGCGGCGCAATACTTCCGGCGCCGTAGCACTGTCGATGGTGACTTCGACACAGAGCACGAGATGACCGTGGATGGTCACCTGGCCGACATCAGTAATGGCGAGGCTGGGTTCGAATTCGGCGAGCGCACCAAACACGGCCGTCGCGATACCGGGACGGTCGGGTCCACTCACGGTGACGAGTAGTGCGGTCTCAGCCATTGCTGCAGGTTAGGAGTTAGTGACCGTGGATTCGAACTTCCACAGCGACCGGAAGGCCAGTGGCGTCGCTCCCGTGAGCAGCGCCGAGACCAGACCACCGCCGGCCATGGCGGTGCGCACACCCCAGCGCGAGATGGACCAGCCACCGCGGAATTGACCCATGGTCGGACCGACGGAATAGCTAAGAACTTCGATGCCCCCCATGCGGCCGCGAACATCATTCGGGATGGTTTCGTTCCACAGCGACATTCGGTAGATCCCGCTGTAGCCATCGGCACCACCGGCAATCACTAATCCCACCACGGCGATCGCCAATTGGTGCACGGCCCCGAAAAGGGCAATCCCGAGGCCCCAGGCCGTCGCGGCCACCACGATGGCGCGGCCGTAATGGGTGACGTGTCGAAAGAGATTCGACGACAGACTGGCGAGCAGTGCGCCGGCGGGCATTGCCGCATACATCAGCGCCAAGGCCGATGGCGAATGAAAAGTGTCCGCCACGAAGGGCAGCATCAACACGGGGTAGGCGAACACCATCGCGGCGGTGTCCACGACGTAACTACCCAGAATGTCGGGACGCGACCAGGCGTAGCTGGCTCCGAATCGAAAGTCCGCCCAGGTCGGTCGACCCTCGTCGCGCTGGCGGCCCATGGACGAAATGCGAACGAGAAAAACGAGAGAGCACAGGAAGGTCACGACGTCGATGAGATACACCGTCGCGGCGTTCGTACTTACCACCAACAGTCCGCCAATGGCCGGACCGATGAGCGACACCGCACTTCGCATGAAGGTCTGCAGGCTGGCCGCCGGTCGCTGCAGTTCGGGGGTGAGATATTGCTGACTGAGCGCCCCCAAACTCGGGCTCTGCAGCGCCGCCCCCACCATGGCGAGGGGCGCGCCGACGTAAATCACCCAGGCCATGGGGTGCGCCACGAGGGCGTTCACGGCAAGGCCCGCCGAAATCAGCAACATGAGGATTTCGGTGGCGACCACGATGGTCTTTCGGTCGAAGTGATCGGCCACCACGCCGCCATAGAGGCCGGCCAGAATCAGTGGGAGCACTTCGACCAGTCCCAGCGCACCCACAGCGAGTGCGGAGTGGGTGAGATTCTTGAGCTGCCACGCGAGGGCCACGGCCGAGGCCTGTGATCCGATGGAGGTCACAAACCCCGATGCGTAGAGACGCCGGTACGACTGCGATTCGCGCAGTGGACGAAAGTCAAGGGCGGAGCGACTCACGAGGCGGGTGCCCCGGACTGCCAGCCGTGGTCGGCGCTGTAGTGACGCAAGATGCGCGCGGGTACGCCGCCGAGAACGACATGGTCGGGGAAGGTGCCACTCACCACTGCTCCCGCCGCCACCACGGTGTTACGTCCGAGGTGCGTGCCGGGCAAAATCACCACACCGGTGCCGAGCCAACTTCCCGACCCAATGAACACTGGCTTTTCGGTGGTGGCCTGCCAACCAATGGCGGCGTCGGGGTCCTCGTAGCCGTGATTTTGGTCAGTGATGTAGACGTAGGGGCCGGTTTGGATTTCGTCACCCAAGGTGATGTTCCAGTGACCGATGATGTGCGAGCCACGGCCAATGATGCACTTCTTGCCAAGGGTGACGACGGGCGTTGACAGCATCTCTTGGCCCGGACCCATGCCCGCGGTCAAGGTGACCTGGGGCCCAATCATCGTGCCCTCGCCGATGGAAATGTCCTTCTCGTTGTACATCACGCCCTGCGGCGCCAAGATGGCGGCCCCGAAACCAAAGTGCGCAAAAGTGGCCGCTTCGCGGTCGTCGGAGCCAATAATCGCCCACTCATTGAGCTGCCGGCGCCATCGACGAATGATTCGACCAAGTAGGGGTCGCAGGCGAGGCGGCACAGACACGTTGTCACGCTAGTCAGTCGGCGTAGGGTGCTCCCATGCTTCACGACGTGGTGATCATCGGATCGGGATTTGGCGGCCTCGGCCACGCCATCAATTTGCGACGCGCCGGCATTGCCGACGTCGTCATTTTAGAGAAGGCCACGCAGGTGGGTGGCACGTGGCGAGAGAACCGCTACCCCGGTTGTCGCTGTGACGTGCCGAGTGCGCTCTACTCCTTTTCCTTTGCGCCCAATCCCGAGTGGTCCAACACCTACAGCTTCCGCGGTGAGATTTGGCAGTACCTCGACAAGGTGGCGCGCGACTTCAACGTGCTCCCCCAGATTCGTTTTGATCACACGGTGACCGACGCGCGCTGGGTCGACGACCGCTGGGTGCTGCAGACCAATCACGGCCCCGTGGAGGCTCGCTGCTTCATCATGGCCGGTGGCTTCCTGATGGAACCTCGTCGACCCGACATCGAGGGCATCGACTCGTTTGCGGGTCAACTGGTTCACACCGCCACTTGGCCAGATGACCTCGATCTCACCGGCAAGAAAGTTGCCGTCATCGGCACCGGCGCGAGTGCCGTCCAGGCCATTCCGCACATTGCCAACGACGCCACTCAGCTGGACGTCTATCAGCGCACCGCCGCGTGGATCTTGCCGCACAGCGGACATCCCACGCGACCGTTCACGCGCCGAGTCTTCAAGTTGATTCCCGGTGCGGCCAAGCTGGTTCGCGGCTGGGTGTACCTCACGCGCGAGCTCTTGGTCTTGGCCTTCGTGCGTCAACCCGAGCGCATGACCCGTGGTGAAGAGCAATCGCGTGAATTCATTGCCCAGGAGATTGCCGACCCCGCGCTTCGCAAGAAGCTGACGCCGACCTATCGCATGGGTTGCAAGCGCGTCATGATCTCGAATGACTACCTACGAACCTTCACTCGACTGAACGTCGAACTCGTCTCCGACGGCATTGCCCGCGTGACGCCGACGGGAATTGTCAGCCGAGACGGCACGGCTCGCGACTACGACGTCATCGTGATGGCCACCGGCTTTATGGTCGCCGACAACCCCTTGGCGGAGATCATCTACGGCCGTGACGACGTCACCTTGGCCGCGGCGTATCGCGGCGAGATTGACCACCTCTACGGCACCAGCGTGCCGGGCTTCCCGAACATGTACGTGGTGACCGGCCCCAATACGGCCCTCGGGCACTCGTCCATGGTCTTCATGATGGAGAGCCAGTACCCCTACATCACGAGATCCATCGAAGTGGCTCTCGACAAGCAGGCCGCGGTCGAACCCACCCGTGACGCGGCGCGTGCGTGGACTCAGACGGTTCGCGACAAGTTGCCGAGCACCGTGTGGGGAGCCGGCTGTCAGAGTTGGTACCTCAACGACCAGGGCATCAACACGATTACCTGGCCGGGCTTCACCTTTGAATATCGCCGCGCAATCGCGAGCTACAAGCCCGCCGACCACGTGGTGGCGCCATCGCCCCACCACGTGGCAACGCACTAATCCAGAACGACGTCTTCGGTCTCGGCGTCGGGTGCGAGTTCGCCCGCACGCTTGGCCGCGAGAGCTAGCGCATCCGCGGCGAGCTTCTCGCGCACACGACCGTCGATTTCCGTCATCATCTGCGGATTCTCGCGCAGGAAGTTCTTCACGTTTTCGCGGCCCTGGCCGAGCTGCTCACCCTCATAGGTGAACCACGCTCCGGCCTTCTTCACGAAGCCCAGCTCCACCGCTACGTCCAGGATCGAACCTTCGCGGCTGATGCCCTTGCCGTACATGATGTCGAACTCGGCCTGCTTGAACGGCGCGGCCACCTTGTTCTTCACGACCTTGGTACGGGTGCGGTTACCGACGATCTCGGTGCCGTCCTTGATGGACTCCACACGACGGATGTCGATACGAACGGAGCTGTAGAACTTCAGCGCCTTACCACCCGGGGTGGTCTCGGGGCTGCCGTACATCACGCCAATCTTTTCGCGCAACTGGTTGATGAAGATGGCGATGGTGTTGGACTTGCTGAGGTTCGCGGTGAGCTTGCGCAGCGCCTGGCTCATGAGGCGAGCCTGGAGGCCAACGTGGCTGTCACCCATTTCGCCTTCGATTTCCGCACGCGGCGTCAAGGCCGCGACGGAGTCGATGACCAGCACATCAAGGGCGCCGGAGCGAATCAACATGTCCGCAATCTCAAGCGCCTGCTCACCGGTGTCGGGCTGAGCGATGTAGAGGTTGTCGACGTTCACGCCAATGGCGCGGGCGTAGATGGGGTCCATGGCGTGCTCGGCGTCGATGTAGGCGCAAATGCCACCTCGACGCTGCGCTTCGGCCACGACGTGCATGGCCAAGGTGGACTTACCGGACGATTCCGGTCCGAAGACTTCGACGATTCGACCGCGGGGTAGACCGCCCACGCCGAGGGCCATGTCGAGGGCCAGCGCACCGGTCGAGATGGTCTCGATGTTCATGTGCAGGTTCTCGCCCATGCGCATGACGGCACCCTTACCGAACTGCTTCTCAATTGCCCCGAGGGCCAGGTCAAGGGCCTTTGCTCGATCGTCCGTCGCCATCGTGATCTCCTTCGTTGTCTTTGCCATAGGTGGGCACGCTAAGTACCCGCTGTGACATCGGTCGCAGTAGTGCTGACCGAACCGTACTACGAACAAATGTTCGTATCAAGGATATTTAGGGGAATAAGCCGAATCTGGGGACTTTTACGCAGAATGGTGGCCTAGTCGAGGAGCGCTTGATACACCAGCGGCGCCAACATGCGCCGGATTGGATAGGTGCTGCTCGGGATCAGCTGGGTATAGAAACTGGCCGTGAGATCTTGAGCGGGGTCCACCCAGAACGTCGTCGAGGCCGCTCCACCCCACAGCAGGCTGCCCTCCGACAGCGGCAACTTCTGACCAGCCCGCGAGGACACCACCGCGAGGCCGAGGCCGTGACCCATGCCGCGCGACGCCGGTTCCTTGAAACTGTCGAGCGCCAGGCTCTCAATGTCCCCACCACCGGGCAAGTGGTTCTCACTCATTAAGGCCACCGTGGCCGGCGCCAGCAGGCGCACGCCGTCGAGTTCGCCACCACGCAACAGCATGGTCGTGAAGCGGTGATAGTCGTGAGCCGACGAGATGAGTCCACCACCACCGGACTGGTAGGTCGGGCTCTTGAGGCCACGTCCGAGCTGGGGCATGGCGACGATGCCCGTGGGTCCGGGCACGTAGACCTGCGCCACGCGCTCGAGCTTGTCGTCAGACACCCCAAAGTCGGTGTCGTACATCTTCAGCGGCAACAGGATGTTCTCGCGAAAGAACTCCCCGAGACTCTGACCCGACCACACTTCGATGAGACGACCCACGACGTCGGTGGCGACGGAGTAATTAAAGGCCGAGCCCGGCTCGTGACGAAGAGGCATCTGGGCGAGGGCGGCCATGACCGTCTCGTTGGTCGAACCTTTCGGGGCCGCCCACTCGTAACCCGCGAGGCGATACGCCTCATCGACGGGGTGCAGGTAGTTAAAGCCGTAGGTGAGGCCTGCGGTGTGCGTCAACAGGTGCCACACGCGAATGGGCTCGCGAGACGGCTCGGTCACCATGTCGGTCGCGGGCCCGGACACGTACACCTGCGGGTTCGCGAACTCCGGCAGCCACTTGTCGATGGGGTCATAGAGATCGAAGACGCCACGCTCGTAGAGCATCATCGCGGCCACCGCCGTCACCGGCTTGGTCATCGAGAAGATGCGCCACAAGGTGTCGTGGCTCACCGGTGCACCCTCTTCCTTATTCGCGTAGCCACCGTGCGACACGTAGGCCAGTTCGCCACCACGCGCCACGGTCACCAGCCACCCGGCGTACTTGTCCGCGGCGATCCAGTTATTGAAGAACTCGTCGATGCGCTCGAGTCGCTCGGTGGAAAAGCCCAGATCTTCAGGTTCGTGTGAGATGTGCATGTGGTCTCCTCGAGAGGCAGATTACCGAGGCCTGCCTCCCGTAGTCTGGCTCCGATCGGAGGCCGACATGAGCGATACGGCTCTTACCCCCATGTCGTCGCGCGGCACCTTCTTTAACCGCATGAGCGAACAGCACATCGTGGCCACGGTCTTCGTGGTCGCCATGTTCATGGACATCATGGACGGCACCATCGTGAACACCGCGCTGCCGGCTATTGGCAACGCCTTTCATCACGGGTCGCCGAGCGACCTCGCGTGGATTGTTCTGGGCTACTTGATGTCACTCGCCATTTTCATCCCGGCGTCGGGGTGGTTGGGTGACCGCTTCGGCACGAAGAAAGTCTTCCTGGCGGCACTGTTCATCTTCACCGCGAGTTCCGCCCTGTGCGGATTCGCCCACAGCATCGATCAGTTGACCGCGTTTCGATTTCTGCAGGGCATCGGTGGCGGCATGATGACGCCGGTGGGCACCGCCATGCTCTATCGCGCGTATCCGCCACACCTGCGCGCCAAGGCCGGTGCCATCTTGGCCATTCCGACCTTGCTCGCACCCGCCAGTGGCCCCGTCCTCGGTGGCTACATCACCGACGGCTGGGGATGGCGCTGGATTTTCTACGTCAACCTGCCCTTCGGCATTCTCACTTTCCTCTTCGGCTGGTGGAAGCTGAAGGAATATCAGCACCACGCGGAAAATCGCTTCGACCCCTGGGGCTTCACCTTGTCCGCGCTCTCCTTGGGTGGATTGCTCTATGGCCTGAACCAAGTGGAACTGTCCGGCTGGGGCTCGACCAAAGTCATTACGGGACTCGCCGTCGGTGTCGTCGCCGGCGTGGCCCTCGTCGTGGTCGAGAGCAAGATTGCCGAGCCCATCTTGGCGCTGCGACTGTTCAAAGATCGCGTCTTTACCGCCACCAACATCACCAGCGCGTTCGCCACCGCCAGCTTCTTCGGCCTCGTCCTACTTATGCCGCTCATGCTGCAAGGCGTGCGCGGTCTGTCACCGGCGAGCTCGGGACTCACCACCTTCCCGCAAGCCGTCGGCGTGATGATCATGAGCCAAGTCGCCCGCAAGCTCTATCCCGTAATTGGACCTCGACGCATGGTGATGGTGGGCCTCACGGTCGCCGGTGCGGTGATGATGTTGCTGCTCGGCACGCACCTCGACACCAGCCTGTGGACCTATCGCGCCATCTTGTTCGGCCGCGGACTGTGTTGGGCCTTCGTCTTCATTCCGCTGCAAGCCGCCGCCTTCTCACAGATTGGCTTTGCCGACACGGGTCGCGCGTCCGCACTGTTTTCCACTCAGCGTCAAGTCGCCAGCTCGCTCGGCATTGCGGTGCTCATTTCCATCCTCACGACGCAGATTGACCGCGTCACGGCTCAGGTCGCCCAGCACCAGATTGCGCCCGCGCACATCGCGCAGCACTTCTCCGACGCCTACCACCAGCCCTTCTTGTGGGTCTGCCTCTTCGCCTTCGCCGGCGCAATCAGCGCGTGGTTTATTGACGACGAGAAGGTGTTGTCGGTGCTGCGTCGTTCGAGCGCGGCCCCATCAGGCGGAACGTCAAATTAAGTCGATCGCGAGTGACGCGAGTGGACTTCGCCACCGTGTGCAGCCAGTCGCGCTGAGAGTCGCCGTACATCACGAGTACGTCACCGTCGGCGAGGTCAATGGCGAATGTCGCCTCACCGTCGCGGCGACGAAAGCGCATCGTTCGGGTCACCCCCAGTGACAGTGAGGCGATAACCGGCTCCTCGCCGAGTTCGGGTTCGTCATCGGCGTGCCAGCCGTTCGAGTCGCGTCCGTCGCGATACCAATTGAGCAGCACCGAGTTAAAGCGTGTTTCACTTTTCTCCTCGACCCCACGCCGCAATTCTGCGACCGGCGCGCTCCAGGCAATGGCCTCCATGGTGATGCGCGAATAGCGATAGGTCACGCCCTCATCGCCCATGAGTGCCGTGAGGCGTGGGACATCGTGGGTCTGCCCGAACAAGGTGATGGTGTCGTGTCGCCACGGCGTGTCACGACAGATCGCCGCCATCATCTCCGTCGTGACCGGTGGCGCCAGAAAACCCGGAAACCAGTGATGGTCCGGCTGCGAGTGGCTCACGTCAGATCTGGTCGAGTTGGCGACGAAGCGCATCGAGCGCGCTGATCGCGGAATACTGACGCACGCGCGGACGATCGCCCGGCAAGTGCAGGCGCACGTGCTCGATGACGTCACCGACGGCCCAACCGACAAAGACCGTGCCCGGGGCTTCCCCGTCTTGACTGTCGGGGCCGGCCACTCCGGTAATGCCGAGACCCACGTCCGCACCGAGACGCTCGCGCACGCCGACGGCCATCTGCTCGGCCGCGCGACCACTGACCACGGGGCCGCGATCAACATTCAGCAAGTCGAACTTCACGTCACTGGCGTAACTGACGATGCCGCCGCGGAACCACTGGCTGGCGCCACTGACCGCCACCAGACGACTAGCAATGAGTCCACCCGTGACCGATTCCGCCACCGCGAGGGTGAGGCCTCGATCAATGAGCTGACGAGCCACCGCGTGTTCCATGGTTTCGTCGTCGACGCCAAAGACGATGTCGCCCAGTCGTGAGGTCAAGATGTCGCGCACGCGCGCTTCTTCGCGAGCGAGAACCTCGAGCGCCGCGGCTTCATCGGCCGCGCGAGCGGTGAGGCGCACCTTGATGCCCTCGATGCCCGAGGCGAGGTAGGCCAAGGTGACGTTCGAGGAGTTTTCGAGTTCCTGCACGTGCGCGTCGAGAACCTCGGCCAACGTGGATTCAGCCGCCCCCCAGGTGCGCAGCACGCGACTACGAATGACCGCGGTTTCGCCGCGGGCGGCCGCACGTGCCTCGAGGTCCGGCAAAATCGCACGCTCGAACATCTCCTGCATTTCGTAAGGGACGCCCGGCACGCAGTAGATGACCTTGTGGCCCACGGGACAAATAAGGCCGGGGGCCGTGCCACGACGCTGGGGAATGATCGAGGCCCCTTGCGGCACGTCGGCTTGACGCGCATTATTCGGGGACATCACGCGACCACGCTCGGCGAACAAAGTGGTGATGAATTCGACGATCTGCGGGTCTCGCACCAAGGGCACGTTCATGACTTCGGCGACCGCTTCACGAGTGATGTCGTCTTGGGTGGGTCCAAGTCCGCCACAAATAATCACTGCGTCCGCGCGTGCGAGGGCGGTGCGAATGGCAGTCACGATGCGTGGGCCGTTGTCGCCGACGTGCTGATGAAAATATGACGAGAGTCCGTGCGCGGCGAGCTCTTGGCCGAGCCACTGCGAATTGGTGTCAGGGATCTGGCCGAGCAGAAGCTCCGTGCCGACCGCGACGATGTCGACGTTCATTTCGTCGCCGCCTGTCGGCCATCGCGGAAGTACTGCCAGCCGGTATAGATCGTGAGGACCATGGCCACCCACAAGGTGGTCACTAACAACCAGTGCTGATGAGTCACGCCGGGAATCACGCAGAAGGCAATGGCGAGGTCTTGCACCAAGGTCTTGTACTTCGCCAACTTGCTGGCGGGAATCGACACCCCGTGGCGGCTCATGCGCGAGCGGTAGATACTCATCCAGGCTTCGCGCACCGTGATGATGACCACTGGCAACCACCACATGAAGCCACGAATGACGAGGGTGTAGAGCGAGCCGAGCACGACGACCTTGTCGGCCAAGGGGTCAAGGAAGGCACCGGAGGTGGTCGTGCCGTGCTTGCGCGCCACGATGCCGTCGAAGTAGTCGGTGAACGCCGCTGTGGCACCCACCACGGTGGACCACCACGACGCGCCGTGGGTCACGATCAACCAAATAAACAGCGGCGTGACGGCGAAGCGAAAGAGGGTGAGCAAGTTGGCGGGCGTCAGTAGGGCGCTTTCGCCGTATTTCCGAGTGGACTCGCTCACTTAATCACCGTCGCTTCCAGGTCCACCCCACGGCTTCCCGTTATCTCACAGATAAGCAGTGAACCGGGCACTTGCGGGGTATCAAAGTAAATGACGCCGTCAATCTCTGGTGCCTCGGCCGTGCTGCGGCCGGTGGTGGCGGTGTCCGCCAGCACCACGTGGCGGGTGCCGACGCGGGCATCTCGCTTCGCGGCAGTGATGCGGTCTTGCACTTCGGTGAGTTCGCGGAGACGTTCCATGGCGAGCTGCGGGTCCACGGGGTTGGGCAGGGTCGCCCCCACGGTGCCGTCTTCGGGCGAGTAGGTAAAGAAACCCGCCCAGTCGAGTTGCGCCGCTTCGAGGAATTCCACGAGCAGGCGCTGGTCTTCCTCGGTCTCGCCGGGGTAGCCCACAATGAAAGAGGAGCGAAACGCGGCCAACGGCTGCGCGGTGCGAATGGCGGCGATGCGCTCGAGGAAACGCTCACCATCACCCCAACGCTTCATATTGCGCAGGAGGGGACGCGACACGTGCTGGAGGGACAGGTCGAAGTAGGGGACGTTGGTGGCCAAGATCGTGTCGATCAATTGCGGCGTGAGACCCGACGGGTAGAGATACAGCAGGCGCACGCGCTCCACAATGGGCGTCAAGCGATTCACCAAGGCGATGAGAGGCTGATCGCCACCATCATCGAGCACCTCAATAGCTTCACCGGCACCACGGCGACGGCGGTCATGGCCGTAGCTGGCGAGGTCCTGAGCGATGAGAACGATTTCCTTCACGCCACTGGCGACGAGGCCTTCGGCTTCACTCACCAACTCGTCGAAGGAACGTGAGCGCTGGTCACCGCGAAATGACGGGATAGCGCAAAAGCCGCAGCGACGGTCGCAGCCTTCGGCGATCTTGAGGTAGGCCCAGGGCGCGCGAGCGGCCGGACGTGGCAGATTGAGCAGGTCGAAGGCGTTGGTGCGACGCGAGGGAATACCCACCGGCGTCGGTGCCACGAAGCTCTCGTCAAAGCGCGCCACTTGGTCGACTTCCGGCAGCGCGGCGGCGAGTTCATCCCCGTAACGCTCGGCCATGCAGCCGGTCACCACCAGACGGGCACCCTTCTTGCGACGCTCTTCGAGATCCAAGATCGTTTCGATGGATTCAGCGCGAGCGGCTTCGATGAAAGCGCAGGTGTTCACGACGACGATGTCGGCCTCTTCGGCGCTGTCGGCGGGCGAATAGCCGTCGCTGCCGAGGAGACCTTCCAACTTGTCGGAGTCCACGTGGTTCTTCGGGCAGCCCAGCGTCTCAATCCAGTAACGCACTGTGCTCCTTTTTGTGGTGGGCAGATACCCACCACCGTGGCGGAGAGGGAGGGATTTGAACCCTCGGACCAAGTTTCCCCAGTCAACTCATTAGCAGTGAGTCCGATTCGGCCGCTCTCGCACCTCTCCGAGTCTTAGCGAAATTCCCGAGGGAACCGCGATAAGGCTCTTAATCCTACCAAAGGAGTTCCCGACTGCCAAAACGCCGGTCGTATCGTTGGTGGGCACCTTCGAGGAAGTAGAAGTGGGAGAATTGGAGTTGTGACCAATATCTATCGACGCTTTCGTGCCCTTTTTCTGACCGCCCTCCTCACCACCTGGGTAAAAATCCATCGCAACTGCACGGTGAACGGCCTCTTGGTCTGTTCCGCCAAGTTCCCCCGCCTTGAACTCGCGGGCCGCGTCACTCTGGGGCGACTGTCATTCGAGGGGGTGCTGACCGCCATCAACCTCGGTGCCCGCAAGGGCGCCACCCTCACGATGGGTAACTGGATCGGCATCAATCAAGGCGTGTCAATTGTGGCGCTCAACTCCATCACCATTGGCGACCACACCTTGATTAGCGACTACGTGACCATCTACGACTCGATGTATCACCCCACTTTGCCCGGCGAAGAAACCTTCACCGCTCCGGTGGTCATTGGTCGTAACTGCCTGATCGGCAACGGCGCCATGATCATGCCGGGCGTCACCATCGGTGACAACGTCGTCGTGGGTGCGCGCGCGGTGGTTAACAAGGACATCCCCGCGAACTGCATCGTGGCCGGCGCTCCCGCCAAGGTGCTGCGCACGTACGAAACGCCCGAGGGCTGGTTCCGCTACCCCGAGAAGCTCGCGGGTCATTAGACGTCGATACGAAAAGACACTGCCGGGTGCCTCGCGGCACCCGGCAGTGTCACTTCGTGGACGAAGTGGTGAGAGTTACTTCACCATCTTCAAGTACTGCTTCGCCACCAACTGGGCGATGAAGGTGTAACCCGCGGTCTTGGGGTGGATGTCCTTACGCTCGCAGAACCACGTGAGCTTGCAGACGGTGGCCACGGCGACCGGAATCTTGCCGTAGGGCGCCAGCTTTGTGGTCTTCTTGAGCGGGGTATACGCACCGGTCGCGGTAGTCACGTCAATGAAGGCCACGTTGGACGGCGTGTAGGCCTGCACCATGTCGGGGTTGATGATGGACTTGAACGCAATGAGCGACAAGTTCGCAAAACCCGGGTTCGGCGGCGTCGTGACGTACATGCCAAGAACCACATCTGGGTAGGTGGTCGCAATCATTGGTACCGTCGGGCCCGCCGCGGCGCGCAGGTCGGAAGCCAGGGTCGTGATGTTGGTCTTCATCTGCGGCATCGAGGTGCTCACGCAACCGATGGCGTCATTCGAGTTCACGCAGGCGTCGAAGTCGTTACCACCAATAGAAATGGTGATGAGACCAATCTGGCTCCGGTGCGCGTTGATGAAGGCGATAGCGGCCTGCTCCTGCGTCTGGGTCGGGTAGGTCTGGCCACCGAGCGACGTCGCCAAGGAGGCACAGCCGACCTGCTGGAGAATCGACGTGGAGGTCGCGCCGCCACAACCGAAGTTCACCACCACCAGCTTGGCCTTGGCCTTCACGAGGGCCGGCAACTGCTGCACGTAGCCATGCACGGTCTCGGACGTGTCGGAGTATCCCGGCTGGTAGCCCATGGCGTAGCTGTCGCCCAACGCGACGTAATACATGGGTGTCTTCGCCTTGTGAGCCGTGGTCGCACCCGCGGCCGTGATCGACATGGTGGCAGTGCCGAGGAGGGCGCCGGCCATGACGATGCGTCGAAGTGACATTTTCATTTGCATCCCCTTAATAAACCGTCAACGGTGACGGAAACGTTCTCAGCCTATTGACTACCTAGCCCTTAACGCGAACAGGTTGCAGGAACGTTGCTCCCGCACCCCCTATAGGATTCGGCTCGTGGGAGGAACAAGCCGACCACATCCATAAGGAGAATCCATGCGTGGACTTAAGTCACTGACGTCACTCGCTGCCGGTTCCGCCCTCGTGTTGTCCGGACTGGTCGCTTCGACTAGTTCCGCCACCGCGACGACGACCATCGCGCAGTGCCAGGCGTCATTCAAGTCCGGTCACCTTCCGCTCGTTTCCGCGGGCAAGTTGACCGTTGCTTCCGACATCAACAACGGGCTGTACCAGCCTTGGTTTGGTGCCAATGGCAACCCGAGCACCGGAAAGGGTTACGAGTCTGCCCTCGCGTACGCCATCGCGAAGGACCTCGGCATCACTTCCAAGAATGTCAAGTGGACTGCTGAGGCTTTTGACAGCAGCTTCGCCCCCGGATCCAAGAACTTTGATTTCGACATCAACGAAATCTCGGTGACGACGGACCGTGCGCAAGTTGTTGACTTTTCCAACAGCTACTACAACGTTCAGCAGTCCATCGTGGCCTTGAAGACCAATGCGATCGTCAAGCACCACAGCGCGACTGAGCTGAAGAATTACACCTATGGAGACCAGATCGGCACCACCGGCCTGGACTACATCAACAACCACATCAAGCCGACGAAGCAAGTCCACGTGTACAACACGCTGGACGAAGCCGTTGCCGCCTTGACGGCTGGACAGGTTGACGCGATTGTCGTGGACACCCCCACGGGCCAGTACATGGCAGCCGCGCAGATTGTCGACTCGAAGAACAAGCCCCTCGCTACCCAGGTCGGACAGTTCCCGTCGACCGGTGAGCACTACGGCTTGCTCTTCCAGAAGGGCAACACGTTGGTTGGTTGCGTCAACGCGGCCATCGCCGACTTGACCACCAAGGGCACCATCAAGTCCCTGCAGAGTCAGTACCTCGGCATCTACACCAAGGTGCCGAAGCTGACCCCTATCCAGCCCTAACGAGTGGATACAACGGTTTCAGACGCTTCGGCGTCTTTGCCATCTTTGTTCGCTCCGCGGCGTCGCCGACTCTTTGTGGGTCGGCGCGCCGCGGTGGCGAGCTCCCTCTCGTCGGCGCTCATCGTCGGCCTCGTGGTGTGGTTTTTCTGGCGAGCCCCGAACGGCGCCAACGTGCGCCACTTCTTCTTAGACCCGCATTCGTTTTGGATCAACCTCACGGGTGACCCGAGCCGCAGCCTCTTTTCCATCCTTCGCTGCTTTGAGACGAACGTGTGGATGTTCATGCTGTGCGAAGTTCTCGTTCTTATTTTCGGCCTTGGTCTGGCGTGGTTGCGACTCAGCCGCACGCCGATTTTGGCGCCGCTGCGCGTCGCCTCGGCCATCTACACCGACGTGTTTCGTGGCATTCCCATCATCTTGGTCCTCTTCGCCGTCGGCTACGGCGTACCGGGCATGCAGGCGGGCTGGATTTCGCAGCGCACCCCCATTACCTACGCCTGTGCCACCTTGGTCATCACCTACAGCGCGTACGTCGCCGAGGTGTACCGCGCCGGCATGAACTCCGTGCCGAATGGTCAAGTCATGGCCGCCAAGTCACTGGGCCTGTCTGACGTACAAACCATGCGTCGTGTGATTTTGCCGCAGGCAATCCGCAACGTCATTCCGCCACTTCTGAATGACTTCATCAGTTTGCAAAAAGACACGGCCCTCGTCGGCACGCTGGGCATCGTCGAAGCCAACCAGGCGGCCCACGTCTTTGGCTCCATGGAGTTCAACTACACCGGCTACACCGTGGCCGCGCTTCTCTTTCTCGCCCTCACCATTCCGATGACGCGTTACACCGACCACCTCATCGCCAAGGACCGTCGTCGTCGACTCGCCGGAGGTGCCGCATGAGCACCGTGATCTCCGCTCAGAATGTTCGCAAGCGCTTTGGTGACCACGAGGTATTGCGCGGCATCAGCGTCGACCTCGCGGAGCACGAGGTGGTCTGCCTGATTGGCGCCTCGGGCTCGGGCAAGTCAACCTTGCTGCGCTGCCTCAATCTGCTCGAGACCATCGATGAGGGTGACATCGTGTTTCGCGGTCAGAGCTTGACCGACGCGCGCATCGACCCCAACCTGGTGCGTCGACACATCTCCATCGTCTTTCAGGCCTTCAACCTCTTTCCGCACCTCTCCGTACTTGACAACGTGATGCTGGGTCCGGTTCGCGCCCTCGGTCGCCCTCGCGACGAGGTGAAGGCGGAGGCGATGCAGCTTCTCGAGCGCATTGGCCTCGCGCAGCGAGCTCTCGAATTTCCTGACCGCCTCTCGGGCGGCCAGCAGCAGCGTGTCGCCATCGTGCGCTCCCTCGCGATGAAGCCCGACGTGCTCTTGCTCGACGAAGTCACCAGCGCCCTTGACCCCACCTTGGTGGGCGAAGTTCTCGATCTGCTGACCGACCTCGCGCGTGGTGGCACCACCATGCTGATTGCGACGCACGAAATGAACTTCGCGCGCAATGTCGCCGACCGAGTGATTTTCTTGCATGACGGTGAGATCGTCGAAAGCGGCACGCCGCAGCAGATCTTTGATCAGCCACGCGACGCAGCCACCGCGGCGTTCTTATCGCGCGTGAACTAAATCAACGACAAGTCGGGACCCGCGAGCAACAGCTCGAAGAGCTCCCGGTCGCGATCCCAGGTGAGACGCGGCGCCACGTCGTCAACATTCACCCAACGAAGTTCATCGACTTCATCGTTCTTCTCAAACTCACCACGTAGTGGCGTCATGAGGTAGTAGGCGACGATCTTCGGACGGCCCTTGCGGTGGGTGTAGTTCGTGGTACCGATGAAGCGCACAATCTCGCAGGTGAGGCCGGTCTCTTCGACCACTTCGCGAAGCGCCGCCTGCTCAAAGGTTTCATCGTCATCGAGCTTGCCCTTGGGGAAGGTCCAGTCCTTGCGCGCCTCGCGATAGATGCACGCCACTTCGAGGCCCTGGCTGGTGCGACGAAGAATCACGCCACCGGCCGCACGAATGAGGTCAGTGGGGGCATCGTCTGGAACGAGAAGTTCACCAGTCATGAGGGTCACGCCGCCCACGGTACAAAGCACCGAGAGCAAGTTGAGGGATGGGCGAGAGTTGGCCGAGGGGTAAAGGGCACCTCCGTAGAGTAATGAAATGCTCGCGGTCAATTTGAACTCACCCGGCCGCATCGTGGCCTACCTCATCGCGGGCGTCGCCGCGGGCATCAGTAACGGCATCGCCGGCGGGGGGACCTTCATCACCTTCCCGACGCTCTTGGCGGCCGGCATCCCCGCCCTACAAGCCAATGTCACCTCATCGGTGGGCGTCGTGGCCTCCTACACCGGAGGCCTCGGGGGCTTTCGTCGCCAACTCGCCACGCAGGGTCGCGCCATTGCCGAATTAATTCCAGGTTCCATCCTCGGCGTCGCCCTCGGCACCGAGATCTTGCTGCACTCCAGCTCCGCCGCGTTTCGTTCCATCGTGCCGTGGCTGATTTTGGTGGGGACCCTTCTCTTCGCCGCGGCCCCCTGGCTCACCAGTCGCCTGGCGCACCGCACCACCCACGGTCAGCGCAAGGCGGCGCTACAGCTCGGCAACTTTGCCATCGCGGTCTACGGCGGATATTTCGGCGCGGGGGTCGGCATCTTGCTCCTCGCCCTCTTCGCCCTGACCTTGGACGCCGACATGGCGACCTATCAAGGTCTTCGGTCGGCGATTTCCATCATCATGAACGGCACCGCCGCCATCATCTTTTCCCTGCGTGGCCACCTGGTGGGCTCCGCCGTCGGCTGTCTGCTCATCGGCACGCTGATCGGGGGCATCCTCGGCACCTTGCTCATTCAGCGTCTGTCGGTCAAGGTGGTGCGAGGCCTCATTGTGGCGACGGGCCTCGCCACGGTGGTTCGCCTCGTCACCGCGTAGGCCGACTGCCACTATTCCTAGTGAAGTGGTAGGATTAACGAATGCGCCGCTTCTTCTCCTTTCCGAACCCGGTCAACGAAGTTGCCGCCCGCACCGTCGCGACCGGCGTCGTGCTCATGAGCGTGATCGCCCTGGTGACGAATTGGAGCTGGATTCTGATTCCCCTGACGCTGGGCTTTGCGGCTCGCGTCGCCAGTGGCCCCCGCTTCTCGCCCTTGGGTCAGATCGCCACTCGCCTGGTCGCGCCGCGCCTCGAGAGGCACGCCACGTTCGTGGCCGGTCCGCCGAAGCGATTTGCCCAAGCGGTGGGTTTGGCCGTGTCGGCTGCCGCGGGCATCGTCACCCTGACCGCGGGCTGGGGTGCCGGTCGATGGGTCCTCCTCGCGCTGATCTTCGCCGCCTCGCTCGAGGCCTTCGCCGGCTTTTGTCTGGGCTGCTGGATGTTCGCCAAGTTAATGAAGGTGGGTCTGGTTCCCGAATCGGTATGCCTCGACTGCGCGGACATTTCTCGTCGCCTGCGCCCTACGCCCTAGGGGCGACCGACGCGGGGTCCACCGGGCTTCGTAGAGTGGCCATATGAAAATGGGCCGCATATTCCTCGCGAGTGCGGGCCTTCTCGCGGCCTCAGTAGTGCCTGCGATATCGGTCGCGGCGAGTGAACCTCGAGTGGTCGTCGCCACCCCGCTCGTCACGACGGTGCACGCCCGCGCCGCCCATGGCACATTGGCCATCAACGTCGTTCTTCGTCCCTCGCACCCCGTGGAGCTGCAGCGACTCGTGGACGCGGTGAACAATCCGTCATCGCCGCAGTATCGCCACTTTCTTCGTCGCGGTGACTTCGCGCGCCGTTTCGCCCCGTCCGCGTCGGCTCTGGCCGCGGTGCGCGCCTACTTCCGCTCGTTTCACGTTCACCTCGACGCGCCTCGTGATGGTGGCCTGGTGGTGACCGCTCGCGGCCAGATCTCAGATCTCTCGCGCGCGCTGAGCACGCACTTCGTCCAGCGTCACGTGGGGTCACGCTGGCAAACCCTCGTTAACACTCCCGCCTCGGTGCCACTCTCACTCAGCCGTGTCATTGCTGCCGTCACCGGCATCAGCGGCGAGCGCGTCCACACGTCACTCGTCGCGCACAGTGTGCCCACGGTCACGAGTGGCTGTAGTGGGGCACAGCCGTCCATCCAAAGTGGTGGTGCGTGGTCACCGCAGGCCGAAGCAGCGGGCTACGGCCTCACCTCGCAGTGGGCGGCGGGCAACACGGGTGTCGGCCAGACCATTGCCCTCTACGAATTAGCCGCGTATCGAAACTCCGACATCACCGCCTACGCCAACTGTTTCGGGATCACGCCGTCGGTCTCAACCGTCACTGTTGATGGTGGTGCCGGCCCCTTTGATCCCGCAACCGGTGCGGAGCCCACTCTTGACCTCCAAGAGATCATCGCCATGAGTCCGGGTGCGCACGTCATCGTGTATCTCGGTCCCAACAATGACGTGGGGCCCACCGACGTGTACGCACAAATGGCCGCCGATGACAGTGCGTCCATTATCAGTTCGTCGTGGGGCATCTGCGAAAGTCAGCTTGATCAAAGCGCCGAGGTGCCCATCTTCCAGCAGATGGTGGCCCAAGGGCAGTCCCTCATCGCCGCTTCCGGTGATTCCGGTTCGGCGGACTGTTACGACTCCTCCAATTCTTTTGCCACCTCCGTCTTGGCTGTCGACGACCCCGCCGGTCAGCCCACGGTGACCGGTGTCGGCGGCCTCAGCGTCACGAGCTTCTCCCCCCTCGCCGCGTCAGTGTGGAATGACGGCATCGGCACCACCGTGGGTAGTGGCGGTGGCTTCTCGCAGACCTTCGCCACCCCCGCCTGGCAACAAAGCGCCCTCGTCGCGTCGGGGGCTCTCTCGCTGAGTCCGACGACCTGTGGGGTCACCGGGGACCAGACCTGTCGAGCAGTGCCCGACATCTCCGTGGTCGGCGACCCCAGTCGCGGCTTTCTTTTTCGCTACCAAGGATCGTGGGGTGGCATCGGGGGCACGTCCATTGGCTCACCCCTCGTGGCGTCCATCATCGCCGTCGCGAGTCAAAACTGCGGCGTGACGACGGGCTTCGGCAATCTCAACACGCAGCTCTACGCGATGAACACCTCCGGTGGCGGCCTGATCGATATCACCCGAGGCAACAACGACACGCTGGGTCTCGGGGCCTTCGACGCCACCGTGGGCTACGACCCCGCCTCGGGACTGGGCACCATCGATCCGGCGACGTTCTATAACGCCATCTGCCCGCTCGTTGCCTCCGCCACAAACTCCACGGTCAGTGCCCCCAGCAGCTTGACCGTCCATGGCGCACCCGGCACCCTCTCCGTGACGGCGCGCAACTTTGCCAATGCGCTCATGACCACCGTGACCCCGGTGGTCTCGGTGACGCCGGCCACGGGACTCATTGTTGGCAACGCTGTGTCCGTCAGTGCGGGCCGCAGCACCTTCGCGCTCTCGGCCACGCAGGCCGGCACCTATCAGCTCAGCATCGTCGTGGCGGGTCGCAACATTTCCACCTCCACCATCACGGTGGGTGACGCGGTCGCCGTCGCCCGCACCTCCAGCGTGACGGCGTCGACTTCCTCGACGTCGGTGGACGGTGCCCCACTCATCGTCTCAGTCACGCCTCGCACGTACGACGGCACGGTGATCACGACCCTGACCCCGACGCTCACGTCGTCGCCCTCATCGGGGCTGGCCGTGAGCTCCACCACGAGTAACGGCACCACGACCTTCACAGTGAGTCCCACTCAGGCCGGCACCGTCACCCTCAGTGTCCAGGCGGGAAACGTGGCCCTCGCCACCACGACGCTGACGGCCACGTCGCCCTTCCCCGCCCCCGTCTCGGCGTCGTTAGGTCTGGCTCGACTCTTGTCGTATCTACCGGCTGTTGATGCTTTGAGCAGTTCGGGCACCCTCTACATCGCGGGACGCGGCGCCCAAGGCCACCTCTTTCTCGCCACCGCGTCGGGAAGTTCAACGATTGACCTCACGAGTTCGCAGCACCTGCCCACCAGCAACGTGAACCCCGCGCTCAGCTGCGCGGCGACCTGCTCGGTGGCCATCAATGCCGGTGGCAGCGTGGTGGTGGACCTCAACGCCACCAGTTCGCCTCGCGTCATCAACATCACCGCGACCGCCAAGCAGCCCATGAACCTCATGGGTGTGCCCACCATCAGCGCACTGCCCACCGCGGGCCAGTGGCTGGTGACCTGGCGAAATGCGTCCAATCACCTCATGGCCGCCACGGTGAATGCCAGTGGCCTCGTCGGCACCGTTCGCGACGTGACGAGCAGCATCAGGGCCACGCCCATCACGGGTGCACCGTCGGCCATCACGGTCGGCGCCAAGATCATCGTGGCCACGCGCACCGCGACGTCGAGCGTGCTCGACGTCTGGTCGGCGGGCAATTGGCGTCAGGTCGTCATCGGGTCTGCCCCCGCCAGCACCACCGGGACCGCCGCGGTGCTCGCGATGGGAAACACACTCACCGTCGCCCTACCCACGAGTTCACGCGTCAGCGTGTTCTCCGTGGACCTGAGCACGCTCACCGGATCACTACGCGCGACGGTGACGACGGCGACTCCCACTCACTACACCAGTGGGCTGGTGGGCCTGGTCGCGGGCACCACGGGCGCGGACGTCATTGTCATTCAGTCGGGTTCACTCGTTCTCGCGAGTGGTACCTCACTTGACATGCTGCGCCCCCTCGCCCCCCTCGTCGGCCTGACGGGGGCGTACAGCCTGTCGGTCGCGGGGGCAATTCCCGTCATCAATTCAGGATCAGTGAATCTCGTCATTTAGGTGAACGGGCTTCGTACACTGGAACAACCATGACGCCGCCACGTCGACGCCACGTCGGGATTCGTCGAATTCTCGCCCTCAGCCTGGTGACCGCGGTCACCGTCTCCGGTGGGGCGCTGGCCAGCGTCTCGCCGCAGGTCACTGCACCTCCCCTCGTGGCGGCCCCGGTCGTCGCGTATGCCGTTACCAATAGCGGTGCCTTGCCCTATGACGCGGTGCCCCTCCCCGCCGCTCTGATGGGACTGACGGCGGTAGGTGCCATCGCCACTGCCCTCGACCAGACCGGCACCACGGTGATCGCCACTCGCTCGGCCAATGGCGATATTGAAATTGCCGATCCCACCATGTTCTCGACACCGACCACGCTGGCCGCACTGGGCGATCGCGTACCTCTCGCCACGGGCGATCCCGCCATTGCGGTCGATAGTGCGGGACGCCTCGTCGTGGCCTACGTCTCTAACGGGCAACTCATCGTGGCGCGCACGCAATTTGATACCGCGCTGTCGACCTGGCACGACGGCTCGGCGCAGTCCGCACCGGCACCACTGGATATCGCCACGGTGGCGGCGCCCACGGCCACGACCTTCGTGGGTCAACCCACGCTGAGCGTCGTGAACGATGTCCCACAACTGGTGGTGACGAGCAGCGCCGGCAGCCTGTGGTCACTCGGAATGACGATTTCGTCACTCACCCCGTCACCGCTGGTGGCCCTCCCACTCGCGCCGACCGGAGCACTGGCCACGGGTTCGCCGATACTCGTCGACGCCGCCACGTCCACTTACGCCACCAGCGTGATCACTAACGGGGTGACCCACATTGATCTCATTAGTTGCGCTACGACCTGTGCCGCCCGCGACCTCACTGCCGCTACCTCCGCGAGTAACTCTCTGCCGGCCCTCGCCAGCGCCAGCAGTGGCAACACGCTGTACCTCGCCGCGATTACCACTCTCGGTCACGGCCTACTGCTCAAATCGACCTTGCCGGCACTCACCAGCTGGAGTGCGGTGGACGTGACGGTGGGCAGCACCGCGCCAGCACTAACGGGCCAACCCACCGTGTCGCTCTCGGGCAGTGCGGTTACCTTCGGTGCGGCCGCGGCCAACTGGGGCGACTTCTTCGTGCTGACAAGCACCACGGGTCGCGCAAACAGTTTCAAAGCCACCGACGCGTCAGCCACCGGTGGGAGTAGTGCGCAGAGCATCAATGGCTTCACCGCCAGTGTCAGCCTGAATGCGGTTCCCACCTTCCTCGCCGGTGGCGTGGCGCAGCCCGCCCCCACCGGCACCGGCCTGTACGCCATTCCCCTCAGCACCTACCCGCAAGCAATTTCTGACGGGTGGCCGGTGATCTCTGATACCGGTGGCCTCGGCACCACGAGTTCGCCGTGGGTCTGGGTCCCCGCGGCCACTGCCATCACGAGCAGCTTCGATTTCATCGTGGGTCGCGATATCGCCAAGAGCCACAAGCGAGTGACCTGGATCAGTTTCTGGACCGTGAGTGGGCCACTTCGTGGTGAGCCCACGACGCCCGCGACCTTTTATACCCACGGCTTCGCCTCGGGGGCCGCGGTGGCGACCACCATTGATCGATATCGCGCGGCGGGCCTCGGCCTGCAGCCCGACTGGGTGGCCCTTGACCCCGAGGGGTACCCGGACTACCACTCCTGCCTCGATGGTCAAGGCGGCAGCAGCGCCTGCCCGCCGTCGAACCCCGCGAACTGGGCACAGATGGTGGCGGGTTGGGAAGACGGCTTGGCCTCGGTGGATCCAAAACTGCACCCCGCCATCTACGCCAGTCAATACGAATTCAAAAACGGCAACCTCGCAAACCTGCCCATTCCCGTGTTCCCGGCCATTGCCTATCTCTGGAAGTCCGTGTCGCTGACCGCGGCCGCGCCGGTGGGAGCCAGCAGCATTCAGGTCTCGAGCAATGTCGGGGTAAACGCGAACGAGACCATCTACTTCTCGGCGGGCACGCAAAGTGCCACCGCCACCATCGCGAGCAGCTACAACGGCACCTCACTCACCGTGCCACTCACCGCCCCACTCACCATCAGTCATCCCGCCGGCACGGTGGTCAACGTCTTGACCCCGCCCTACAAGTTGCCGAGCACCACCGGATCGAACATCCTCGGTTACATCGCCTTCGGGCTGGGCTCGTGGTGTGGGCCCGCGCAGACGCAAGAAAACTTCTTAAGTAACGCGCCCTGGAATGGTCTGTACAACACGCTGCAGCTCAACGGCGGCGTGTACTGCCCGCGTTAAGACGCGGGCGTCAACGCTCCATTGGCGAAGTGCACGCGCGCCTTGGAGCGCTTGGCGACTCGCTCCTCACCGACGATAAGACCCGAGAAATTAAGCGGGTCGTAGGTCGAGAGGTCAGCGTCAATGTCCACGCGCTCCTCGCGCAGTAATGCGAGGGCGCGCGGATGGATGAACTGTTCACCCGCCACCCCGGTGACGACGCGCGCACCAACAACTTCACCTCGAACTTCGAGACGACGAAGAGCGCGCAACACCTCTCGCCACGGCACCTTGAACGCTTCGAGTTCATAGAGGTCGAAGCACACGATGCCCCAGCGCTCGAGTAACTGCACCGCGACCAACTCGGCCAATTCCTCGAGCTCGGCCCGCTCGACCGGCGCGTCGCTGCTCGCGACCACGTCCCATCGGCCTTCACCCACACCCGAGTTCACTGAGGCGCGCTGCACGTCACGTAATTTGCGGCGCCCCGCGGGCGTCGCGGCGCGCGAACTCACGCGCAACAACGAGCGCACCGCCGCGAACGCGTCGGCGTGCACGAGACCGCGAGCGACGAGGTCCCACACCCCTTCATCGACCTCGGGGGGCAAACGACGCGCCAGCTCGGGAAGGTCAAAGCGAAATGCCGCGCCACGCGATAAGGCGTCGTAGACGTCGCGTGACGCCCCCGCTTCCGGCACGCGCGGCGCATTTGCGAGTCGCACCGCGCGCTGAAACTCACGGCGTTCACGACGCGGGAAAAACGCCACCGGCGTGACGGCTGACGGCGTGGCCGATCCGCGTGACGACTCGTCGTCGCCCGCACGCAGACTGAGGCGCGCCCAGGTGAATTCACCCGACAGGCACAGTTCGTCCAGCCACTCGGGGCGATAGTCCGCCACGCGCGAGGCCAAGACGTGGTCCCACTCACCGGCCGCGACTTCAAAACCCGCCAACTGGTGCAGCACCTCGGCTAAACGGTCGCGACCACTGAGCGAGTGTTCTTGGTGCACGCCCTGCCACTGCGCCATAAAGCGCAGGTAGGTCGTCGCGTCAATAACCGGATAGCTGGCGCGTCGCTGACGGCGGGCCACGTCGTTACAGCGCACCCAGGTGAAACGTGCGCACCACTCGCTGCCGCCCACAACGATGGCAAAGCCGTCGGCCTCGAGGGCCGCCAGGGCGGTCTTGGCGCGCGCCAGAGTCATAGGTGCACCGCGCAGTGGCGAGAAGGCGAAGGGAGAGTCGCCGATCAACGTGGCCACGTCGACCGGGCCGGCCGCTTGCAGGTGGCTACGCATCATGGCGATGGCCAGAGCATCGTCCATCGCGAGGTCTTCGATAACTGAGGGCCGGCGAGCGTCAATCCACAGGTCGTCACGAACGAGGAGTCGATCAGTGGCCACCAGGTGGTGGGCGAACTCTTCCCACGCGTCCACCGCACGTATCGCTCCGGCATCACGAATGAGCTCCGCCAGCTCGTCACTCGAGCGAACGAGCGGCGTCAGGTTGCTCATGACGTCAGTGACGACATCGGGTTCCAGCGCGGAGCGCTCCTGCACCAGGGGCAGACCATCAGCGCCGAGCGCCGCGGTTCCGCGGGGGGTGTAGACCTCGCGACTGCGACGCTCCGCGGCCTCGGTGTCGTCGAGGAAGGTGAAGGACTTGCCGTTCACGATGCCGTGCGAGAGCACCGACGCGGTGGGTCGATCGACCAGATGCGCGGTCACCGCACCTGACTCAATCTCCGCGAGCAAAGTCATGAGTCCATCAATATCGAGTGGTTCGTGCAGCACATCCTCGACGGTCTGGCGCACCAAGACGTGATCGGGCACCGGCACGGGCCCGGCGGGAGCATTTTCCTGGCACGCGGCCAGTGACGGCCACACGGCCGCCATCAAGTCCACCGCCGCCATGCGCTGAATGTTGATGGGGACCGCGGCGCCATTGCTACGCACGCGCATCACGAAAGAGCGGCCGCAGTTCCAGCGCCAGCGACTTTGCAGCATGGGCAAGAGCAGCACCGCCTGCACCAAGGTGTCGCGGGCGTGATACGAGCGCACCATGGGCATCACCGTGTCGAGAGTGAAGGAGTGGTGCGGGCCGAGCGCGATCATGAAAGCGTCATCATCCGCAGCGGCTTGAAGTTCGAAGTCAAAAGTCACGCAAAACTTCTTGCGCATCGCGAGGCCGAGCGCGCGGTTCACTCGCGCGCCGCGAGGACTGTGCACCACGAGGTGCGCGGAGCCCGTCTCGTCAAAGAAGCGCTCCACCACCAATCGGTCGCGAGCTGGCAAGGAACCGAGTTCTTGCAGCGCCTGCGAGACGTAGGCGGCCACTTGTCGCGCCGCCTCACGATTGACCCCACTGATGCGCGTGAGGTAGTCCATCGCCGCCTCGAGGTCGCGCGCTGCCAGAGGCTCGGTGAGCTCTTCATAGAGGCGCGCCACTGACTGGGACAGTTCCACGCTGCGCGCGGGTGATTCTCCAAACCAGATGGGCACCGTGGGCGTCGCGGTGCCGGCGTCGCTCACGCGCACCTTGCCGGTCTCCACTCGTTCGATACGCCACGACTGGGACCCCAGCACGAAGATGTCACCGGGGCTGGACTCCACGGCGAACTCTTCGCTCACCGCACCGACTTTTTGTTCGGTGTCACTCACGACGACGGCGTAGTCACCGGTGTCGGGAATGGTGCCCGAATTATTAAGTGCCGTCATGCGTGCCGAGCGGCGTGGCCGCACCAGATGATTGACCTCGTCATGAAAGAGGTGAGCCCCCTTCACCCCGTGGCCGAGAGTGATGCCGTGCGCGGTGAGCTCTAGGGCCTTCGCAAAGTCGTCGTCGGTGAGATCTCGATAGGGGTGCGCGCTTCGCACCATGGACATCAAGGCCTGCGGGGTGTCTTCGCCGCGAGCGCCCACTTCACCCACGAGGTGTTGAATCATGACGTCCAGCGGTTGGGGGTAGATCTCCACCGCATCCAGCTCCCCGCGCTGCACGCAATCGAGCATGGCCACCATTTCGACCAATTCCGACCTCGTCAGGGGATAGAGGCGTCCGCGCGGCGTCCCCCCGACACGGTGATTCGCGCGACCAATGCGTTGCAAGAAGGTCGCGATGGACCGCGACGAGCCAATCTGACAGACCATGTCCACCGGACCCACGTCAATGCCGAGTTCTAGTGAAGCCGTCGCCACGAGCGCCTTGAGCTCGCCGGCCTTAAGGCGACGTTCTAGTTCTTTTCGCTTGGGGTGGGCGAGTGAGCCGTGATGCGCAGCCACGACGGAACTCGCATCGGCCATGATGCCGTCATTTTCCAACTGCTCCGCCAGGCGATAGGCCAAGCGTTCCGCGAATCGTCGTGAGCCCACGAAAATCAACGTGGTGCGGTTCTCGATGATGACCTGCATCAACGATGTCAGCACGTCCGCAAATTGCTCCTGCGACATGATCGAGTCGAGGTCGGTACCCGGCAACATGATGTCGAGGTCGACGTGACGAGGCGCGGCGGCATCGACGATGCGCGTGTCGGGCCGTCCGTCATGGTGGCCACTTAAGAAGTTCGCCACCAGCGAGAGGGGCTTTTGCGTCGCCGATAGACCCACCCGTCGCGGGGGACGACCCGTGGTTTCGCTCACGAAGCGATCGAGTCGTTCGAGCGCCAAGGACATGTGACTGCCGCGCTTATCGCGACACAGCGCGTGAATTTCGTCGATGACCACCGTCTCGAGGTGTCGCAGTGATTCACGACCCGAGTCACTGCTCATCAAGATGGCCAGAGTCTCCGGTGTCGTCACCAAAATCTGTCCGGGCTTTCGCCGTTGTCGATCGCGCTCGGCGCGGTCCGTGTCCCCGGTACGCACGTCGACGCGAATATCGACCACGGGCTCGCCCATCTCCATCGCGAGCTGCGTCATCTCCTCGAGGGGTCGCACCAGGTTGTCGCGAATGTCGGTGGCAAGGGCGCGAAGCGGGGAGAGATAGAGCACGCGATACCCCGGCGACACCGTCTCGCGGCGCCATAGTTGATCGAGCAGCGGGACGAAGGCGGTCAGGGTCTTGCCACTACCGGTGGGAGCCGCCACCAAAATGTCGCCCGGGGTGTCAAACAGGGGCCAGGTCTCTCGCTGTGGCAGCGTCGGGCCATCGGGAAAGCGCACGTCCAGCCAGCGGCTGATGACGGGGTGCAGCGTCGACGAAGCGATGACCATCAGGTCAGTTCATCAGATGGCTGTGACACGCGCGAGGCGCGATCACGGCGAATCGCCCATCGAACAGTCAGAACTGCCCAGACAGCAATCGCCACGCAGAAAACCCCGAAAACAATGGCGAAAGCGGTGGTGACGGCGAACATCAACCCAGACTAGGGCGTGTCACAGCCACGCAGTTGGCTGTCGGTGTGCTGCTGATGACCTCCCCCACCGTGACCGATCTCCTGCGTGCCGCGCGCCACGACGACGCGACCATGTCGGGCGAGCAGATTCTGCAGATTCGCGATGTAGTCGAGGGGCTCCCCGGACCGTGTCGCACGATTTTTCCGCGTGACATTGATGGCTATGGAGGGCCGAGTGGCCCGTCACTGGCCATGTTGCGCGGCGCACTCATTACGCAGCTCGTTCGCCTTCGCTCGGTGGGCCTGCACTCCACGCACGCCGTGCGTGACGCCATCGATGCCCTCGAGAGCTACGACGGCGAGGGCGACCTCGTGGAATTCTTGCGTCACCTCAGCGCGGACGAACGGGCGCGCCTGCACGCCGATCTCTCGTCGCACTCTCAGGTCCTCGCCGAACGGCTGGGACACATTCCCGACGGGTGGCGTCCGCGCGCCGCGGTGCGTTCCGCCGCGCGCGTGGGTTATCTCACCCTTCGTGACGTGAACGACCTCGTCGTCGGCACCGTGGCGACGGGACTCGCCCTCGTCGACGTCACCACCGCCGAACTCGACGAGCGTTTCGAACGACGCCTGCGCTACCACGCCCTCGTGGAAACCCTGCGCAGTGGCGTCGCCCCCACCTGCGTCGCGGGATTGTCTACCGCCACCGGTGACAGTGCTCTGTACCCCGTGACCCACGAGTCACTTCGCCTCGCCGTGTCTGAACTTCCGGGAGTTGGCCCCTCATGAACCTCATCTCGTATCGCCTCGACACTGCGGAGCTCATGGCCGCTACCGGTGAGCCCACCCACGAGGGCGTCGTGATCGATGACGCGCGCTTCGCCGCCATCATCGAGTCGCACCGTCGCCACGGCACCACCCCACGTCGCGTCGACGCGTGGACCATTGAACAAGCCGGCACCCCACCGACCCCCTTCGTCTGGTCGGTGCGAAAGACGCGCCGCACCTTGGGTAATGCGGCCGCCAGTCTCGTCATCAGTGGCCGGCAGCGCACCGTCGCGGCCGCCGTGCGCTCAGAAATGGGGCGTCACCTAGAGCTCGCCGCTCGCGGCTGGGCGAATCGCGGCACCTTGTCGTGGTGGATAGCCGAGCAGTCACCCGTGGCTCAAGGCATCATCACAGCTGAAGCGGTCGCGTGGGCCTCGGATATCTGCGACCTCGCCGAGCGTTCACTCGCACGATTCACCGCGTCGTCTGACCTCTATCTCGACCTGCCCACCTGTCGCACGTCGTGGCGCGCGCGCCGCGATCTGCTGACCGAGGACGGGTCGGTGATGGTGCGGGTGCGTGGCGGTGCGCCCTCTTCGACGGCCGGCGCCGGACTGCGAGCGGACCTCGCGATGGCCACCGTGGCGGCACGTGGCGAGGCGGGACCCGCACGAATCGTGGGTATTTGGCCGCAGGCGGGCATGGCCCTGGCCCTCAATAGCGACGAAATCACCATTGCCGCGGGTATTCGTGACCTCACGGCGGCGTCCAAAGTGCTGGCTGGTGCCGTGGGCTCCCCTCGGGAGGGCGAGCGCCAACTAGCCTGAAGCGTTCATGACACTTCGCGACTCTCTTCGAAACATTGCCATTATCGCCCACGTTGACCACGGCAAGACCACCTTGGTCGACGCCATGCTGCGCCAAACCGGTTCCTTCGCGACCCACGGCGACGCCGTGGACCGCGTCATGGACTCTGGCGACTTGGAGCGCGAAAAGGGCATCACCATCTTGGCCAAGAACACGGCCGTGAACTGGAACGGCACCACGATCAACATCATCGACACCCCCGGCCACGCCGACTTCGGTGGCGAAGTCGAGCGCGGACTGGCGATGGTGGACGGCGTGATTTTGCTGGTCGACGCGGCTGAAGGCCCGTTGCCGCAAACCCGTTTCGTGCTGCGTAAGACCTTGGCTCGTCGCCTGCCGGTGATTTTGCTCATCAATAAGGTGGATCGTCCCGACGCTCGCGTCGAGGAAGTCGTCAGCGAAGTCGAAGAACTCTTCTTGGACCTCGACGCCGATGAAGACCAGATCAGTTTCCCCGTGATGTACGCCTCGGCCAAGCAGGGCTGGGCCGGCAGTGACTGGACCGCCGGCGAGGGCACCCTCGAGCCGCTCTTCCAGTTGATTCACGACGCCATTCCGGCGCCGGAATACGAAGAAGGCCACGGCCTGCAGGCCCTCGTCTGCAACCTCGACGCCTCGCCCTACCTCGGTCGCTTGGCCCTGTGCCGCGTGGTCAATGGCACGCTGCAGCGTGGCGCTCGCGTTGCGTGGTGCCGTCGAGATGGCACCATCGAGCACGCCAAGGTCACCGAACTATTCATCACCGAAGCGCTCGAGCGTGTGCCGGCCGAATCGGCCGGTCCCGGTGACATCGTCGCCGTCGCGGGATTCGAGGAGATCACCATTGGTGAAACCTTGGCCGACCCCGAGAACCCTCAGCCTTTGCCGTTGATCACCGTGGATGAGCCCAGCTTGTCCATGACGATTGGTATCAACACCTCGCCCCTCGCCGGTCGCGAAGGCAAGCTCCTCACGGCGCGCGTCGTCAAGGACCGCCTCGACAAGGAGCTCATCGGCAACGTGTCCTTGCGCGTCTTGAACACCGACCGTCCCGACGCCTGGGAGGTCCAGGGTCGTGGTGAACTCCAACTCGCCATCTTGATTGAAACGATGCGCCGTGAAGGCTTCGAACTCACCATCGGCAAGCCCCGCGTGGTGACCAAGGAAGTCGATGGTGTGCTGAACGAGCCCTTCGAGCGCGTTACCGTCGACATCCCTGAAGAATTCGTCGGTAACGTCACCGCTCTTCTCAGCCAGCGTCGCGGCTCCATGCTCGACATGGTCAACCACGGCACCGGCTGGGTGCGCCTCGAATGGCGTATCCCCGCTCGCGGCCTCGTCGGCGTGCGCACCGAATTCATGACCGAAACGCGCGGCACCGGCATCTTGAACAGCGTCTTTGACGGTTACTCCCCCTGGGTCGGCGAAATTCGTCACCGCCTCAAGGGCACCATGGTGGCGGACCGTTCCGGTGTGACGACCCCGTACTGCTTGATTGACCTCGAAGCGCGCGGCATCTTGTTCGTCGACGCGGGTGTTGACGTGTACGAAGGCATGATCATTGGTGAGAACTCACGTGCCGACGAAATGAACGTGAACCCCACCAAGGAAAAGAAGCTCACGAACATGCGAGCCTCGGGTTCCGACAACACCGAGCGCATGTCCCCACCGACCGTCTTGTCGCTGGAGCAGGCCTTGGAGTTCATCGCGGATGACGAAGCCGTCGAAGTGACGCCGAAGACCATTCGACTGCGCAAGGTCGTCCTCGACGCCAACACGCGTGCTCGTCTCATTAAGAGCGAAAAGAATCGCAACGCCTAAATCACTTTCGGGTCGTCGGTAGGCTGTGACTATGGACGACCCGAGTGTGGGCCCACGCCTGACCGACGCTTTGTCGCAGGCTCGTTGGCCCGAATCGTGGCGGCGCTGGTTAGCGACCGATATCGAGATTCACATACGTGCTGGGTCGTCTCACGAGGAGATTTTCTCGTCGATGTATCCCGCCGACGTATCGAATATCGACGACGTGGTACGCGCCTGGGCCACACACCCCTCGCTCTGTGGCATTCCGAACGGTGTCGCCGCATTCTTTCGCGCGTCGCCCACCACCTTTGATCGCTCGGCAACCGACATGGCCGACTGGGCGCTGTCGAGTGATTCGCGGGCACTCCTCGACCCCGCTCCCTGGAGCCACGAACTTCGTGATCTCGTTCGCACTGCTGTCGAGGGTGCCGTCGCGTTTCGACTGGTGGGATACCACGCGTATGAGGCATCGATGGGACTCCTCACCCGATGGTCGCACGATCTGCTCACGCAACAAGGACGCTACGTCGCCATCGACGTTATTGACCTACCCACCAATCGGCCGTCGTACCTGTCGCCACTGCTCGCCGCCCGCTGGCCCATGGCGAGCAGCGATGCGGACACCTTCGCCGTCGTCAACTTCTTTGCGCAGGGAGATCTCGCTCCCCTCCTGCGACACGCCCCTCGCCGACTCCACGTGTTGTGGGCGTGGGAACTCGAGCAGGTCCCACCGCTTGCCGTGGCCGTGGCGCGCGACTTCAACATCGATACGGTCTACGCCTTGTCACCCTGGTCGGCGAGCGCCTTTAGTTCGGCACTCTCGTGTTCCGTCGGCGTGCTCGCTCTGACTAATCCGGCGTATCTCGCGGACAATGAGGCGACCACTCAGTCGTCGCGCGGGCCCTACGTCTTATCAATTCTTGATGCCCGTAGTCGACTGGGCCGAAAGAATCCCGAAGCGGTGCTGCGGGCGTGGGCGGCCGTGGCGGACGACTTCCCGGGGCACTCATTGGTACTCAAGACCATGGCACTCGCGGGCGAGGCAAGCGAAGAGTTGATGGAACTCATCGCGCGTAGCCCGCGTACCAGGTTGATTGATGATCACCTGAGCGATGAGGAGTATCGCGATCTGGTCGCGAACGCCGCGGCGTACGTGACCTTGCCCCGTTCAGAAGGCTTGGGACTAACGCCACTGGAGGCCGCCGTTCATGGCATTCCGGTGGTCTACAGCGACTATTCCGGGCTGCACGACAACTTCCACGGAGCTTTCTTCCCCGTGCCGGTCACCATGGTGCGAGTCGGCGACTCGGGCTACGACAACACTCCCTATCCCGATGATGCGTGGTGGGGAGATCCCGATATTGCCGTCGCCGCCGAGCAACTTCGCCACGCGCTCGTCATGCCCCGTGACGCAGCGCGAGCACAGGGCAACTCCATTCGCCAACGACTACAACACGACCATGACGCCGCAGGTGAGATTGTGGGTGCTCTCAGTGACGTGACTCTCAGCGACGCCTGGCTCGTTCGGCGAGAGCAGCTGGGAAGGCGCACGTGGTGGTTGAAGCTGACGCGACACGCTGTTCGAATCCTTGCGCCACTTCGCCCCGTGGGCGCGGCCGTCTTTCGCGCCTTGCCGGAATCGCTGCGACGACGCTTACGCGCCACGCGCGCCTAAGCCCTCGGAGAGACCCCTGTCGCTAATTGGTAGCGTGTACGGCTGGAGGGATGGCAGAGCGGACGAATGCAACGGTCTTGAAAACCGTCGTGGGGCAACTCACCGTGGGTTCAAATCCCACTCCCTCCGCCACGAAAATTCCCCCTCCGCCTACTGCGCCGAGGGGGAATTTTTCTCATGGGACTCTCACGTGCGGACTCGTGGGTACTCAACGTAGTTTGACGACTGAATTTTCTCCCCACGACCTGTCCGTCACCGGAACGGGAAGTGACGTTCTTAGTGAGGTGCCATGACACAGATTTCTGCGGGCGAGCGCGATCGTGCCGACACCCTCGCGAGTCGCCGTGACAAATTCATCCTTCCCGACGGGGTGATCTACCTTGACGGCAACTCACTGGGGCCCGTCTCGCACACGGCGATATCGCGCATCAACCACGCCGTCACTCACGAGTGGGCCGCCGGACTCGTTCGTAGTTGGAACTCGGCAGGCTGGATGGATCTGCCCATCACCCTCGGCAATCGTCTCGCGCCGCTCATCGGTGCGCCCGCCGACACCGTCATCGTCACCGACACTTTGACCATTCTCATCGCCAAACTGCTCGCCAACGCTCTCGCGCTTCGGCCCGACCGTCACGTCATCGTGACCGACAGTGACAACTTTCATTCCGACTTTTACATCGCCGACGGTGTCGCCGCCGCCACACGTCGCGACATCACGGTGCGGCGAACCACGCGAGCGGCTCTCGCGGAGGCGCTCGATGATGATGTGGCGGTGGTTCTGCTCACCCACGTGGACTACCGCACCGGCGAGCTGCTGGACATGGCAGACATGTCGGCACTCGTCCACGCGCATGGTGCACTCATGATCTGGGACCTCGCCCACTCCACCGGCGCAGTCCCGCTCCACGTGCACGAACACGGGGCCGACTTCGCGGCGGGCTGCGGATACAAGTATCTAAATGGTGGCCCCGGTGCCCCCGCGTTTGCGTACGTGGCGCCTCAGTGGCTGGACTCGCTCACCAATTTCTTACCGGGATGGCTCGGCCATGCCCGGCCCTTCGATTTTGAGCCCACCTTCGAAAAAGCCCCCGGCATTCGCGCCTTGGTCACGTCGTCTCCGTCCGTCGTGGGCCTCTCGGCACTCGCCGGTGCACTTGACGTCTTTGAGGGGATATCGCTCGATGTCCTCCGTCGCAAGAGTCTCGCGCTCACCGACTTCTTTATCACCGAAGTGGAAGAACGTCTGCCCGGAGTATTTGAACTCGTGACTCCTCGAGAGCACCATCGTCGAGCGAGTCAAGTGAGTTGGCGTCATGACGAGGCCTACGGCATCGTGCAGGCCCTGATTGCTCGCGGCGTCATTGGCGATTTTCGCGCGCCGAATATCGCACGATTCGGATTCACTCCGCTGTACCTCTCGTTTCGAGATGTCGACGTCGCGGTCTCTCACCTTGTCGAGGTCATGCACCATCGCGAATACGATGACCCCGCATTTCGCCAGAAGAACCCGGTCACCTAATGACGCTTCGAGGAGCTCCCGTCTGGAAATACTTCGCCCCACGCGTCGACGAGGTCACCTTTCGCGCGGCCTCGCCGTGGCGAGCCCGACCTCTTACCGCGTTCATATTGATCGGGGGCTTGGCCATCTTCGGCACGGGCGAGGCTCTTATGGTGCGCAGCAACGCGGGTGCGGCCCCTTGGACGGTCTTTGCCACCGGACTGGCCCACGCCACGGGATTGACTTTGGGGTGGGCCACGTTCGTGGTGTCCTGCGGCGTCTTTTCGGGATGGTGGCCCCTGCGTCAGCGACCCGGATTCGGCACTATCGCCAACCTCACCGTTATTCCCGTCTTTCTGGAACTCGGATACCTGGTGCTACCCGGCGCTCGCAGTGGCATGATGCACGTCGTCATGATGCTGGGTGGCCTCGCGGCCATTGGGATCGGTGGTGCGCTGTATTTGTCCTGCGCCATGGGCACGGGACCCCGCGATGGTCTGATGGTGGGTATGGGTCGCCGCTTCAACCTCCCTATTGCGCGTCTGCGCACGGCCATCGAATTAACTGCGTTGCTGGCGGGCATCGCGATGGGCGGTGCCTTCGGGGTGGGAACCATCATCTTTGCCGTGGCTATTGGGCCCATTCTCTCGGTGACCTTACGAGTAGTCGGACGTCTATGGCCGGCGCCTACCCCGTAATCGCGCGTTGTCGTCGGTAGGATGACGGCGCAACAACATCGTGGAGAGGACATAGTCAGATGAGCGACACGACGCCGAGCCACCGCGAGCCTCGTCCGATGGGTCGGATTTTTCCGAAGTTACTCATGGAAGGCGGCGAGGACCTCATTCAACTGGTCGTGTCGTTGACCCTCATCGGCATTGCCGGTGCTGTGCTCTACGAGTCGATTCGACAGATCTTCACGATTCACCCGTTGTTCCCCAGCGCGCTATTGACGTCGCTGAACAACGTGTTGTTCGTCGTCATCATTTTGGAAATTCTGCGCACGATCACCGCCCACTTCGGCGATGGCGGCTTTCAGGTCGGGCCCTTCCTCGTGATCGGCATCATCGCCAATGTTCGCCACATCCTGACTATCTCCGCGTCGCTCAGTTCCGAGGCGGCGGGCTCGAACACCGAATTTCGTCGAGCCATGATCGAATTGGGCATCAACGGTGGCCTCATCATCGTGATGGTGATTGGCCTCACTTTGCTGCATCGCATTGGTGACCGGACCATTGAGCAAAGTAATGGGCCCAAGTCTCACTAAGCCGTCACTTCTGGTATCGACACCGTGGCGGCAACGCCACCCCTAACATCGACAGTCCTCACCGGCAGAGGCGACCAACTTAAGGAGAGCCATGGGCGACCCCATGTTCCAACTCGATACTGAACTCGCCCAGCAGATTTTCGATTACTGCCGCGAGCGCCTCAGTGAAAATCCGGTCCCGCTCGACCTCGGGTCCATGGCGAATGACACCACCGTTATCCCCATCACCTCTGAGGGTCACGCGCCGCAGACCATCTTGCAGCACTTCCGCGAGCACATGGCCCCAGCCGTCATCTCCATTGATTCACCGGGCTTCTTAGCCTTTATTCCCAATGCCCCCACCAAGAACTCGTTGCTCTTCGACATGGTGGTCGCGTGCTCCGGACTGAACGGCACCAGCTGGCTGGAGAGCCAGGGCGTCGTCGTCGCCGAAAACCAAGCGTTGGAGTTCATTGCCGAGCGTGCCGGCATGCCCCAGGGATCCGGTGGCGCATTTGTCAGCGGCGGATCTATTGGCAATCTCTCGGGCCTCACGGTGGGCCGCGACGTCGGTGTGGCTCGTCGCCCGGGCCTGGAGCGCCATCAGGCGCGTTTCGCCATCAGCGCCGACGCTCACTCCAGTGTGGGTCGAGCCCTGCACGTGCTCGGCATTGGCGCTCTCCTCGTGGAACCGGACGATCACCGCTTCACGCTCGAGAACCTCACGGCAGCTTTGGCGGCCGACCCACACCCCGAAACGGTCATTGGTGTCGTCGCCACTTGCGGCACCACCAATGCGGGCATCATCGATGACCTCGAGGGCCTGGGTTCGTATTGCCGCGACCACGACATGTGGTTCCACGTCGATGGGGCGTATGGCGGCGCGGCGATTTTCTCGGAGAGCTATCGCGACACGGTGAGCGGCATTCGCCACGCCGACAGCTTCATCGTCGACCCCCACAAGTGGCTCTTCGCGCCGCTTGATTGTGCGGCCCTCGTGTATCGACACCCGGCCCTGGCCCGTGCGGTCCACACGCAAGAAGCGGGATACCTCGACATCTTGCACGACTCATCGCCTAGCGGTGACGTGGACTGGAACCCGTCGGACTTCGCCATCCACCTGTCACGTCGCGCGCGCGGCTTGCCCTTCTGGTTCTCCCTCATGACCCACGGTGTCGAGCGATACGAACACGCCGTCGAGGCGGCGATTGACTTGGCGACTCGCGCTGCCGAGCGCATCGAGGCGCTCGATCACGTCGAACTGGTGCGCGACCCGTCGCTGTCCATTGTGCTGTATCGCCGACCAGGGTGGACGAACGAGGATTACACCGAGTGGAGTCACCAACTGCTGCGCGATCAAGTGGCTTTCGTCACACCGACCAAGTGGGAGGGCGAAACCATTGCGCGCTTGGCTTTCCTTCACCCCGACACCAGCGACGAACTGGTGGAACAGATCCTCGCGTCGATGCGTTAACGCTGCAGCAGCGGCGATGCGGGGTCTCGCACCGCGCGTCCCGCTGCTTTCGCGCGGCGCCACGCAATTCCGCCAAGGGCCTCGAGAACCACGCGATTACCGAGGAAGGCCGTGATCTCCGCGTGGTCATAGGGCGGAGCGACTTCCACCACGTCCATGCCCGCGAGCGGGAGCTCCATCGCAATGCGGCGCACGGCATCAAGCAGCTGTCGACTCGTGAGGCCGCCCGGCTCGGGCGTGCCGGTGCCGGGTGCGCTGCCCGGGTCGACCACGTCGACGTCCACCGACAAGAACACCGCATCACAGTCATCGGTGGCGATCGCGAAGGCCTCGTCGAGCACGGCATCCAATCCCCGGGCGACGATTTCGCTCATCTCGAAACTACGCATGCCCTGATCGGCCATCCACTGCAAGGTGTCGTCTTCGGGCCAGTATCCACGAAGGCCGATCTGCAAGAAACGATCGCCGCGGCACGCACCGGACTCAATCAAGCGACGCATGGGCGTGCCGTGTCCGTAGAGGGAGCCAAACTGCATGTCCGCCGTGTCGGCGTGGGCGTCAAAGTGAATCACCGACACGCGACCAAATCCCACGTGACGAGCTATCCCCGTGACATCGGGCAACGCGATGGTGTGGTCGCCCCCGAGAATGATGGGGATGATGTTCGCGGCCGCCAGCTCGGCGACTTGTGCTTCGAGACGGGTGAGCGACAATTCGGTGTCGCCGGAGGGCATCTCCACGTCGCCGATGTCGACCACGCCTAATTCCGTCAGCGGGTCAACCCCGAGAGCGAGGGAGGGACGCGAACCATCGTGCGGCAAGTAGTCGGTGATACGCATGGCCTGCGGTCCAAAACGACAACCGGAGCGATACGAGGTGCCGCCATCAAAGGGGGCACCAACGATGACCGCCTGGGCCTGTTCCCAACTGGCGCGATCGTCCGGATCGGCCGCGGGGACGCCGAGAAAAGTGGCGTCCGGTCCGTAGAGATTTCCAATGCGACTCACTCTGTCAGTCTCGCACGCGACTAGTGCGAGCGCAGACTCTTCACTACCACGGTGTGAGGTAGTTGCGTTTCCTTACTCAAGTGTTCGCTGCCGGGCACCGCCGTCCACCCGGTCGCGAGGTAAAAGCCAAGCGCCGTGTCGCGAGCGTTAGCCCACAGATGCTCGACACCGCGCGACAGAACGATGTCACCGGCGCGCTCGAGGAGTGCGCGGCCCCCACCACTGCCCCGAACCGAGTCATCAGCTGCCATGTAGCGAAGCTGGTAACTGTCAACCGACTCATCGAGGGGACTGGTCGAGGGGTAGAGCGAACCGCAGACGACGACGTGCTCGTCACGGACGATGGCGAGGTGGATGGCGGCCTCTTCGACATCGCGAGGGTCGTGCACCGAGATGGCGGGGTCGTTGTGACGCAAAATCCGGCGACGCAGTTCGTGTAGTTCGGTCGCGTCAGAGAAGTGCTGCACGAGGAAGGTCACGATCTCAAGTCCTTTTGCATTTCCACGAGGGAGATCGACGGGTCACGCTGCATCATCGAGAAGCGACTCGTTTCGACGAAACCACATCGTCGATACAAGGCGCGTGGATGCTCGAGATGGGTCACCACGTCAAGCGCGAGATAGGTTGCGCCCGACGTCCTCGCCCAGTCCTCGACCAGAGCGATGAGGCGAGCGCTCACGCCGGTACCGCGCATCGACGGGTGCACCCACATGGAGTACAGCCCGCGAGCGTCGGGCCGCGCCTCGCGATCACCACCGGCAGCGATACCCACCGCCTCGGTACCGTCAAAGGCCACAAAAATCGTCCGATTCGCGATGAATCCCCGCCATTCATCCTCAGACCGCTGCGACTCGAGGGCCCACGTGGCCCCGAAGGCATCGGGCTCACCGGTCAGTGCGGCCTGGCGCAGGGAGGCGAAAATGAGGTGATCATCAGGTAAAAGAGCTCGGTAGTGAACCTGTCGAACTTTGTTTAGCGGCTCATTACCATTCACCCTTCTAGAGTAGGCGCCCATGAGCCAGGAGAGCGCCGAGAAAATTCTGAACGCCGCGATCGACATGATCGAATCGGGCGGCGAAGCGGCCGTGCGCGTCAACGAGCTCGCGCAAAATGCGGGACTCGCCGTGACGGCGGTGTACCACTACTACGGCGATCGCGACGGCCTCATTGCCGCGGCACAAGCAGCGCGCTACATCCGCAGCGCTCGTGACTTCATGGCGAGCCACATGGTGGAAGTGCGCGCGTGCCAGAGTCGCGACGAGCTCCGAAACTATTTGAAGACTTTTCTCACGGAGGTTTTCTCGTCGTCGCGCGTCGAGGCGCGATGGTCACGCGTGAACGTCCTCGGTTCGGCATACGCCCGGCCCGCCCTGCAGCGAGCCATCGCCGATGAACAAAATTCAATGTTCGCGGACACCGAAAAGTTGTGGACCGACGTGAAGGCCAAAGGATTCATTCGCGAGACCGTCGATCCGGCGGCCATTGGACCGTGGTATCTCAGCGTGATTACCGGTCGCGTCATCATTGAAATCCCTGGTAGCGAGGTCAATCCTGAGGCCTGGGATAATCTCATGCTGGAAATAGTGGACCACTACTTCTTCGGTTAACGAAAGGGGTAGGACATGGCCGGCGTCGCGACGTATCTCAATTTCGAGGGGACAGCCCTGGAGGCGTTCACCTTCTATCGCTCCGTTTTCGGCGGCGACTTTCGTGGACCCATCCAACGCTTTGGCGACGTCGAGGGTATGCCGCCACTCAGCGACGAGGACAAACAAAAGATTCTGCACATTGAGCTACCCATTCTCGGCGGCCACGTGTTGATGGCGACGGACATGCTCAGCTCCATGGGACACCACTTGCGCGTGGGCAACAACATCACCATTCAGTTGGAGTTCGACACCCTCGAGGAAGCTCAGCGCGTCTTTGATCGACTGAGTGACAACGGCAGCGACATCAACCCGTTGACGCCGCAATTTTGGGGGACGTATTGGGGCACCTGTCTCGACCAATTCTCCATCCGATGGATGTTTAACGCCCCCTTGGTGACCTCGTAATTTCCGCCTCTGGGTAACCACCCCTTTTGATCAGGGATTATTGACATAATCTCCTTTATTTTCAAAGGCGAATAACGACGGCAAAATAGTTCTCTTACAATGTACGGCTATGCCGAACATTTCACGTCTTTCCACGCCCAAAATCATGTCGTCGTTGGCCATTGCCGCCGCGGCCTTCCTCGCGCCCATTAGCGCGGCGTCGGCCAGCGTCGTCGCTCACGCCTCGACCGCACCGAGTGCTCCGACCAGTGTGAGCTTTAGCGCCACTTCCGGCAGCCCCCTCAGCGGAACCTTGACGTGGTCGGCCCCGTCCTCCACCGGTGGATCATCCATCACTGGATACTCCGTGACCTCGACACCGTCGGGCAAGACATGTTCAACGAACGCCTCTACCCGCTCATGCGCCATCTCGGGTCTGACGAAGGGATCGAGCTACACCTTCTCCGTCATCGCGACGAACGCGATCGGCAACAGCGTCGCCGGCGTCTCCTCCTCCTACAAGGCACCGAGTGAGCCCAGCGAGCCCAAGGACATCAACGAGGCGCCCGGTACGTCCAGCGGCAGCGGCAACGGCGGGGACAAGGGCGACAACGAGAACAACGGCAACTCGGGACCCGACGGCACCCAACTCACCATCACGTGGACCACGCCAGACTCTGACGGTGGTTCCTCCATCACCGGTTACACCGTGTACGAGCAGCCGGACGGCAAGAGCTGCACGGCCACCTCGGGTTCAACGGGCTGCAAGATCACTGGTCTGTCCAAGGGCAAAGAGCACACTTTCACGGTGAAGGCTCGCAACGCCGTCGGCGAAGGTAAGGAATCGGCACCGAGCAAGTTCACGACAACGACGGCGCCCGGTGCGCCGACCGGCGTCACCGCCTCGTTCAGCTCCACCTCAGCAACCATCAGCTGGACCGCGCCCACCAACACGGGTAACGACCCCATCACCGGTTACACGGTGACCTCGTCGCCGGGTAACAAGACCTGCACGACCACCACGGCTAAGTCCTGCAGCATCTCGGGTCTCACGAAGGGCACGTCGTACACCTTCAGCGTCACCGCCACGAACTCCACGGGCACGTCGGCACCCGCCTCGAGCGCGGCCGGCACGACGCCGAACAATCCCGACGCACCGACCAATGTCGTGGTGACCACTACCAACACCAACGGTCAAAACAACGGCATTGGTAACCCGCACACCAACGTGACGATTAGCTGGACCGCCCCCGCCAACAACGGTGGATCGGCCATTACGAGCTACACCGTGACCTCGACCCCCGGTGGCAAGACCTGCACCGCGAGCAACGGCGCCACGAGCTGTCAGATCACCAACCTGGCGAAGGGCACCTCGTACACCTTCACCGTGGTGGCGACCAATGTCGCCGGCAACAGCACCGGCGCGACGAGCTCGACCTACGTGTCCACCGCCGTTCCTCAGGCGCCCACCGGCGTGACCGCGACGTTGAGCGGCAACAAGATTGTGGTCTCGTGGACCGCTCCGTCAGACAACGGCAATGACACCATCACCGGTTACACCGTGACCTCGTCGCCGGGTAACAAGACCTGCACCGCCACTAGCAACACGACGTGCAATATCACTGGTGTGACGGTGGGTACGACCTACACCTTCACCGTGACCGCCACGAACTCAACGGGTACCTCGTCGCCGTCGTCACCGTCGTCGGCCACCGCGACCTACAGCGCACCGAGCGCGCCGACCAACGCGAGCGCGTCGTACTCGAACGGTGCCATCACCGTGTCGTGGCGCGCCCCCTTGGGCGTCGTCTCGTCGTACAACGTGATTTCGAACAACACCATCGTCGCCAGCGGCGTCACGGGTACGTCGGCCCAAATCACCACCTTCTCGTGGAATGTCGCCTACACCTTCACGGTGGTGGCCATAAACGCGGCCGGCACCAGCTCGGCATCCTCGGCCACTAACAGCGTCACACCGCGCGACGTGCCGAACGCTCCGACCAATGTCTCCGCGAGCGGTGCGAATGGGAGGATCACCACGTCATGGAGCGCATCGAGCGCACGTGGTGCGTCGGTAACGGGATACACGGTCACTCTTAGCCCCGGTGGCAAGACGTGCCAAGTTCTACCGAACGTTCTGAGCTGCGCCATCTCTGGCCTGTCGAACGGCACCAACTACACCGCCTCTGTCGTCGCGACGAGCGCCCTCGGGAATTCCGCAGCTGGCACCTCGGCTCCCGTTGCGTTCGTGGCGGTGCCGGGATCTCCGGCTAGCGCCGCGGCGTCATACTCGGCGGGCACGGTGTCGATTTCATGGAATGTCCCGTCGTCGAACGGCGGCAGCGCCATCACCGGTTACAACGTGTACACCTCGGGCAACCTCCTGATCTGCTCGAATATCTCTGGTACGAGCTGCACCTGGACCGGCTACACCTTGGGCACGACTTACAACTTCTACGTCACGGCCATCAATGCCGTAGGCGAAAGCTCTCGCTCCAACTTCACCAGCACCGTGCGCCCGCTGGACGCGCCGTCCGCACCCCGCAATGCGTCGGTGACGAGTGGCAATCAGTCCGCCACCATCTCGTGGTCATCGCCCGCGTCGAATGGTGGAACAGTGATTACTCGTTATTCCGTGACCGCAACTCCTGGTGGCGCTACTTGCACCACCGACGCTTCCGGCACAAGTTGCACGATCGGTAATTTGACCAACGGCACTAACTACCGCTTCGCAGTTACGGCCACCAACTACAGCGGCCTCACGTCAGTGGCCGCGGCTGCGGGTTCCGCCACCCCGGCGGCCACCACGTGGCGACCCACGAACCCTTCGTTCGTGAGCAACGGCAACGGCAACGGCACGGCGTCGTGGACGGCTCCGGGCGACTTCGGTGGCTCGACGCCGACCAGCTACGTCGTCACCGTGTCACCGGGCAACGCCACCTTCGCCGTGGCCTACCCCGCGACCTCGACGACCGTGACCGGCCTCAGCGCTGGCACCGCCTACAGCTTCACGGTGGCCGCCATTAACGCCGCGGGCACCTCGCCCTCGTCAACCTCGTCGAACAGCATCACCCCGTCAGGCCCGCCGGCCGTTCCGACCATCTCGGGTACCTCGGCGATCACCATTCAGCCGGACTACTACGGCAACTACTACGGCACCATGACCGTGAACGTGGTTGCCCCCAGTGACTGGGGCTTCACGACGGGTTCCAATGTCGGCAACCTGAACCTGGACATCGAGAGCCCGACGGGCACGTTGTACATGGGCTCAACGCCGGTGACTCGTAACTCCGACGGCACGCTCACCTACACCAGCAGCTTTAGCTTCGGCCCGCTGCCGCTGTACACGACGTACACCATTTCGGCGTCCGCGTCGAACGCGAACGGCTCCAGCGCCACCGTGTCGACCCAGCTGTCCTCATCGGGTCCGATCCTGAACGCGTCGGCGCAGGGTTCCTACAACGCCAACGCACACACCATGACCTGGGGCGTTATCCCCTCGGTGAACTCCGAGTCGATCAACTATGTCCTCACGGTCAATGGCAAGCAGATTTGCTCGGGTAAGGCGTCGGAAGTCACTCGCTGTGCGCAGACCGGTGTCTACTTGACGCTGGCGCCGGCGGCCACGCCGCAGACGCCCATTGCGTCCGTCCCCTTCAACGTCACTCAGTCGGTGGCGGGCGTTCGGACGGGTTCGAACAACTACGTCATGAACCTCTACTACCTCAACTGTGGCGATGGTCAGATTCGCTGCTCCAACCTCGTGGGTTCCTACTACCGCGTGGACAACGGCAACTTGGTCAACATGGACCTGTCGGGCCTCGACCTTCGCGGTGCGGGCTTCTACAGTTCGAACTTGACCAACGTCTCGTTGAACGCCGACAACGCGCTGGGCATCCAGTTCATCGGTGACAACCTGACGGGCCTCTCCTCATGGGGAACGGACTTCACTGGCTCGTTCTGGCTGAACAACAACGAAACCAACACCCGCTTCGTGAACGCCAGCTGGTTGGCGGCGGACAACAAGGGCATCAGCGGCACGCCGTACGCCCTCTGCGCCACCTCCAGCAGCATCACCCCGAACTGGACGCAGTACCCGGCCACCTCGGACTTGGCGAACGAAGCCAGTAGCTGCTTCATCTACAAGGGTGCACTTATTGCCGCAGGCGTGAAGATAGTGAACGTTGACCTCTCGGGCCTGAACGTGTCGGGCATGAACATGTCAATGTCGCAATTCACCGGTGACAACCTGACGAACGCGTCGTTCTCGGGTACCGACTTGTCGAATGCCACCCTCCAGGGGGACATTGTGACCGGGGCAAACTTCAGCGGCACGCAGTGGTATCACGCCACCGCCACGGGCCTGACGGGATCAGCCGGAGTGGTGACGTATGGATACCGTGTGGTGTCGGGTTACTTGGCTGGCCCGAACGTGGTCATCGCGTTCTCCAACCTGTCGGGACTCGACTTCTCGAACCTTGACCTCTCGGGTGCCACCTTCTTGAACGACGACATGCGTGGAGCCAACTTTACGAACGACGTCTTCTACCAGACCTTCCTTGGTCAGGTGGTCCTGCCCGGATCCGGCCTCACGAACCCCAACCTGTTGACGGGCGCCAACTTCACGAATGCCGACTTGTCCGGTGTGTTCGGAATCTTGGCGTCCTTCTCCGGTCAGTACGTGAATTCCACGTTGGCCATTAGTGGCTCCGCGCCGGCCCGCGTGCCGAACTGGATGCGCTACAGCAACGGTCAGCTGATCGTTAACTAATCAGCTCAACTACAAAAAACCCGGTCACTTCGGTGACCGGGTTTTTGTTAGGCCGACGCGGCCGTGCAGAACTCGGACAGAATGCGACGTAATTCAATCGTCGTCTTGTCCGCGCGGGTGTGCACCTCGATGGTGGGATCGAGCGGCAGTGACAGCTGCCCAAATCGTGACTGCAGAGCGAGGTCCTCCGCAATCACCGCGACTTCGAAATCCACTGCGGCCTGCATCAAAGTCTCGTCACCGTTCATGTCGTTTCGCCAGAGCGACGAATAGACGCGCACGTGGTCGTCATCGACCGGCGTCAAGAAGAAGCCAATGACGTTGGTGCCACCGGTCTCCAGAAAATGAATGTCGAGCTCGAGGTGGAAGGGGGCGGTGTAGCGATAGGTCAGGCGGCGGCGCTGGATGAGCGGGTGCTCACCCGTCGCGACTTTCGGATCTTCACGATTCGCAAAGTCGTGTTCGTAGACGGCCTCAAAGCGATAGCCGTCACGCGTGACGGTATAGGGCGGGACTTCCCTGACTTCATCGGCACCAAAAGTGCCCGCGTGCACGAAGGGGAAGTGGGCCATGTCGAGGAAGTTGTCCGCCAGTAATCCGGCACCGCCGCGAGTGGTCTCCACCGGCACGTCGCCGCGCATCATGGTGGGATCACTTGCCGCCGCGACCACCGGCTTCGGAGTTAGCGGCTCGTCGGGCGCGATGAAGATGATGCCGTGTGACTCATGCACCCCCGCGGGGCCTGTGAGCTTCGCGCGAGGTGGGTAGGTCGCGTCGCTGCCGAGTGCGGGAATATCCACGCAGGCACCCTCCGCGTTGAAAGACCAGCCGTGATAGGGGCAGCGCAACGTGCCCTCGGTGCAACTGCCCAGCGATAGGGGTGCCTGACGGTGGGGGCAGAGGTCGCGAAAGACGCGGGCCGTTCCGTCGAGATCGCGCCACACGACCCAGTCCTCACCCAAGAGTCGAAAGGCACGGGGCTGAAGTCCGATCTCGGTGTCGCGGCACAAAGAGTGCCAGGCACGACGAAGGGCGGGGTCGCAATTACGCAGGCGGGTAGTCACCGGCGCATCGTATCGCTGGACTAGACCCGCGCGAGAACGACCCATTCAAAAGCCTGTTCGGCTCCCCAGGGGGTCACGTGGATGAATCCACCCGATGCTCGGCAGTCGAACTCGTCACTCAGTAATTGCGACGCCAAGGTGGGAAATCCGCGTCGCACGGCCAATCCCGAACAACTCTCGGGCCCGTCGGGGGCGAAGCCCTCGATGATGGCGATGCCGGAGGGAGCCATGGCGGCACGCAAGGTGCTCAGATAACCGAGTTGATCATCCGGCGAGGTCATGAAATGCCCCACTGCGCGGTCGTGCCAGACGTCATAGGTGCGTGGGGGTTGCCAGGTCCGCACGTCGCCGACGGCGGTGGCCACCTTTAAGTCGGCGTAGTGAGCGACGGCTTCGCTGGAGAGATCCAGCACCGTCACGTCGGTGAAATTCGCGGCGAGTAACTCGCTCGCCAGGTCGGAGGCACCTCCGCCCACATCAATGACGGACGCGGTAGGTGGCGCGAATCGAGTGATGAGATCGAGTGATTGCTGGGGGTGCTCTTCGAACCAGCTGACGTTGACGCGACCCTTGTCGCGATACATCGAATCCCAGTGCTCACTCGTCATAATCGAAGGCTACGAGACAGCAGCACTCCCCCGCCGAGGTCACCGGACCGCAGCGGGGGAGTGGCAACAACGGGGCCTCTAGTGGTGGCCGCGACCCTCCGGGCCGCCCGGTGGCGGACCTTGGTGATCGGCCGGTCCACCATCACGCGGGCCGGGGCCCGGGTCGGCGATGGTCGTGATGACCTCGAAGGTGGAGTTCAGCTCCACGATCTCACGAGTGCCGTCGGCGAGAACTACGTGAGCCTCATAGGGGTACGAATCATGGGCGTTGGACTCGATGCGCACGATGGTCGCTCCGCTCGGCAGGGCCGCCTGCACCGCGGCGGTGGCCGTCGTGAGGTCAGTGCCAGTGAGCGAAGTTTCCTTCGGTCCCGAGGGCGGCGTATGTGGTCGGCTGGAATACGGAGCCGTGGCCGAGTGTCGCGGGGTCGCCTTGGAGGCGGCGCCGGCCGACGTCATCAGGGCGACGCCCGCACCGGTCGTGGCGGCGGCCACGGCGGCGATGGTGATCACTTGCTTCAAGGGATTCTTCATCCACTCTCCTTACGTTGACGCATCGAGCACCTTGCCCGACGGGAATCATCTTGATATCGCCACATAAGAAGAGCTCGGTCGAGCACATGAGAGTCTCGTAAGAATCAGGGCCCCATCCCCTACAGTTCCACTGTGCGAATTCTCCTGATTCCTGGCTTTTGGCTGACGGGCAACTCGTGGGCGACCGTTCAGGAAATCCTGACAACCTATGGAATCACGGCGGACACCATTGGCCTTCCGGGCCGCGGGGCCCATTGGCCTCACCGCCGTGACGTGGGACTCACTGACCAAATCAACGCCGTGGTCGAGTGGCTGGACGCATTGAGTGAGCCCGCCGTCCTCGTGGGACACTCCGCGGGCGGCAATATTGCGTATGGCGCTGCTGATCAGCGCCCCGAACTCGTTCGTCACCTGATGTTGGTGGACACTGTTCCCCCGACCAATGGTCACATCGTTAATGACTCACTGCCAGAAGTGGAGGGGGAGATTCCTTTTCCGGGTATTGACTTCTTCACCCCCGACGATGTTCGCGACCTCGTCGGCGACGCGGCCGAGCTCTTGTTGTCGTCGGTGCACCCCGAATCTGCTCGCTGTGCTCGAGAACCACTGACACTCACCAATGCCGCGCGGCTCGCCATCCCGGCCACGCTGATTGCCTGCGAGTTCACCGCGGATCAGTACTGGGAGTGGTCGGACAATGATGACGAGATCATCGAGGACGTGTCGGTAATTGAACTTCCGACCGGCCACTGGCCACAATTCACGAAGCCGCGAGAGTTGGCACACTTCATCGCCGACACTGTTCTCACATTGCCATAGGCGCGGTGTACTGCAGGTGGGCGGGGGCGGGGATAACCGTCGCGTCCACCTCCGATACGTGACGCGTGCCCGCGCCATCGAGCCACCGGACAACGAGCGTCACGTGCGCGCCTCGGTGAAGTGACGACTGCACATTCATGAGCATCGCACCCGCACCGTGAAGGCCCAGATGGACTCCCCGGTGTGCGGAAATTTCCATCGTCGATAACGTGGTCATCACCTCGTGAGGATCGCAGAGATTGCGATCCACGTGCAACATCCCCGTCGCGGCGACGGATGAAGAAATCGAGGTGATCACCATGGCGTGAGCGGAGCCATTCACCACGACCATCGAGACCGCGCTGTTATGACGGGCCGGGCCGCTCGTCACGGTGGCGGTCGCCCAACTGACACCGGTGGCAGTGCTTGGAGCGCGGAAGGTGGCAAACGTGGGTGCAGCGTCATGGGGTCGGATAATCCAAATCACCCCCACCGCCACGAGAGCCTCGATGATGATCGCGAGCGCGACCACACGCCATCGACGCGACGAGTTGATGGTCACTGAACGCGCGCCTCATCGAGACGCGTCACTAATTCAGCAAATGTTTCATCTTCGCTGCGGCCAGTGGTCTCGAGCCACAGGCCCACTCGCGGGGTGTGATGGCGAATCTCATCGTCAATCCAATCGAAAGAGTCGACGAAGGGGCTACCTATCGCCCGCCACGACTCCTTCATGACCTCGAGATCGCGTAACAACATGACGAAAGAAAAAGGGGTGTCGCCGAGCTCATCGCGGAGATGGTCAAAACGTGGCCCCGTGATGATGTCGTCGACGATGGCGGTGAAGCCCGCCTCGCGAAAAGAGCGAGCGAGCAGCACGGCATGGTGAAGACGAAGACGAATCTGGCGAGCCGCTTCGTCACTAATGCCGTTGACGTCGCCGTGTACCGCGCCGGAGACGATGAGGTCCTGCAGCCGATCGGCTTCGACGTGGGCGGCGACATCGACGTGCTGAGCGAGGCGGCGGCTCAAAGTGCTCTTCCCCGCGCCGGGCAGCCCGGCAATAACGATGATGCGAGCGCCGTTTGCCACCTTCAAACTCTACCGAGGTGACTCGCGGGGCGATTTCCCGTTGCGCTCGCGGTGCTTACAGCCGGGCCAACAGCAGGGGCGGCGCATTCCCTCTTCTAGCTCTTCTCGGGTGCGACGGATACGTCGTTCACGAGTGGCAGGCTGCTTGGCGTCTTCCACCCAGCAAATGAACTCATTGCGAGCGAGTGGAGTGATGTCCAGCCAGGCGGCGTGAGCGACGTCACTTGCCAGCAATCCCTCGTGGAGATCGGGCGGAAGGGGATGGACGGGACCGCCCGGGAGTTCATTTGCCACGGGTGAAGCGTATCCCCCGCACCATTAACGGGCACAGAGATGCTTTGCCGGCAAGCGTTCCAACGAGGCGGGGAAGAGTTCTAAGAGCTCTG
>CAISIU010000100.1 GCA_903885505.1 uncultured Actinomycetes bacterium | reverse complement strand
GTGACTACATCCACGTCAGTGACCTAGCACGCGCCCACGTCCTTGCTATTGGCGCTCTGGACGAACACCCGTCGCTCACCTTGAATCTGGGCACGGGTCACGGCTACTCCAATCGTCAAATCGTCGAGACGGTGCGAGACGTGACGGGCCTCGACTTCAACGTCGTCATCACCGCTCGTCGACCGGGAGACCCGGCGGCGGCGGTCGCGGCAAATCAGCGCGCGAAGGACATCTTGGGCTGGACCTTAGATCGCTCCGACCTCGTGACAATCATCACCGACGCCTGGGACGCCTACCGCGTCAATTAGCGAAAGAGATCGTCGTGGGCGCGCCGAGTAACGCGTTCCGCGATGGAGCCCTCACCGAAAAACTCGGGTCGCAGACCGCGCATGATGGCGATGGGCGAATGAGATGCCTTGCCTAAGACGAGGTCGGCCGCTCCGGCGATTTCGTCAACCACCGCCACCTCGGTGGCTTCGAGTACTCGGCCGTAGGCGTCGGTCGTGCCTCGTAGGTCGCGCACCGGGATGATGCCCGCGCAGCCCAGTGCGATGTCCGTCACGCCGTGACGCCAGGTGCGCCCGAAGGTGTCGGTCACCACCACCGCGACCTCGCGGCCGAGTTCGCGAGCAATATCGTTACGCAAGCGTCGTGCGGACTTGTCGGGATCGAGGGGTAACAAGACCGCCGTCCCGGAGTCCGTGTTGGATAAATCAATGCCTGCATTGGCACAGATGAAGCCATGATGAGTTTCGGTGATTCGCAAAGTGCCGCGTCGGCGAATAATGCGACGCGATTGAGACTCGATTAGGGCTTGCTTCGCCTCGTCACTGCCGTCGCAGGGCACGACTCGACCTTCCGCTTTGGACACAATCTTGCTGGTCACAATGACGACGTCACCGTCGGCGAGCTCGATTTTCGACGCCGCTAGCCCCGTGATGAGGTGCTGAATGATGAAATCACCCGCCTGGACCTCGCCGATACCGTCGAGGGCAACGAGGGTGATGCCGTTCATAGTCCCATAGCCGCGAGGAGCTCGGCAGCCTGTTGTGGTTCGCTCATCAAGGTGCCGCATATGGCGACCGATCCGCAGACGTCACGAACCTCATCGGCGAGGTTCTCGTCGGCTCGGTCAATGACGAGCTGCGAGCAAAAAGATGCGTAGTACTGCGCCACGCCCAGGGCGTCAGGTCGATACCCCAGTTCACTCATTAAGTGATCGGCGGGGCCCTTGACGGCGCGACCGCCGATGAGCGGGCTGATGGCGCTCACAACGTCGCGACGGCGCTCGAGTGCGTCACGCACTCCGTCGACGGCCAGGAGGGGAGCGATGGACAAAATGGGATTCGAGGGAGCGATGATGATGCGCTCGGCGCTCTCGAGCGCCTCGCGCACCTCGGGCGTCGCCGCAGCGTGCCCGTCGTAGGTCACCGCACGCGCAGCCACGCTGTGTCGTTCGCGCACGAAGTATTCCTGGAAGCTGAGACGACCGACGTCGCTGTCAATCATCGTGGCGAGGGGGTCATTAGTCACCGGCAAGATGCGGAGGTCCAGACCTCGCTGTCGAGCGAGGTCCGCGGTGATGTCCGTTTTCGTGTCGCCACGTCGCAGCCGCGCGGTGCGATATAGGTGCGTGGCGAGGTCGAGGTCGCCAAGGCGAAACCACGTGTCGCCACCGAGCTCGGCGAGGGCGTCCATAGTGCGCCACGTTTCACCGCGCAGGCCCCAGCCGAGTTCATCATTGTGAAGGCCCGACAGGGTGTAAATGATGGTGTCGATGTCGGGGCAGATGGTGAGACCGTGCATCTCCACGTCGTCGCCGACGTTCACGATGGCCACGATCTCCGACGTCGGCACGCGCGAGGCGAGGAGTTGAAGGAATCGAGCCGCACCAACTCCACCGCATAAGACTGCAATCACACCTAAAACAGTAGGCCGTCGAACGTAGACTGCGACCATGGATGCCAACTCGTTAATGGCGACGTGGCCCACGGGTGCGGCCGCTGCGCTGTGGCGCCTCGATGGGGCCGCCACCTGCGAGTGGTCCTGGGGCGATAGCGCCACCGTTCGCCCCTGGGCGTCAATCACGAAGATGGCGGTCGCCATGGCCATCGGGGTCGAAGTGGGCTGGGGGAGTCACCGCTTTGAAGAACTCGCGGGACCCACGGGGTCGACCGTGGCGCACCTCTTGTCGCACGCCAGTGGCCTCGGAACCGAGGTGGGCAGTTTGGGCGCCCAGATGGGAACTAAGCGCATCTATTCGAACGCGGGTTACGACCTCCTCGCGGCGCACGTCGTCCGCGATGGCGATGTCGGTCAGTGGCTGTCATCGCGCGTGGGCGAGGCTATGGGGCTCTCCTCGTGGGAATTCGACGGCCGCCCCGCCGGCGGGCTACGCGGGTCGTTGGAGGATCTTTCGAGTTTCATGGTCGGATGGATGCGCGGCGATTGCCTCGATCCCGTCACGCACCGAATCATGACCTCACCATTTCTCCCGGATATTGGTGGCGTCACCCCCGGGTTTGGCAGTTTCACGCCCAACTGGTGGGGACTTGGCCCCGAGATCAAGGGAAACAAGACCCACTGGATGGGTAGCGCCTTCTCGCCCCGATCCTTTGGTCACTTCGGTCGAAGCGGGTCAATTCTCCTGATTGATCCAGAGGCGCAGATTGGCGTTTGTGCACTCAGCGATGAGCCCTATGGGTCGTGGAGTCACGAATTGTGGCCGGCACTGCTGGACCGACTGCACCGCGACGCAACGGGTCAATGACGTCCCCACGAGTCGCCCTGGACCTCGCGGGGTCCTTTGAAGCCTTGGGTGAATCGACGGCGGAGTTGGGTGGCGCCCTCGAGAGACTCGGAACATCCGTCGAATATTTCGCCACTCGCCGCGTCGCTACTGCCCATGAGTGCAGTTCGGTGCGCGCGGCCCTGTGGCGGCCCTTATGGAGCCGCCATCGTGGTCCGGCCATCGACCGTTGGCTACCGACCGCCACCATCATCCATGTGGCCGGTGACATCGTGCCACCGGTTCGTCACGCCCACCTCGTGGTCTCCGTCGACGACCTTCGCCCTCTGCGCGATCGCCAACGTGACTCGCGGCGGGCTGCTCAACTTCGCCGCGCGGCCGAATCGGGCGCCACGGTGGTGGCGAGCTCACACGCGGCGGGCCGCGAAATCGCCCAACACTTACCTCTTCGACCCGACCATCTTTTTGTGGTGGCCCCACCGGTGTCCTGGACGGACCGCGTGCACGAGGGCGTCGACTTGGTCGTGAATCTCACGGGCTCGGCCACTCCCTTTCGCACCTGGCACGCCGGCCTGTCGGCGCTCGCCAATAGTTACGGCGGCCGATTGGTGGTGGTGGCTAGTCGCGAAGCGGCGGCCGAGCTTCGCGCCAGTGCGCCGGCTCACTACGTGCCTCGCTCGGCGGCCGCCAGTGCTCTTCAACGAGCCCGACTCGTCTTGCACGTCTCTGATGGCGCGCGCTTCCCATCGTTTATTTTCGCGGCCATGGCCGCGGGCGTGCCGACCTGTGCCACCGCGACCGAAGTTAATCGAGAGCTTCTCGCGGGGGTGAGCTATCTGGCCGACTCACGTGAACCGGATTTCTTCGAGGGCGTTCGGCTGTTGTGGCACGACGAGGCGCGACGCGCCATTGCGCGCAGTGCGGGCATCGTGCGTGCGCGCGATGTGGCGCCGGACGCGGTGGCTCATCAGTATCGCGAAATGTACGAAAGAATCACCTCGTGGTGAAAGTCGCCGTCACGTTGGAACAATTGGGGCTGCGCACGCCCGGCGGCATAGCCACCTACGAGCGAGAGCTGTGGCGGGCGTTGAGCGCTCGTGATGACGCCGCGAATTTTGTCGCGGTGACGGCGCGGTCAACCCCCGATGAGCTGCCGGGCAACATTGAGCGCAGCTTCTTACCCGCCTCGCTTCTCATTCGTGCGTGGGGTCACGTGGCTGTGTCGCTGCCCCCGTCTGATGTCGTTCATGCCGGCAGCGTGGCGGGTCCACTCGCTAGGGCCACTCGATCCAGCGTCATGCTGCACGATCTTCTCTGGCGTCACCTTCCCGACACGTTCACCCCTCGCGGAGTGACGTTTCACGAAGAACGATGGCAACGATTTCGTCAGTCGGCGTCGTTGATCATGGTCACGAATGAGTTGTTGCGCGATGAGGTGGTGGCCGAGGGGGTCGCTGCCGACCGAGTGCACGTGGCGCACCTGGGGCATCGTGCCGTGACACCGGACGTACCCGCCGCGCTGGCGTTGCTCGAGACCCTCGGGGTGGCCGGAAACTTCACGCTCGCGGTGGGCTCCATTGAACCGCGCAAGAACCACGCACGGCTTATCGCCGCGCACGCGGCGGCGCGAGCGCAGGATGAGGAACTCGGTCCACTCGTGATTGTGGGCCCTCGCGGGTGGGGGGACGTCGATCTCACCGGTGCCACGTGGCTGGGTTTGGTCGACGCGGCCACGCTCGGCGGCCTCTACGAATTGGCCCGCGTCGTGGCCTACGTGCCCCTGGCTGAAGGGTGGGGGCTGCCGGTCGTCGAGGCCTTGTCCGCGGGTCGACCCGTGGCCGCCAGCCAGTCCACCCCCTCCGCCCTGGGGCGAGGCGATGTGGCCTTATGCGATCCTCGCGACGTGGAGTCAATTGCGACGTCGCTCCTCGCGGCACGGGCACGTGATGACTCGTCGTCGGCACAAGAAGCACGCCGAGATAGCGTGAGAGAGTTGTCGTGGACCGCGTGTGCGGCACGACATGTGGAGGTGTGGAATTGCGCGTGACCCTCGATGTGTCCGCCGTTCCGGCCCAGCCCGCCGGTGCCGGGCGCTACGTCATTGAAAGCGCACGCCGTCTGCCGAGCGCGCTCGACACCACCTTGGTGACCCAGCGAGGTGATCGCACGCGCTGGACGAATTGGAGCCCCCGCGCCGAGGTCGTCGATTCGGTGCCGACCAATCGCGTGACGCGGCTGGGATTTGAGGCGTGGT
>CAISIU010000099.1 GCA_903885505.1 uncultured Actinomycetes bacterium | reverse complement strand
CGCTCAATGACGGCACCGGTACGAGCATTGCGAAGCTTGGTACGCACGAACGCCCCACCCTTACCGGGCTTGACGTGCTGGAACTCCACGATGGTGAACAAGCCACCCTCGGTGGCAATGGTGATGCCGTTCTTAATGTCGTTACTGGAAATGGCGGGCACGGGGGTCTCCTTGACTTGACGGCCGAGCGGGTCAATTCTACCGGTTGAACTAGGAGGTGGCGGTGATTCGCTCGTTCAGCCACATCGCCGCCAAGCGGTACGAACCCGTCCCGAAGCCCGCGATGGTGCCATTGACGACCGCCGCGAGCGTCGACGTGTGGCGAAAGGACTCGCGCGCCAGGGGGTTCGACACGTGAACTTCCACCTTCGGACCCGCCATCTGGGCCAACGCATCGCGCAGCGACCACGAATAGTGGGTTAACGCACCCGCGTTAATGATGGTGCCATCTACAAATCGGTTGGCCAGCACCGCGTCAATGAGTTCACTTTCGCTGTTGGAACTCACATGGATAATCTCCGCCGAGCCCAGTACCGAACGCACCTCGTTGACGCAGTCGTCGAGGGTGGAGGTGCCATAGATCTCGGGTTGACGCTGCCCCAACATCGACAAACTGGGACCAGAAATAATCAAGATCTTCATCGCGACTCCTCCATGAACGTATCTAGGCATCCTCGCACGAGCGCATCGTCGATGCCCGCGACCACCTCACAGCCGTGGTCACCCGTCAGCACGAAGGTCAGTCCGCCGTGCGCCTTCTTATCGCGACGCATAAAACTCACGGTCTCTTCGAGGTCAAGCTGCGCCGGCAAACTCACGGGGAGGCCGAGTTGGCGCAGAACCTCTCGGGTACTTGCGACTCGCGACACGTCGCAACGACCAAGCGAGGCCGCCAACATGTCGGCAAAAACGAGGCCGACCGCGACGGCCTCGCCATGGCGCGGTGCGTCGTCGCCGTCAAAGAACTGGGCCTCAATAGCGTGCGCCAGGGTGTGGCCATAATTCAAGAGAGCCCGCGTGGAACCTTCGCGCTCATCGGCAGCGACAATCTGCGCCTTGAGGGAAATGGCGTGCTCGAGACGTGTTTCAAAGTCCGCGGTGAGATAGTCAGAAGTCGGGCGCTGCGAAATGAGCCAGCACTTGACCATCTCGGCCTCCCCCGCCACGGCGTCACGAGGGGGCAAGGTGCTCAAGGTGTCGAGATCGCATATGACGCCGGCGGGCTGCGTGAACGTCCCCAGCAAATTCTTGCCCGCCGCGATGTTGACGCCCGTCTTTCCGCCAATGGCGGCATCGGACATTCCCGCGACCGTGGTGGGCACATTGATCACAGGCATACCGCGTTGATAGAGGGCGCCGAGGAGGCCAACGAAGTCTGTCGTGGCTCCCCCGCCGACGGCGACGAGGATGTCCTGACGGGTAACGCCGGTACGAGATAAGTCGTTCGCTACCTGCTCGACATACGCGAGCGACTTGCTCGACTCGCCACCGTTGATAGGGATGATGACACCCTCAATGTCGAACCACGGCTGGGACGAAATCGCTTCGTCGACGAGGACCACCACCTGTCGTGCGCGTGGGGCACGCTGCGTAATCAGTGCCGGAATGTCGTGGCGAGCACCTCGCGCGACCACGACGTCATAGGGGTTCGCCGCGACGCGAACGGGAATCTTCACGAGGCCCAGCCTGACATGGCGGTGATGACTGAATCAACCACGTCCGCGAGATTTCCGGCCGCGTCGAGGCGCGTCGTGGCTATTTCGAGATAAAGCATTTCGCGGGCGCGGCGAAGGGCAGCCAACGACTCCGCCGGAGCGCCGGCCAGGAGGGGGCGATCTGATCCCGCCACTCGCGGAAGAATCTCCTCATCGGCACAATCCAGCCAGAGCACCTTGCCGTGCTGGCGCAATACCTGACGGTTGGCGAAACGCTCCACCACGCCCCCACCCGTGGCCACGATGGCTGATGTCGCGAGAACGTCGAGCAGACAGTTCGCTTCAATCTCACGAAAAGCTGCCACGCCGTGCGCCGCGATGACGTCAGTTGCCGACGCGAGACCAACCTGCTGAGCAATCACGACGTCGAGGTCGAGGAAGGGTGCGCCCAGCGCTTGCGCCGCTGCGTGGCCGACAGTGCTTTTACCCACACCGGGAAGTCCCACCAAGACGGCGAGGGCCATCGTTACTCGGGTCGAGCAGCGCTCGACGTGCCGCCCAGGTGCTCTTGGGCGCTGCGCGCATTGCGAACGAACTCCGCCACGGAGTCACCGCCGAACTTACGTTGCGCTTCCGCCGCCAGCACGAGAGCCACCATCGATTCAGTAATTACCGCCATCGCGGGAACCGCGGTGACATCCGTT
>CAISIU010000098.1 GCA_903885505.1 uncultured Actinomycetes bacterium | reverse complement strand
GATCGTCAACTGGGCGCGAACGCGGACGGCCTACCGATCTACCTCAAGGCCGGTCGCTACGGCCCCTACATCCAGCTCGGCGAAATGTCCGACGGGGAAAAGCCGCAGACCGCCTCACTGCTCTCGAGTCAGTCGCCCGAGGCCATCACGCTCGATGACGCGCTCGCCCTCCTCGCGCTGCCGCGCGAAGTGGGCCGTCACCCCGACGACAACGAGCCCATCACCGCCACCAACGGCCGCTACGGCCCCTACATCTCCTGGGGCAAGGAGTCACGCTCGCTGGCCTCCGACGAGGAGATCTTCACCGTCGACCTCGCCGGCGCCTTGACCCTGCTCGCCCAGCCGCGCCAGGGGCGCCGTCGCGTCGCCGCCAACGTGCGTGAAGTAGGTGTCGATAGCTCCACGGGTCTGACCATCACGGCGCGCACCGGCAAGTTCGGTCCCTACGTCACCGACGGCACCACGAACGCCACGCTGCGACTCGGCGATGCCCCCGAGACCATCTCTCTCGACCGCGCGAGCGAACTGCTGGCCGAACGTCGAAACGCGGACCCCTCGACGGCGCGTCCCCGCAAGGCCGCCGCCAAGAAGGTGGCGAAGAAGGCCGTCGCCAAGAAGTCGGCGGGCGCTCGCAAGTCCCCGGCCAAGAAGGCCGCGCCGGCGTCCAAGACCGCCGCCAAGAAGGCGGCGGTGGCGAAGAAGGCGAAAGAGAACTCCCACCTGGCGAAGGCCGTTGAGGGTGACGAGTGAGTCGCGGACTCTTTATTGCGTTTGAGGGCATTGACGGTTCCGGCAAAAGCACGCACGCGCGTCGCATCGCGCGGGAAACCGGAGCCCTCTTCACCTTTGAACCCGGCGACAGCGAACTGGGCGTGCAGCTGCGTGAGCTGCTCCTTCACTCCAAGGTGGCCCTCACCCCCGAGACCGAAGCGCTGCTCATGTTGTCGGACCGCAGCCACCACGTTGCCAGCACCATCGCGCCCACTTTGGCGCAGGGTCGTGCGGTCATCGCCGACCGCTATCTCGCCTCCACGATTTCATATCAGGGTTATGGCCGCGGAGTGAATCTCGATCTGCTGTGGCGCGCGACCGACCTCGCGGTCGGTGACGTGCGACCAGATCTCACCATCGTCTTTGACTTGCCGGTGGAAGTGGCGGCTCGTCGCCGCGCACCTCGAGATGACGACCGTTTCGAACGCTCCGGTCCTCAATTCCAAGAACGCGTTCGCCGCGGCCTGCTCGAGATGGCCGACGGCAATCCCCACTACACCGTGATTGACGCGTCGGGAAATCACGACCACGTCGCGGCCCAACTCACGGCCGCCTTGAGTGCCGTGGGGCTGATGTGAGCGACGTTTTTTCTGATCTCGTCGGCGTCGATGACGCGGTCGCCATTATGCGTGGCACCGTCAAGAACCCGGTGCAGGCCTACCTCCTCACGGGCAGTTCCGGTTCGCCCCTCATCGATGGCGCTCGTCGGCTCGCCGCCGCGTTGGTCTGCGCCGAGGCGGGTTGTGGTCGCTGTGACGATTGCCGCCAAGCCCTCGCCGGCATCCACGCGGACATCACCGAATTTGAGAGGGAAGGTTCCAACTGGCGCGTCGATGACATCCACGAGATGGAAACCCTGACTCGTCGTTACCCCTTGGGTCGTCGCCGAGTGAATGTGATTCCCCGTATCGACCTCACGTCTCTGGCTTCTATTCCCGCCTTGCTCAAAGTCCTGGAAGAGCCGCCGTCTCGTTCGTCGTTTATCTTGACGACCGAGTCATTTCCGGCCCACCTCGCGACGGTGCGTTCACGTTCTTTTGAGATTCGCCTGCCGGCTCTTACCTTGGAGGCCATCGCTCAGAGCCTGGAGCGCGAAGGCGTGCCGTCACCCACCGCACGGTTGGCCGCGGAGAACTCCGGTGGCGACATCTCCCGCGCCCGCCTCTTGGCGAAGGACTCGGGACTCGAAGCGCGTATCGCCATTTGGCGTTCGGTGCCCGAGCGATTGACGCCGCGTCTCGGGACCGCTCGCGAGCTCTCGACGCAGATCTTGGCGGCGGTCGAGACGGTGCTCGAGCCCAAGAAGGCGCAGCACAAAGCTCAATGGGCCCAGCTCGAAGAGACCTATAGCCAGGCCGGGATGAAGAGACCCCCGGGTAAGAAGGACTTCGACGACAAGGCCAAGCGCGAACTGAAGGCGCTGACGACAACAGAACTCGAATTCGGCCTCGCCACCTTGGCCCGGGTGTATCGCGAAAACTTCCTCGGTCACCTCGAAGCCGAGGCCGCGAGCAAGGCCAAGCGCGCGACGGAGATTCTGGCCCTGATTGACGAAGCGAACGAGGTTCTCAGCACGAATGTCAACACCGACCTGCTGCTGACCACGCTGTTTGCCCGCATTGCGCGGACCTAGATGACCGAGGCCGAGCCTCGGATACACTTCTACCTCGCGCCTGTGTAGCTCAGTCCGGCAGAGCAGCTCATTCGTAATGAGCAGGTCGTGGGTTCGAATCCCACCGCAGGCTCCACTTATTCCCTCCATGACGATGGGAAATCCCTTGTGGGGATATGTCCGTAGAGCAATACGAGGATCGCCAGCTGTGTTCTAGACGCGGGAAGCGTCCTCCCACGCCGCCAAGATGTCATCGGGACCAAGGGCGAGGTCGGGCGAGGTTGAGAATCCGGTGCGGCTGATACCCACGGTCGGTAGGTCGCCTGAGACGCCGGGCAGTCGAGAGGTGTGGACGCGAAGTTCGGTGAGATCATCGGGGCTAAAGGGGGCTGATTCGCGCCACTTGATTGATCCCGTGAAGGTGATAGCTGGCGAGAGCGGTGCCCGGTTCGCTCCGACAATGTCAATTTCAATGTCGCTCGTTCGATTCCAGAAGGAACCGATTTCGTGCGCGTCAAGACCAGCTCGCGGCAGTAATAGTCCGAGCGCCTCTCGCAGCACCGGTTCAATCGCTCGGCCGCGCCACGTGGGCCACTGCGCTCTGATTCGCTCGACGACGCGGTCGCCTCGG
>CAISIU010000097.1 GCA_903885505.1 uncultured Actinomycetes bacterium | reverse complement strand
CATGCAGTCTCCTTAGACGTAAAGCCACCCCGCCGCCGCGGGAAAACGGCAACGGGGTGACGCTCTACGTTACCCGTCTTTCCTAGAGGTAGGTTCCCGTCAGGCCCGGCGAGCTCGCGGTCGCGATGCGCGGCGCCACGCCACGCTTCATGAAGACCTCGGCAATCGTCAGGGGCTTCGTGGTGCGATAGGTGGTCTCGGCGAAGTGCACGTTGGCTTCCTCCGCGCTGAGTGGCCCAAATTCAATGGCCGCGAGGCAGCGGCCCGGCCGCGTGAGCGCGGAGTCGAGTTCGTCCGGCGGCGCGTTGGTGGTGAACAAGAACGCCACCTTTTGGTTCTCGCTCAAGATGCCGTCAGCCATATTGAGCAGACGCGCCATGCCCGCGTGGCGGTGAGTGCTGCGCGCGACATAGGCGTCGGCGTCTTCCATCACCAAAATGCGCTGGCGCGACGTTCCTCGCGCCCGCACGATCTGGCCGGCGTATGAGACCTCGTTGAAGAACCTCTCCACGTCAACGATGAATTCGAAACGAGCCCACTCGCGCCACTCGGTCATCAAGGAGCGCAGCGCCCAGGTCTTGCCGGTGCCGGGCTCGCCGTGAAACAAGATGACGCGGCCGCCGTGTTCCGGCAAGGTGGTGACACCCATCAAGTCCCAGAGCTTCTTTTGGACGTTCGCGGAGTAGTTCTGGATGTTGTTCAACCAGTGGCGCGGGGTGAGCTCTTCGTTATCCGTGCCGAACTCAGTAGAGAACCAAATGCCGTAATCAACGACGTCGGGATCCGGGGTGTCGCTGGCGGTGCGATAGTGCGAGTGGATGTAGCGCGATAGTTCGACACAGTCGCTTTCGTTGTGGCCCGACACGTTGACGAAGAGGCCGTGCCCATTGAGTCGTAGGTGGATGCCATAGGAGCGGGTGCGGGCGTAGAGCTCGCAGTGGTTAATTCCACGCCGCGCGCTGCGGACCACCTCGTAGGGCTTCGGCAGGACCCGACACATGCCCGCGATGGACAGGTCCGGGTCGGCCACCTTGGAGAAGCTCGCGTAGGCAAAATGAAAACGCCCCTCGAAGAAATCGAGCAGGAACGCCACCTCGGGGGTCTCGACCATGTTGAAGGAACTCGGATCGAATTGCGGCGGCATCACCATCTTTTCGATGGTGAGGGGAGCCTCGTCTTCGACGAGGCCCGGAAGGCTTATCTGGTCAGTCATCTTTTCTCTTTCCCACGTCGCGTACGGGACGTGATGGTGCATGTTCTTTTGTTAACGAGAGACGAACTCTCGAGACTCCGATGATTCGGATCTCGCGTGAACTGGACGACGCCGAGATCACGCGAGACAAGGTCTGAACCTGGCCATCACCTCTCCTGTGAACTACTCGCGGGGGGAGCGAGGAAATGAAGCGTAGGGAGGGGGTGGCACACGGCCACCAAAACTCCTCGTCAGCGGGTTAATCGAAGTGGTGGTAGTTAGAAAAGCTCGAGGGAACGGCACTGCTACGGATTTTGCGCTCGAGGCCGTCACCTTCGACGGGGATCCACTCGCGCTCCAGAATCTCGAATAAGTCGCCTTCTGGTGCGCCACCCAGCAATTCGATCAACGCCGGGATGTCAACGGCGGCCACCGTCGTCCACCATTCGTATTCGGTGCCGGGGCCGAGATCGTGGCCAGCGATGACGAATT
>CAISIU010000096.1 GCA_903885505.1 uncultured Actinomycetes bacterium | reverse complement strand
TGGCGTGCCCTGTTCGTCATTGCCCTCGCGCAATTGATGGTGGTGCTCGACGCGTCCATCGTGAACATCGCGTTGCCCAAGGCGGCGGTGGACCTGCACATCTCGCCGCAGAATTACCAGTGGACCGTCACGGCCTACCTGCTGACGTTCGGTGGCTTCCTCTTGCTCGGTGGACGCATTGCCGACTTCGTGGGTCGACGCAAGGTCTTCATGTTCGGTTTGTCAGGATTCGCGGCGGCGTCGGTTCTCGGTGGCGTGGCGCAGAACCAAGGCATGCTCTACGGTGCGCGTGCACTTCAAGGACTGTTCGGCGCATTGCTTGCGCCGGCCGCCCTGTCGTTGATCTCGGTCATCTTCACTGACTCCAAGGAGCGTGCCAAGGCCTTCGCGGTCTACGGCGCCTTGTCCGGCGTCGGCGCCTCCATTGGCCTCATCTTGGGTGGCGCCCTCACGCAGTACTGGGGTTGGCGTTGGTGCTTGTTCGTCAACGCGCCCTTGGCCGTGGTCGCGGTGCTGCTCGCCATTCGCAACGTCACTGAGTCCAAGGTTCCCGGCGACACTCGCTACGACGTTCCCGGCGCCTTGACGGCCACCTTCGGCATGCTCGCCGTGGCCTACGGCGTCTCGGAAGCCTCCACCTACGGCTGGCACGACGTGAAGTCGTGGGGCTTCATTGCGCCCGGTGTTGTTCTGCTGGCGCTCTTTGTTTTCATTGAGAGCAAGGTCACGAACCCCCTCTTCCCACTTCGCTTGCTCACGCGCATTCGCTCGGGTGCGTACGTCACCCAGCTGATTTCGGCCACGGGTCTCTACGGTCTGTTCTTGTTCATGACCTTCTACTTCCAAGACGTCCTTGGTTATTCCGCGGTGAAGGCGGGCCTCTGCTTCCTGCCCTTCTCGCTCGGCATCATCGTGTCGGCGACGGTCGCGAGCCAGCTGCTGCCGAAGGTCGGCCCGCGTCCGCTGGGCACCATTGGTCTGTCCATGGGTGCCATCGGCCTCTTGTTGCTGTCAACCTTGAACGTGCACGTGTCGTACGTCACGCACGTGGCGCTGCCCATGCTCACCATGAGCCTCGGCCTCGGCCAAGTGTTCGTCGCGTCGAGCTCCACGGCCTTGTTCAATACGCCGCCGCACGACACCGGTGCCGCCTCGGCACTGCTCAACACCACGCAGCAGGTCGGCGGATCGTTCGGCACCGCGGTGCAGAACACCATCTTCGCCACGGCTCTGGCTAACTACATCGCCGCGAAGCACCTCATGGGCCAGCCCTCGATACAGATTCTCGATGCGGCCAAGGTGCACGGCTTTGACATGGCGTTCCGCTTCGGATCGCTCGCCCTCGCGCTGTCGGCACTGGTGTTCTTCCTGATGGTGAACATTGACCGTCACCACCTGGGCCAGCACGACGACGTCGCGAGCGCCTTCGTCTAAACGGCGTCGACGTAGGGGCAGTGGCGACAGCCACTGTGACAGCAGTTGCCACGCTCCACGTGGGCACTGACCGTTAACACGATGAGACCCGTGGCGGGGTCGCGATACGACGTCTCGCCCGCCTGTACCGCCGCGTCATGCGCCGCGATGATCTCCTCAAAACGAGGGTCTCTCGGCGACAGGCGCGAGGGGTGGGGAAGTGGCGTGGTCACGGCGGCACCCTACGGGTGACGCGCTGTTAGCTCAGCGTGAGAACAATCTTGCCGAACTTGCCCGCGGTGGCGAAGAACTCATACGCGGCGGGAGCGTCGCTGAACGCGAACTGTCCGGCCCGCGGGACACGAAGCTCGCCCGCGGCAAAGCCGCTCATGACGTCTCGCTGCATGGCCGCCGCAATATCCGCCTTCTCCGCCACCGCGCGGGCTCGCAAGGTTGAGCCCGTCAGCGTGGCCCGCGTGGACATGAGAGTTAGCAGGTTGAGTGGCAACTGTGCCCCACCGCCACCGACCCCAATCACGACAATGCGCGCCCGGGGAGCAAGACGAGAAATGGCGAGTTCGAGGTGGGCGGCGCCCACGAGTTCGAGAACTACGTCCGCCGGTGTGACGAGGTCGTAGGCCGCCGTGGTGGTGACGTGGTGAGCGCCGAGGGCGATGAGTTCGTCATGGTGGCGGTCATCACGGGTCACGGCGGTGACGACGGCGCCCGCTCGACGAGATAACTGGATGGCGGCCGTCCCCACCCCTCCCGCAGCGCCCGAGATGACCACGTGGTCGCCGGCGCTGAGTTCGGCCTGCCGGAACAGCGCGTCGTAGGCGGTCGTGAAGGTTTCAGCGAGGCCACCGGCGGTCTCCCAATCGACGTTGTCCGGGAGGAAGAGCAGGTGGCTGGCGGGGACGCGCACGAATTGCGCTTGCCCTCCGCCACCCACGATGCACGCGACGCGGCGGCCGACAATCGCGCTGTCCACATCGGGTGCCACCTCGGCAACGACGCCCGCGCATTCCAGTCCCAAGATGTCGGCGGGCCAGCCCGCCGGGGCCGGATAAAAGCCACGTGCTTGCAGAAGGTCGGCGGCATTGAGTCCCGCCGCCCGCACCTCGATCACGGCATCGCCGGCCGACAGCTGCGGACGATCCACTTCGGCCACGGTGACGGACGAATCATTAACAGTGACGGCTTTCATTAGGCCAGCCGACTGTTATGGGCGGCGCCCCAAAAGATGCCCGCGATGATGACCACAATGGTGACGAAGAAAAGGAAGTACGCGGCGTGGATGACCAGCGCCGCAATGGCGAGTCGTCGGCCACGAACCCCCGGCGATGACGTTCGCTTGAGGGCAATGATGCTGCCGATCAAGGTGCCAATCCACAGTGCCGGATTCCATCCCACGAGAATGCTGCCGATGAACATCCACAGGGCGACCGGATCAACGTTCTCCTGCGTCAGCGGGGGAGGCGAGAACGTGGCAGCGGGCGTGCTGGGGAGCGAGATGACCGCGCTGGGTTGGCCGCAGACTGTGCAGAACTTTGCCGAATCACTCATCTCGTGAAGGTTGCGGCACTGCACGGCGTCACTTTATGCCGGTGGTCGGTAGGGTATCGCCATGAGCCTTTACGACTTCTCCATCAACCGCCTCGACGGCACGGCCCTTAACCTCGGCGACTTCGCCGGTCAGACCGTGTTGCTCGTCAACGTCGCTTCTAAGTGCGGCCTCACGCCGCAGTACACCGGTCTTGAAGAGCTGCAGAAGACCTACGGCGACAAGGGCTTTACCGTGCTGGGTGTTCCCTGCAACCAGTTCCTCGGCCAAGAGCCGGGCACCGCAGAGGAGATCCAGGAGTTCTGCTCCACCACCTACGGTGTGACCTTCCCGTTGACGGAAAAGGTCGACGTCAATGGCGAGGACCGTCACCCGCTGTACGGCGAGCTGTCCGCGATTGTCGATGACGCCGACGGCGAGATCTACTCCGGTGACATTCGTTGGAATTTCGAGAAGTTCCTCATCGGGTCGAACGGTGACGTGATTCGTCGCTACAACCCACGCATCGAGCCGAATGACCCGCAGCTCATCGCGGACATCACCGCCGCGCTGGCCTAAAGCGTCCATGCTGCGCGCCACGCTGTTTGACATGGACGGCCTGTTGGTCGACTCCGAAATTCTGTGGCACAAAGCAGAGACAGAAATCTTGGGTGACCTTGGCGTTACTCCCATCTTCGACAACACGCGCTACACCAAGGGCATGTTCGTCGCCCAGGTCGTGGAGTATTGGTTCGAGCGCTATCCCTGGACGGGTCCCACTTGTGCGGACGTGGTGGCGCAGATTTTGCAGCGGGTCGGGGACTTGGTGGAATCCGAGGGAGTTCTGATGCCCGGCGCGGAGCGGGCCATCGCTCTGGCGAGCGCCGTGGGGCCCATCGCCGTGGCGAGTTCGACTCCCATGCCGCTCATTGAGCGGACCTTGGGTCACTTCAATTTGCTCGAGAGATTCGCCGCGGTGCGATCGGCGGATGTGGAAGAGTTCGGCAAGCCCCATCCGGGCGTCTTTATTTCCGCGGCGCGTGCTGTGGGTCAGTCGCCGAAAGAGTGCCTCGTCTTTGAAGATTCCGCCGCGGGCGTCATCGCCGGCGTCGCGGCTACCGCCACGGTGATTGCGGTGCCCACGGTGGAAGACCGACCCTTGCCCGCCTTCGGCCTCGCCACGTTGGTGCTGGACTCGCTCAGCGACCTCGATGAAGCCTGGCTTGCGGAGAACTTTCGCGCTTAGAGCGCGCGCGTGAATTTAAAGCCTGACGGGTAGTTGTACATGCCGTCAGGGAAGTTCTCAATACGCTCCCAGCCTTCTCGCTCGTAAAAGGCCAAGGCTTCGGGCTGAGCCCACCCGGTTTCAAGGTACAGCTGGCGATATCCGCTGTCGCGCGCCCATTCCTCGGCGCTGCGCATGAGTTGGTGAGCAATGCCATCACGTCGGCGATCGGGGCGCACCCACAGGCGCTTGATTTCGCCGGCCGCGTCCGCCTCGCGAAGAACTCGTCGAACGGCCACGCCCCCAATGAGGTGGCCGGACTCGTCGCGAGCGACAAAGAACTGTCCATTCGGTGGGGTGAGTTCGTCGGTGGACAGGTGCGACACCTCGCCCTCGGGATCGAGGGGGTCGACCCCGTATCGGCGATTGAGTTCATCAACGGCAATCATGATGAGACCAATCACCGCGGGGTCTCGAACATCGGTGGGGGTAATCGTCACGGACACGGAGGCAAACTACCCACGCGAGCACTCACGGTGAACCGACGGCGTCGTCACCGCGACGAATATCAAGTGATTTTCGGTACGATGACGAGGAACCTGGAGGCAAAGTGTTTCGTCCGGTCAGCGCCGATATTGATTTTGTAGCCGTCGAAGAGGCGGAATTGACGAGATGGGAGACCCACGACGTCTTTCAGCGCACCATGACCGAGCGAGCCGGTGGGCCCACCTGGGTCTTTTACGAAGGACCTCCCACCGCCAACGGTAAGCCAGGCCTTCACCACGTGTGGGCTCGTATTTATAAGGACCTCCTCTGTCGTTTTCAGACCATGCGGGGCTACCACGTGCCTCGTCGCGCTGGCTGGGACACGCACGGGTTGCCGGTCGAAGTGCAGGTTGAAAAGAGCCTCGGAATTTCGGGCAAGAAGGCCATTGAAGAACAAGTCGGCATTGAAGAGTTCACCCGCCTGTGCCGCGAGTCGGTACACCTGTACGTCGGCGAGTTCGAGAAGCTCACGCGACGTATTGGCTACTGGGTCGATCTCGACAAGGCCTACTGGACCTATCACCCCACCTACGTGGAATCCGTGTGGTGGCAACTCCAGCAACTATTTACCAAGGGTTTGCTCTACGAGGATCTCAAAGTCATTCCGTATTGCCCACGCTGTGGCACGGCCCTGTCGAGCCACGAACTGGGTCAGCCCGGCGTCTACACCGACGAGGTGGACGAATCGGCCTACGTTCGCTTTCCGATTACCGATGAGCGAAGTGACCTTGGTGGCGCCACGCACCTTGCGGTGTGGACGACGACGCCCTGGACCTTGCTCTCGAACGTCGGCGTCGCGGTCAATCCCGACATCACCTACGTCACGGCCAATGGTCTCGTCATCGCCGAAGCCCTCGTCGAGTCTGTTCTCGGAGAAGGGGCCACGATTTCCGCTCGATTCTCCGGCCGCGACCTCGCCGGCCTTCACTACCAGCGTCCCTTTGACGACGTTGAGTTCCCCGAGGGATCTGATCCCTGCCGCGTCGTGCTCGCCGATTACGTCACGACCGACGACGGAACGGGTTTAGTGCACCAGTCGCCGGCTTTCGGTGAGGTCGACCGTCAGGTCGCTCGCGCGAACAACTTGCCCACGGTGAATCCCGTCGGACCTGATGGTTGCTTCACGGCTCAGGTGCCGTGGCTCGAGGGCCGCGCGGTGCGCGAGGCCAACTCGGACATCAACGACGAATTGGAAAAGCGCGGACTCTTGATCCGTCGCTTCGACTACTCCCACTCCCTGCCGCATTGCTGGCGCTGCAGCACCGTCCTTATCTACTGGGGCAAGCCGAGCTGGTACATCGCGACCAGTCAGTTCCGCGACGAGATGATGGCGCAGAACGCGACCATTGACTGGCACCCGCAACACATCCGTGAGGGTCGCATGGGCGAGTGGCTCGCCAACAACGTGGACTGGGCACTATCGCGCGACCGATTCTGGGGAACGCCGCTACCCATCTGGCGCTGCGACGAGAACCACCTCACCTGCATTGGCTCGAGGGCCGAATTGTCCGAGCTCACGGGCCGCGATCTCTCGCAGCTCGACCCGCACCGTCCCTTCATCGACGAGGTGACCTTTGCCTGCCCCACTTGTGGGGGAGAGGCTCGCCGTGTCGAGCCGGTCATTGACGCCTGGTTCGACTCTGGAGCGATGCCGGCCGCGCAGGTGGGTTACCCGCATGTTCCCGGTTCCGATGCGGCCATGCTGTTTCCCGCGCAATACATTTGCGAAGCCATTGACCAAACCCGCGGATGGTTCTATTCCTTGTTGGCGGTCAACACCTTGGTGTTTGGGCGCGCCCCCTACGAGCACGTCCTGTGCCTCGGCCACATTGTGGATGCCGACGGACAAAAGATGAGCAAGTCCAAGGGCAATGTCATTGACCCGTGGGAAGTGCTCTCGACGCGCGGAGCTGACGCGCTGCGCTGGTGGATGTTCTCACAGGGTTCACCGTGGACGCCGACCCGGGCCAGTCTCGGAGCGATTGATGCCTCGATGCGCGAGACCTTGGCCACCTTGTGGAACACGGTCAGTTTCTTCACGACGTACGCCTCGCTGAACAACTTCCGTGATGATGACGCCGCTATTCCGGCCGAGGCCGAACGTCCCGACATGGACCGCTGGATCTTGTCGCGTCTGCAGCTCACCATTGACACCGTCACCGATTCGCTCGATGGCTACGAGCCGCAAGTTGCCTCGGCGGCCATCGGCGCCTTCGTCGACGAGTTGTCCAACTGGTACGTGCGTCGCAGCCGCCGCCGTTTCTGGCGCACCGACCCCAGCGCACCGGCATCAGACTCCTTGGCTGCTCAGGCCACCTTGCTCGAATCCTTGCGCGCGGTCACCTTGTTGATGGCTCCCTTTATTCCCTTCGTGTCCGAACGGCTCTACCACGAGCTGTGGACGGTCGGGGAGTCCGACTCAGTGCACTTGGCCGCCTGGCCGAACGGCGATTCGGCGCGTCGCGACGAATCTCTCGAAGCCGCCATGGACACGGCTCGCACCTTGACCAGTTTGGGTCGAGCCGCGCGCTCCGAAGCGGGCGTCAAGGTGCGCCAACCACTTCGCCGTGCCCTGGTGTTCCTCCCGGCGGGCACCACGCCGCCCCCGGTGGGCATCGTGGAAGACGAGCTCAATGTGGACGCGCTGGAATACGGCGCGGAGCTGGCCGAGGTGCTGAGCTTCGAGTTGGTGCCTAATTTCAAGACTCTGGGACGCCGCTTGGGCGAGGGAGTCAAGGAACTCAAGGGCGCCTTGGCGGCACTCGACGGTGAAGCCGTCGCGGCCACCATGGAGGCCGGTGGCAGCGTCGCCGTGACGGTATCGACTGGCACTTTTGACCTAGGGCCGGATGACTTGGAGCTTCGCGTCAAGGGTCAAGGTGGTTACGCCGTGTCGCGCAGTGCGCAAGAGGTCGTGGCTCTGGATCTGACCTTGGACGACGACCTTCGTCGTCGCGGTTACGTGCGAGACCTCGTTCGTCAGGTGCAGGACCTGCGCAAAGCCTCGGGGCTGGACGTGTCGGACCGCATCGAGCTCACGCTGGCTGGTCTTGACGACCTGAGTGGTGACTTTGATCAAGTGGCGACCGAAGTACTGGCCGTCTCGGTGGTTTCCGGTTCACTCGACGGTGAGGGCACGGTTATCGAACTTGATGACGAGCGCACCTCGGCGCGCGCGTGGCTTCGCAAAGCCGATTAGGCGTCCGCGCTCAGTTTTCCCAAAATGCGAGCGAGCTCGTCACGCTCCGCGGCCGTGAGTCGCGACGAGACGTGAGTGACCACATGTTCGACGTGGGCGTCCAGCGCGGCATCGAGACGAGCGTTGCCGTCGGTGGTGATGGCTACGTGGGTGGAACGTCGGTCGTTCGGGCACGATTGGCGACAGACCAAGCCCGCTTCCTCGAGGCGGTCAATCAACCGAGTGGTGCCGGCGTTCGAGTGAACGATGGCATCGGCAATTTCGGTCATCTTTAAGACACCGGACTCGCTGCGCCGAAGGTTGAGCAGCACCTCAAACCAGGGGAGGGGCAAGCCACAACTGTCCTCGAGCTCGTGGCCCAAGGTGCGGTCCAGGCGCGCCGACGTTTCGCGAATAAGGCCAAACAACTTGACGCGCTTGTCATTCGAGGGGCAGACAGCCATGAGAAAAGTGTAGCACTAGGTGCACAGCGAAATATTGCTTGACGAATAGTTGCATTAGCAACTATCATGTGGACGTGGCGGAATTGCCACACCTATCGATCAAGGAGATTTACCATGACCGCACTGCCGACCCCTGGCGTGTACACCGTTGATGCCGTTCACTCGGGCGTTAACTTTTCCGTCCGTCACCTCATGGCTGCCAAGGTTCGCGGCAGCTTCACTGAGTTCGCCGGCACCGTGACCATCGGCGCCACCGCCGAAGAGTCCAGCGTTGAGGCGACCGTTCAGGCCGCATCGATCACCACCAACAACGAGATGCGTGATGGCCACCTCAAGAGCGCGGACTTCCTCGACCTTGAGAACCACCCCACCTTGACCATCAAGTCGACCAAGATCACCGCGACGGGCGGCGACAAGTACACCCTGACCGCTGACCTCACCCTTCGTGGCGTGACGAAGTCGGTGGACTTCGACCTCGAGTTCCTCGGTTCAGGCCCCGGCATGGCTCCCGGCGTGACCGTGGCGGGCTTCGAAGCCACCACCGAGATCGACCGTCGCGAGTTCGGCGTCAACTTTGAGGGCACCCTCGAAAACGGCAGCCTCGTGGTCGGCAACAAGGTCACCATCGAGCTGTCCATTGAGGCCGCCGCTCAGGCCTAATTTCACCCGCTGTGAGCGCGCGCCCGGGACGAATGTCCCGGGCGCGTGTCTATTGTGGGGCTATGGCAAAGACGAACGGTAAGAAGCGCGGCCGCAAGGCCGTGGGCGTGGTGGGCCTCCTCACCACCATGGGTGCGGTGTTTTGGTTTGCGCTCCGCCCGCGCCTGCAAAATAAGAAGAAGTAACTACGACGGCCACAGTGCCGTCAAGGTCGACGTGATGTCATCGCGCACGATGACTGTCGCCACCTCGTCCATCGCGGTGGGCCCGCCGTTAATGATGATGACCGGTGCGTGCCGCGCGGCGAGCGGGACGATCCCCGCCACCGGAAACACGGACAAGGTGCTGCCGATGGCCACCACGAGGTCGCAGTGTTGCGCGGCCACCTGAGCGCGATGCAGATCCTCTCGGCGAAGTGATTGCCCAAAGGAAATGGTCGCCGACTTGAGCAGGCCGCCACAGTGCTGACCCTGCACTACTTGTCGACAGTGCGGGTCACTGTCGCCCGCCCGCACCCAGTCCAGCGGAACCTCAATCGGCGCGCGCCATCCACAGGACAAGCAGACGCAGTCGCGAAGACAGCCGTGAATTTCGACGAGGCGATCGTTGGGAAATCCCGATTGGGTGTGCAGTCCATCAATGTTTTGCGTGACCAGGGTGTCGAGACTGTCGTGCTGCGCCCAGCGAACCAGAGCGTGGTGTCCCTCGTTGGGCACTGGGCGTTCTTGTTGCGAGTCGAGTCGACGGCGCCAAGCCGCGCGTCGAAACTCGTCGTCGGTGACCCAGGTCTCGTACGTGGATTTCATTTCCGCGTCGGGATTGAGAGTCCAGGTGCCTTGCGGACCGCGGTAATCGGGAATGCCTGAATCCGTCGAAATGCCGGCTCCGGTGATGACGAGCGCTCGAGACGCGGCCGCGATGAGTTCGTGGGCCCGCTGGCGCTCGACATCCATGGCGCCAAGTTAGGGCGTAGCCGGTAGCGTCATCACGATGAATCGTGCCTCGTGGGCTCCCTTCGCTCACCGAAATTTCCGACTGGCGTGGTCGGCGGCACTCATTTCGTCTCTCGGTGGATGGATGCAGGCCGTGGCCCTCGGCGTCTACCTGCAAGTCACCACGCACAACCCCCTGTGGCTGGGTCTCACCGTGGTCGCCGGCTGGACCCCCGCCCTCATCGGTGCCCCGCTCGGCGGTGCGTGGGCGGAACGCCACAGCCGCGTGCGGATTATTCGCATCTGCAACCTGATCATGACCGCCACCGCCACGGCGTTGGCTGCCCTCGTTATTACTCATCACCTCGTGCCGTGGCTGTCCACGGTGATTTTGGCAGCCGAGGGGTTTGCCGGAGCTGCCAGTTGGGCGTCGTGGCAAGCCATTTTGCCCGACCTCGTGGCCGAGGGCGAGGTGTACGCCGCGGTGTCGTTGTCCTCCGCCCAGTTCAACTTGGGCCGCGTTATTGGCCCGTTGTTAGCGGGCTTGCTACTCGCCGCGGGCTCGCCGGCATGGTGCTTCGTCGTTAATGCTGTTTCCTTTCTCGCGATGGTCGTGGCCTTCGGCATGGTGAAAGTGGCGCCACGACAGATTGCCCCCAGTGACCGCTCTATCTGGAGTGACGTGCGCCATGGTGCGCGGATGGCGTGGCGAACGGTGGGCTGTCGAAATCCCATCACCACTGTCTTTTTGATGGGGCTCACCGCCAGCCCCTTCATCTCGATGATTCCGGCGATGGCGATTGACATCTTGCACGCGGGTAAGACCGGCACGAGTTGGCTAGTGGCCGCTCAGGGAGTGGGAGCCGTCGCGATGGCGGTGGTCGGCCCCGAGCTCGTCAAGAAGATTGGTCGTTATCGCGTATTGCGCGGTGCCATCGTGGTGCAAATCGTGTCGCTCGCCGCCTACAGCGCCGCCCCGTCACTGTGGTGGAGCGTGGGCTGCATTGTGGTGGTGGGTGCGGCCTACGTGGGCATTTTGACGGGGCTTAATTCGGCGGTGCAGATGCACGCCCCCCAGGCCGAGCGATCGCGCATCTTGTCGCTCTACACCCTCAGTTTGTCGGTGGGCTACCCCATCGGCGCCTTTATCCAAGGGGCCATTGCGCACCACGTGTCACTGCGCTACGTCACGGGGGCTTCGTGCGTGGTGCTCGCGATACTGGTCATTTCATCGCGCGCATGGCGCCGTGACGCCTTTTTACGCGTCTTCACGACCGATGAGGCAGCGGTAGTGCCACAATAGGCATATGCCTTTTGTCGCCATCAACCCCGCCACCGGTGTCATTGACGCCACCTACGAGGCGCACACTGCGGCGCAGATTGACGCGTTGCTCGCCCGATCTGCCCAAGGCTTTGCGACCTGGTCACGCCTCAGCATCGCGGACCGCGCCTTGTACATCACGCGGGTGGCGGAATTAATCGAGAGCGAAGTCCCGGTTATCGCCGAGTTGCTGACTCGCGAGATGGGTAAGACCTTCGCCGCGGCGAAGGGCGAAGTGTCAAAGTGCGCCTTCACCCTTCGTTATTACGCCGAGCATGCCGAGGAGTTGCTCGCGAGCCAGGCCGTCACGTCCCCCGCCTCGCACAGTGAAATTCGATTCGAGCCCCTGGGCGCCGTGCTGGCCATCATGCCGTGGAATTTCCCCCTTTGGCAGGCCATTCGCTTCGCGGCGCCGTCGCTCATGGCGGGCAACGTGGCGGTGCTGAAGCACGCGCCCAACGTGCCGGGTTGCGCCCAATTTCTCGAGGACCTCTTTCGCCGTGCCGGCTGCCCGGAGGGCGTCTTTGTGAATGTCTTTGCGGAGATTGATGACATCCCCGCCATCATCAACGATGACCGCATTGCAGCGGTGACCTTGACGGGTTCTGAGCGTGCGGGACGCGCCGTCGGCGCCATCGCCGGTGCGGCGCTCAAAAAGTGCGTCCTCGAACTCGGCGGCTCCGACCCCTTCATCGTGGCGCCCTCGGCCGATCTCGATCACACCATCGCGTGGGCAGTCACCGGTCGCGTGCAAAACAATGGACAGAGCTGCATCGCCGCGAAGCGATTCATTGTGACGCGCGATCGCGCCGATGAATTCACCTCGCGCTTTGCCGCCGCCATGGCGGCCGTGCCGGTGGGTGACCCCATGGATCCCGGCACTGTCGTGGGTCCGCTCGTCAGCGAGGCGCAGCGCGACCTGCTCGCGGCCCAAGTGGCCGACTCGGTCGCCAAGGGTGCCACTGTTCTTGCGGGCGGCGGTCCGCTCGAGGGACCCGGCTTTTTCTTCGCCCCCACCGTCTTGGCAGACGTCCCCGCTGACTCGCGCGCCGGCTGCGAAGAGCTTTTTGGGCCCGTGGCCGTCGTGCACGTTGTCGATGACCTTGATGCGGCGATCGCGCTCGGAAACGACACCCCCTGGGGCCTGGGCGCCTCGGTGTGGGCGACCGACCCGGCGGACATCGAAAAGGTGGCCCGAGGTATTGAGGCGGGCATGGTCTTTGCGAACGCCATCGTGGCCTCCACGCCCGAATTGCCCTTTGGTGGGGTCAAGAACTCGGGCTACGGCCGCGAGCTGTCCGCGTACGGCATCCACGAATTCGTGAACATCAAGACGGTCTACGTGGCATGAGCTCGACCTACTACTTCGACCACGCTGCCTCCGCGCCGCGACGCGCCGAGGTAGCGGAGGCCCTGGCGCCATGGCTACTCGGTGTCGTTGGAAATCCGTCGGGGTCGCACCACGCCGCTCGACAGGCTCGCAAGGCGATTGAAGAGGCGCGCGAAGACGTCGCCGCCTTCGTGGGCGGTCAGATTCACGAAATCATCTTCACCGGCGGTGGCTCCGAATCCACCCACCTCGCGATTGCCGGCACCACTCGGGCCTTTCTTCGCGATCACGAGCGCGCCAACATTGTGATTAGTGCGATTGAGCATCACGCGGTCTCCGGTGCCGCCGAGAGCATGGTGCGAGAAGATGCGCGCGTCGAGCTTCGCGTGATGGGTTGCGATCAGAGCGGCGTCACCAAGGTGGAAGAAGCTTTCGCCCTGATCGACGACAACACCGCCCTCGTCTCGATGATGGCGGCCAATAACGAAACGGGGATCATGCAGCCCCTCTCCACCTTGGGCGGCATTGCCAAGGGAGTGGTCCCCGGCGGCGCACTGTTGCACACTGACGCCATTGCGTCGGCGCCCTTCGTAGATCTCAGCTTCTCGACGGAACTGGCCGACCTCGTGTCGATCTGCGCGCATAAGTTGGGCGGGCCCGTCAATGCGGGTGCGCTGATCCTTCGTCAGCCCGTGAAGTTAGAGCCGGTTATTTCGGGTGGTGGTCAAGAACGTGGTCACCGTGGGGGCACGGTCGACGTGGCCGCCGCGGTGGGTTTTGCCGCCGCGTGTCGCGCCACCGCGCGCGACCGCATCGCGACCTGGGAGCACGTCAGCGCACTACAGGAACGCCTGGTCGGCCACCTCGCTGCCGTGCCGGCGGTGCACGTCACGGGGCTGACCGAAGGACGCTTGCCGGGCACCGTCCACGTCATGGCTCACGGCGTGGCCAGCGAGGAACTCCTTTTCCTCCTCGACGTCGACGGCATCTGCGCCTCGGCGGGAGCCGCGTGTTCCAGCGGGGCCCAAGTGGGTTCGCACGTCTTAGCGGCGATGGATATCGGCCAGGAATGGGCCGGGGGAGCGATTCGCTTCTCCATGGGCCACGAGACCAGTTCTGACGATGTCGACTACGTGGCCGCATCGTTTACTCGCGCGCTGGAGCGACTTCGCGCCGAGCGCTAGAGCCGTCACCGCGGGCTGGCAAACTGCACGTATGAAAGTCCTTGTCGCAATGAGCGGCGGCGTTGATTCGTCGGTTGCTGCCGCCCTCATGGTCGAGGCGGGCCACGAGGTGGCGGGCGTCACCTTGAAGCTTTGGGGTGGCGAGAGCGACAGTGGGTGTTGCTCGGTGAGTGACGTGGATGATGCGCGTCGCGTGGCGCACGCCCTGGGCATCGAACATCACGTTTTTAATTACTCGCAGGTTTTTGAAGAAAAGGTGGTCACTCCCTACGTGGAGGGCATCGCCGCGGGCGTGACGCCGAACCCCTGTATTGACTGCAACCGTCACATCAAGTTCGACGTGGTCATGGACCGCGCCGAGCGCCTTGGCTTTGATTACGTCGTCACGGGCCACTACGCGCGCATTCGCCGTGAGAACGGCGTCGCGAGCTTGGTGCGTGGCGTTGATCCTCTCAAGGACCAGAGTTACGTGTTGGCGCACCTTCGTGCCGATCGCCTCGAGAAGCTCATCTTGCCCATCGGCGAAATGGAAAAGCCCGCGGTGCGAGCCGAGGCGCAGCGTCTCGGTCTCAAGACCTGGAACAAGCCGGACTCACAAGACGTGTGTTTCATCGAAGCCAGTAACGGACGCGAGGCGTTCTTGCGCACTCGTATCGAGCTGACGTCGGCACGCATTATCGACGGCGATACGGGAGCGGACCTCGGTGAACTGCCCTCCGCTCAACTCGTGACCGTGGGGCAGCGCCGTGGCATCGCACCCGGCCGTGATGGCGAACGGCGCTACGTGAAGTCGGTGGATTTGACCACTCGCCAAGTGCACATCGCCAAACTCGAGGACATCGTGACGCGCACCGTGTACCTCGACGAATTCGATATTCAGATGATGCGCGGTCCGGTGACCGAGCAACGCCTGCGCGCTCAGGTGAGTGCCCACGGCCGCGTCTACGAGGGTGAATTACTCAGCGGACCGTGGCGTTTTGAGTCAGACAGCGATCTACGTCCGGTGGCTCCGGGCCAGACCTTGGTGTTTTATGACCGCGAAGTGGGTGACACGGTGATCGGAGCCGCCACGGTGGTGGCTCCGTGAATCCACGCGAGGAAATAGCCGCCCTGCGTGAGGAAATCGCTCAGCACAACGCGGCGTATTACTTGCGCGACGAACCACTTATTCCCGACATCGAGTACGACGCCCTCGTTCGTCGGCTGGCGGCGCTGGAGAAGGAGCACCCCGATCTCGCGTCGGAGACTCCCATTGGCGCCACCCCGGAAAATACTTTCGCCCCGGTGACGCACGCCGTCGCCATGCTCAGTCTCGACAACGTCTTTGACGACGACGAGACGGTCGCGTGGGTGCAGCGCGTCGCGCGCGGCCTCGAGATTGACCCGAGCCAGGTCACGGTGACGGCCGAACCGAAAATCGATGGCTTGGCGGTGTCGCTGACCTACCTCGACGGTGAACTCACTTTGGGTGCGACGCGGGGCAATGGAACTGTGGGCGAAGACGTCACGGAAAACGTGCGCACGATCGCGAACATTCCGCCACGAATTTCGAGCACGGGGCGCGTGGACGTGCGTGGCGAGGTGTACATCGCGCGCGCGGATTTCGAAAAGCTGAACGCCGCCCAGCGAGCCGCGAGCGCCAAAGAATTCGCGAATCCGCGTAACGCCGCAGCGGGAAGCCTGCGACAAAAAGACCCCCGGGTCACCGCCACGCGGCCCCTCTCGTTTCTCGCGTATCAGGTGGTGGTGAACGACAGTCACGAGCTGGCCTCCGTGGCTCGTCACCGTGACGTGCTCGCTCAGCTCGCGGCGTGGGGGTTCGATGTGTCAGACGAAACCACGGTCTGCGTGGGAGCTGCCGAGATCGTGGCGGCGGAGCACCGATTCGCGGCCATTCGTCACGACTTGAGATACGACATCGACGGCCTCGTCTACAAACTCGACGACCTAGCTTCACGTGAGGCCCTGGGGTTCACCTCTCGAGCGCCACGCTGGGCCATTGCCCGCAAGCTTCCCCCCGAAGAGCAGACCACCACCTTGATCGCCATTGAAGTCTCGGTTGGCCGCACGGGCCGCGTCACGCCCTACGCCGTGTTAGAGCCCGTGGTGGTCGCGGGGTCCACCGTGCAGATGGCGACCTTGCACAACGAAGACCAGGTTCGACTCAAAGACGTGCGCCCGGGTGACCAGGTCATCGTGCGCAAGGCGGGCGACGTTATTCCCGAAGTGGTGTCGGCGGTCCTCGGGCGCGGTGAGACCCGGGCCGAGCCCTGGATTTTCCCCACGAACTGTCCGGACTGCCACGCGCCGCTGGTTCGCCGCGAGGGAGAGAGTGACACCTACTGCACCAATCGCGCCTGTCCCGCGCAGCAAGTTCAGCAAATCGTGCACTTCGCGTCGCGCGGGGCTATGGACATCGAGGGACTTGGCGAACAACGCGTCGCCCAATTGATTGAGGCGGGCCTCCTCGTTGACGTGGCCGATCTCTACGAGCTGTCGACGTCGCACATTGCGGCGCTCGATGGCCTCGGCGAGCTGTCCGCCACCGCGCTCGTCAGCGCCATCGCGACGTCCAAGAGCCAACCCTTGTCACGCCTCTTAGTGGGTCTCGGTATTCGTCACGTCGGCCCCGTGGCCGCCCGAGTGATCGCCCGACACTTTGGCTCGCTCGCCGCCGTGGCGGCGGCCTCGGTCGAAGCGCTCGCGGCGCTCGATGGCGTCGGCAGCGTGATTGCTGACTCCATGGTGACGTACATGGGCTCGCAGGAGGGCCGCGAGCGGATTTCGCGACTCATTGCCCTCGAGGTGGCGGTCAGCGAGAGCTCGGGCGACAGTCTGCCGGCCACCTTGGCGGGCCGCGCCGTCGTCATTACGGGCACCGTCCCCGGATTCACGCGCGACGAGGGGGAGGCGGCGGTGATTGCTCGCGGGGGCAGTTCACCCGGTTCGGTGTCCAAGAAGACCTATTGCGTCGTGGTGGGCGACGCCCCCGGGCAGAGCAAGCTCACCAAGGCCGCCGAATTAGGCATTCCGGTGGTTTTATCCGAGAATTTCCCGCAATTACTGGAGACCGGCGAGATCCCTTCGTGACCGGGGGTCGCTGACCGGTAGCCTTGGGCCGCCATGAGCGCCACTTTGGATCCCGCAGCCATTCTCGGCGGCCGCTACGTCATTCGCCGTTATCTCGGCATCGCGAGCGGCGCCGAGGTTTACGTCGCCGACGACCGCTCCTTGGCGCGTCAGGTGGCCATTCACTTCGCGCCGGTGCGCACCTACGACCCGTCTTTCGTCGACCGCTTCCGCGAGGAGGCCGTGACCGTCGCCGCCTTGACGCACCCCTACCTGCTGCGTGTCTTTGACTGGGGCGAAGAAGCCGGTGGCGCCTATCTCGTGACCGAATTCCCCGAGGGTGGCTCGCTGCGCACCATTGTGGACCGTCAGGGCACGTTGACCGTCGGTCAAGCGGCCCTTATTGGGGCCGAAGTCGCCGAAGGTCTCGCGTATGCCCACGCCCGCGGAATCGTCCACGGATCTCTAGCTCCGGAACTGATTTTGTTTGACCGTGATGGTCGTGCCCGCATTGCGGGTTTGGGCTTGTCGGAAGCGTTAATGGAGTCGCACGGGAATATTCCGGCGGACCCCCGCTACGCCAGTCCAGAGCAAGCCACCGGAGCCCCGGTGGACGCCCGCACTGACGTTTACGCGTTATCACTGATCTTGTTTGAGGCCGTCACCGGCTACCTGCCCTTCGTGGGCGAGACTCCCGCCTCCACCTTGCAGGCACGCGTGGGTAAGCCCCTCCCGGTGGAAGCCTCATTGGGTGCCCTCGACATGGTCGTGGCTATTGGTGCGGCGTACCAAGCGTCCGCTCGCCCCGACGCCGCGCTCTTCGCGCAGCGCCTGCAGGCCATCGCCACCGACACGCCGGCCGCGAGTTCGCCGTCCGGCCCGATTACTCGCGTCTCGAGTCGTCCCCAAATCGGCTTTCGCACTCCTCGTCCCGAAGACGTCACGGGTGTGGTGTCGGTTCCGTCGGGCCCGACGCCGCTCGGTGACCCCAGCGTCTCGACCGCGGAAAACGTGGTCACCGGTGATTTCGACTTTGACGACGAGGACGACGACGTTCGTCCGACCCGTGGCGTCACTAGTTCGTCTATTTCTTCACCGGCCGCACCGCGACCGGTGCGACGTGCCCGCGGCGGTCGCCAATGGGTCGCCGCCGTCGTGGCGGCGGTGATCATCGTGGCGGCGGTCGGTTTCGGCGCCGCGTGGAAGCTCGGTGCCTTCTCGGTGAATCACTCCGTGCCGACCGTGGTGGGCTTGACGAAGGCGCAGGCCACGACGCTTCTCTCGTCCGATGGATTCACGGTGTCCATTACCGGCCCCGTGCCGTCACCCAGTGTGCCGGCCGGATCAGTGGTTACCCAAGTGCCGGCGGCAGGAACCAACGCGTCGTCGGGCGCGACGGTCACGATCTCGATTTCGGGAGGGCCGAACACCATCGCCCTGCCTAACAACGTTCTGGGCGTGGACTGCGCCACGGCCACCCAGATGCTGGGCACGGTGGGCCTGACGGCTATTTGCCCGCTCTCCGCGCAGATCTACTCCAGCAATTACGGCGTCGGCCACGTGGCGGAGATTCTCTACAACGGTCAAGTGAACCCCACGGCGGTACCCACGGGGGCGAGCGTGACGCTGGCGATCTCGAAGGGCGTCGACCCGTCGACAACCACGTCGACGACGCCCGGTGCCTCGTCCACCACGAGCACGACCACGACCACCGTTAATCCCCACGGGCCGCGCGCGGTGCCAAACTTCGTCGGGATGAGCAAGGCGCAAGTTTTTGCCACCTGCAAGACCTCCGAGCTCTACTACGCCACCAACTGGACGAGCACCACGACCAGCTGGCACGTGGTCGTGTCGCAGCGTCCCGCACCGGGGACGCACATTGCGTGGCACGGCACCGTTCGTCTCACCGTTCGCTAAGTGGCCTGCGACCTCTGCGACGCCGCGGTCATCACCCGCCGCTACGGCGAAAGTGACATTGCCTGGATCGCTGACTGCGAGATCTGCCTCGTGCCCATGATTGTGTGGCGCGAACACGACGCGCAGCCGGCGCCAGAAATAAGGGCGCGCCTCCACGCCGAATTGGCGGCCGTGGCCGACGAGGAGTTTGGTCCCGGCGGCTGGTCTATCGATGACCACATGCGCAATATTCCTGACCATTATCACGCCCACGCCCGCCCGCCCTATTTCTGGCGAGCCGGGTCGGCATGGTCGGTAAAGTAACTCTCAGTTTTGAAAGGACGAATCATGGGTGCACTTGACGGTCGCGTCGCAATTATCACGGGAGCAGGACGAGGCATTGGGCGCGAACATGCGCTCTTGTTTGCGGCCGAAGGCGCCAAGGTGGTCGTGAATGACCTCGGTGGCAACCTCGACGGATCCACCTCCACCCAGTCGCCGGCCGAGCAGGTCGTCGAAGAGATTCGTGCCGCCGGCGGTGAAGCCGTCGCCAACCACGACGACATCGCCTCGTGGGAAGGTGGCGCGCGCCTCATTCAGACGGCCCTCGACGCTTTTGGTGACCTGCACGTGCTGGTGAACAATGCCGGCATCTTGCGCGACCGCGTGCTGGTGAACCTCTCGGAAGAGGACTGGGACTCGGTTATTCACGTTCACCTCAAGGGCCACTTCGTCCCCACCCGTCACGCCGCCGCCTACTGGCGCGAGCAGGCCAAGGCCGGTAAGGAAGTAAAGGCCGCGATCATTAACACCAGCTCCACCTCAGGCCTCATCGGCAACGTGGGCCAGAGCAACTACGGCGCCGCCAAGGCCGGTATCGCCGCGTTCACCGTGATCATTGCCGAAGAGCTCGGACGTTACGGCGTGCGCGCCAACGCCATCGCGCCCGCGGCTCGCACCCGCATGACCGAATCGACGCCGGGCCTCTCGGACGTCGTGAAGGCGCCGGGCGACGCGGCCGCGTTTGACGCCTGGGACCCCGCCAACATTTCGCCCCTGGTGGCCACCTTGGCGATGGAAGACTGTGCCGCCACCGGACAGGTCTTCTTCGTGCAGGGCGGAACGGTTCGCCGCTTCCAGAACTGGACGATGCAAGAAGAGCTCGACAAGGACGACCGCTGGACCGTCGCCGAGCTCGCCGCGGAACTGCCCAAGATTCTTAAGTAGTGGGCGTCAATAGGCGCGAAGACCCCGACAGCCTCTTGGGATCTGATGACCTGGGGGGAATTGAATTCGGCGCTCTCGGCACGGAGGCCGGCAGCGACCTCAACTGGTTCAAGCTGCTGACCGCACGCGCCCAAGAGCGCGCGTCGAAGTCCAGCGCGTACCAGTGGTGGGTGCTGTGGTCGTTGTTGGCCGGGCTCTTCGCCCTCAACTTCACCTTCACCGTTTTCAACGTCTCGCTGCCGACGGTCAAGCACGAATTTCACACCTCGACGCAAACGCTGACCTGGACCATGGTGGGTCCACTCTTGGCCTACGGGCTCGCCGCCCCGCTGTTTGGCAAGTTGGGCGACATCTTTGGACACCGCCGCCTCTACATCTTTGGACTCGTCGGTGCGGCCCTCTCGGCCATTTTGACGGCAACGTCGGGATCGATCGCGATGCTGCTCATTGCGCGGACCTTGGATGGAATTCAGGGTGCCGCGACGGGCACCGCGTCCGGCGCACTGGTGAACACCGTTTTCAAGCCCGATCAACGCGTGAAGGCGATGGGGTGGTGGTCACTCGTGGGCGCCGGTGGCCCCGTGCTCGGCGTGTCGGTGGGGTCACCCATCATCGCGGCCTACGGGTGGCGCGCGCTGTTTTGGGTGCAGCTCGCCCTGCTCGTTATCGCCCTCGGGGTGGTGGCCACCATCTTGCCGCGACGTCTCGATCACCGTGAGAACAAGACCAGCGTGCGCGACGCGTTGTCGACGATGGACTGGCCCGGTTCACTCGCACTATCTCTCTCGGTGGCAGCTCTCATGTTGGGCGTCTCTTTCGGGCAACCGCGCGGATGGACGAGCCCCTCGGTGCTCGGCTGTTTCGTGGTGGCGGGCGTGGCGATGGCGGCGTTCGTGGTGCGCATTCGCGTCGCGACACACCCCCTTATTCCTGCGAGCTACTTTCGCCAGCGCAATTTTGTCTTACCGATGGTGGTGCGCGCCGCGTCGAACTTCGCGTACTTCGGCGGGTTCTTTCTCTTCCCGCTCCTCATGGAATACGGCTACGGCTATTCGCTCGGCCGCGTGGGAGCCATTGCGGTGGCGAGACCCATCGTCTTTGCCATTGCCTCACCCATTGCCGGATACATCTCGGTGCGCATCGGGGAAAAGATTTCCACCATTGCCGGCACCAGCTTTATCGCCGGATCCATGGTGCTCTTTGGCATCTTGCAACCGAGCACCGGTAGCTGGGTGGTCGTCATTGCCCTCAGCCTCGCGGGCATGGGTATGGGCGTCGCTATGCCGGCGTCGTCAGCCATCATGGCCTACGAGGTCAAGCCCCACGAATTTGGCGTGATGTCCGCGGCGCAACTACTCGCGATGCAGGTGGGCGAAGTCGCTGGTATTGACGTGTTGGTCGCCATTCAGCAGGCGTCGGTCACTCGCCATCACCTGGAACATGCCGCGATGGGGGACCCGCGCCTGCTCGCGACTTTTGCCCAGCCCTTCCTGGTGGGAGCGGCGGTGGGTGTCGTGGCCATCGTTGCCGCGATCGCCTGTCGGCGACCGCCACGACGCGTTAGCGAGTAATCGCGCGCAGGTCCTCGTAGACGCGCTGGCTCTCCGGCGTGGGGGTGAGGTTTTGCAGCTCCAGCAACTTGGTCATGTCGCCCTCGAGGGCGATCTTGCCGTTCAAGAATGCAGACATCGCCGCTGACGGTTGGCCATCGATGAATAAGGACTTCGCCACGGCCCACTCGACGGTGATCGTGAGGTCAACGGTCTCGAGGTGACCGAGATCGACGACGGGAACGCCCGCCGTGGTGTCGAGATGGGCCGCCAGCGCCGAGGTGGCGAAGGGGGCCGCGGTCACGTTGATATTGATGCGCACCGCGAGGGGCACGTCATTGGGGATATCCCAGGTCTCGCGCAGGGCGCGCGCCTCGGTGATCCAATCGTCGCTCAGAAATTCGTGTGGCACCTCGATAAGGCTAGGGCGCCCACTACGATGACGAGTCATGAGCACACCCTCTGTGATTCCTGGTTGCGAGCCCTTCTCGTCGCTCGGCGGCCCCGACGGCGTTCTGGTGCTGCACGGCTTTACCGGTAACCCGCAGTCCATGCGACCGCTGGCCGAGCGCTGCGCCAATAACGGCTGGTCAGTGGAATTGCCTCGTCTTCCCGGACACGGCACCAGCGTCGAGGACATGCAGGCCACCGGCTGGACCGACTGGGCGGGTGCGGCCCTCGCGGCCTACGACCAGCTGGCGTCGCGCTGTGCTCGCGTTGCCGTGATTGGCCTATCGATGGGTGGCGGACTCACTGCCTTCGTGGGCGAACAGCGCCCCGACGCCGCGGCCCTCGTGTTCGTTAACCCCATGGTGAAGCCCTACGACGCGGAACTGCGTCAGGCCATGGCCGACCTCATTGCCGCCGGACTCGAGACGGTGGAGTCCATCGGATCGGACATCAAAAAAGACGGCGGCCAAGAGCTGTCGTATGACGCGACGCCCATTGCCTGTGGCCTCAGCCTGATGGATGGCCTTGACACCGTGTATCGCGAACTGTCGCAGCTCTCAGCCCCGGCGGTGGTCTTTACCAGCCGCGAGGACCACGTGGTCGACCCGGTGAATTCCACCGAACTCGTCGCCGCCATGACCGGTCCGGTGGAGCATCACTGGCTGGAAAACAGCTATCACGTGGCCACTTTGGATAACGACGCCCCGTTCATTGAAGAAACCACCATTCGCTTCTTGCAAGGAGTTTTCGCATGAGTGCCGACCTCACCCGCGAGGACGTGATCAAGGTGGCGGCGCTGGCGCGCCTTCGCCTCACGGACGCCGAAGTGGACCTTTTTCGCGACCAGCTCGCCGCCGTGCTCGGTCACGCCGACGACTTGGCCTCACTGGGGGCCGACAACGTGGCGCCGACGGCGCACCCGTTTGGCTTAACCAACGTGCTGCGTGAGGACGTCATTCGTCCTTCCGTGGATCGTGACATC
>CAISIU010000095.1 GCA_903885505.1 uncultured Actinomycetes bacterium | reverse complement strand
CCGAGGCGCTCTTGGGCGGCTTCGTGGCCCTGGCCGACGTGGCCCAGCATGTTCTCGGCGGGGATGCGCACGTTGGTGTATTTCACTTCGCAGTGGTCGCTGCTGTGGTGGCCCCAGATACCAATGCCCCGGACGATCTCTACCCCGGGGGTGGAGGTGGGCACAATGAACTGGCTCATGCGGCCGCGTTCGTCCTCGCCCTCGACGGCGCGGGCCATCACGATGAAAAAGTCAGCCTCGATACCGTTGGAGGTGAACCACTTGTGGCCATTCAGCACCCACTCGTCACCGTCGCGGTGCGCGGTGGCCCGAAGAGCGCGGGGGTCACTTCCCGCCACCTCGGGTTCGGTCATGGAAAAGCCCGACTGCATCGTGCCCTCCACGAGGGGGAGGAGCCACTTCTCCTTCTGCTCCTCGGTGCCGTACTTCAAGAGAATCTTCTGGTTACCCGAGTTGGGGGCGACCACCCCGAAGAGGCTGGCCGCGCCGAGTGCGTACGCCAAGATCTCGTTCATGTAGGCGTGGGCGAGAAAGTCGAGGCCCATCCCGCCGTATTCGGCGGGTAGGTGCGGAGCCCAGAGGCCCGCGGCCTTGACCTTGGTGCGAATCTCCTCGCGAGCACTGGCGGCCTGCGCCTTCATCTCGTCGGTGACCGTGGTGCCGCGTCGCGATACGAAGAGTTCGGACTCGCGCGGCAGGATTTCGCGGTTGATGAATTCCGCGGTGCGTAGCCGCACGTCGTTGACGTGGTCGGGGAGGCCGGGAATGGGGGAGACGGAAATTGCCATGGGACCTTCTTACTAGGTGGTAACCGTTGCCTCTATTGTGTCGCAGTAAGGCAAAGGAGCTGGTTGTGAGTATGTCAATGTCAGAGGCGATTGCGGCCATCGCCGCCCCCGGATCGCCCTTTGAAGTTCAAGAACGAGACGTCGATGGCGTGACGAATCGCGTCTTTGTCAACGCTCCGGCCACCTTACGCGACGTCTTTAATAACGCTCGGACCAACGAGGCCACTTTCCTCGTCTACGAAGACGAAGAGTGGAGCTTTGCGGACGTCATGCTCGAAGCCGATGCCGTGGCCTACGCACTGGTGCACACCTTCGGAATCAAGAAGGGCGACCATGTCGGTATCGCGATGCGCAACTTGCCCGAGTGGATCATTTCCTTCGCCGCCATCTTGTCGATTGGCGCCGTGTCAGTGTCGCTGAACGCCTGGTGGACCGATGACGAGCTTGCCTTTGCCATCGACGACTCGCAGCTCAGCGTGCTCATTTGCGACGCCGAGCGCATGAACCGTGCCGCTGAACACTGCCGCGAGCGCGGGGTGCCCATCCTGGCGACGCGCCTCGACGACCTGCAGCCGGTGCCGCCGGGCGTGCACGCCTGGAGCGAAGCGATCACCTACGGCATGCCCATGCCGGACGCCGAGATTTCGCCGGACGACGACGCCACCATCCTCTACACCTCGGGAACCACCGGGCGTCCCAAGGGCGCCGTGTCGACCCACCGGGCCATGTCGAACGCCGTGATGGCCTTCGCCTCCGGTGCCGCGGTGCAGGGCATCTTGCGCGACCCCACTGAGCCCAATGGCGGAAATCCCACCTGCTTCATCTTGATTGTGCCGCTGTTTCACGTCACGGGCTGTATTCCGGTGATGCTCAGCTGCTTCACCTGGCACTTCAAGTTGGTGATGATGTATCGCTGGGAGCCCGAGCGCGCCCTGCAGCTCATTGAGCGCCACAAGGTCACGAGTTTCGTGGGCGTGCCGACGCAGTCGTGGGACATGCTCGAGTGCGACAACTTCCAGAAGTACGACACCAGTTCGCTGACCTCCATCGGTGGCGGCGGTGCCCCCGCACCGGCCAAGTTGGTGGCGCGCGTGGAGACCAGTTTTAAGAAGGGCCGCCCGAACATCGGATACGGCATGACCGAAACGAACGCCTACGGTCCGGGCAACTACGGCGATGACTACGTGAGTCACCCCACCAGCACCGGCCGCACCCCGACCATCATCATGGACTTCGATATTCGCGACGACGAGCTCAATTCCTTGCCGCGCGGTGAGCGTGGCGAGATTTGGATGAAGTGTGTGACCTTGATTCGCGGTTACTGGAACCGTCCGGACGCCACCGCGGAAACGATCGTGGATGGCTGGCTGCGTACCGGCGACGTGGGTCGTATTGACGAGGAGGGCTTCCTCTACATCGAAGACCGCGCCAAGGACATGATTCTTCGTGCCGGCGAAAACGTCTACAGCGCCGAGGTGGAGTCCTCCATCTACGAGCACCCCGCGGTGTTCGAGGCGGCCGTCTTCGGTATTCCCCACGAGCGTCTCGGTGAAGAAGTCGCCTGCGTCGTCATGCTGCGCGAGGGCGAACAGCTCACGGAAGATGACCTGCGAGGATTCCTGAGTTCTCGCTTGGCGGTTTTCAAGATCCCGACGCGAGTGGCCTTTACCACCGAGCGCCTGGTGCGAAACCCTGCCGGCAAGGTCCTCAAGCGCGAGCTGCGCCAGCAATTCTTTAACTAGGCGTAGAACCAATATCGACGAAAGGGCACGCCCTGGTCGTCGTGGCGAACCGACTCTAAGACCCCGCCGCAGCGTTCAATCACCGCGGCTGATCCGAGGTTGTCGTCGTTACAGGTGACCAAGAGGTCGCCCACGCCCTGTGAGCGGGCGAGGTCGATGCCGAGTCGCAGCATCTCGGTGGCGTAACCACGGCGCCGGTGCTCGGGATGCACCGCGTAGCCAATGTGGCCACCACGAGTGGCGAGAAAGTCGTTGAGCGCGAAGCGCACGGAGATGGTCCCGACCAGCACCCCGTCAACTTCCGCCACCCAGTTGGCGGCGCGAACCTTGCCCGCGGGCAGACCCTCGCCCGATTCCATGGTCGCCATCTGGGCGACGTAGGTAGACCAGGGCATCTCGGGCTCATGCCAGATCAGAAAGGAAAAACCGGAGCCCGCAAAGGCTTCCTCGGCCGCCAATGACGCCGCTTCGTCATCCAGGGTGAAGGGGCGAATACGTAGGGCCATGACCGAAGCCTAGGCAGTGGCTGCGAGTACACGTTGAAGGTCGCGGTCCACCGAATACTCGCCACGTCGAGCAGACAGCGCGGCGTCAATGGCGCGAGTGGCGTAGGACGTGAGGCGCAGGGTCGCCAGCTGCGCGAGGGGCACCCAGGCCACCATGTCGGTGGTGCCGTCGGCTTCGTGAACGAGTTCGCCCGGCGCGAGGTCGACCGCGTACATGATGCGCACCGTGTGAACAATTTCTCCACTCGGCCGCTCGCGTTCGTCGTCATCAACCATCAGCAGGGCGGCATCACGAAGGTCAAGTCCGGTCTCTTCAAGGAACTCTCGCCGCAGGGCGTCGCCGATGCGTTCACGAAAGTCGACTCCACCTCCCGGAAGCCACCAGATCTTCTGGTCGTCAAAGGAGTTGCGGCTGCGAACGAGGAGCACCTCGTCACCGCGCAGCGCGACGCCGTAGACGCGGGTGGTGGGCTGGCTCACGTCGTCGGCTTTCGCCCGAGGGAAATCGTGGTCGTTCCCGGCGCGGCCGTGGGTCCGGCCAAGAATTGGTCGCGACAGCCGGTGGCGCAAAAGTACGTGGTGACGCCCTCGATAGTGACCTCTGCGGCGGCGTTCTGCGGATCAACGCGCATGCCGCAAATGGGGTCGATGGCACTGCCCGTCGGTGACGCGACCATGCCCGAGAGGTACTTCTCCGGCTGCCGTTCAAAACTGTCGCCGCACGAGGGGGAGCAGAAGTAAAACAGGGTTCCGTCGTGGCGAACCGTGGCGGCGGGGGCGGAGATGTCGACTTGCATGTGACACACCGGGTCCACCGCGGTGGACGACGACGGGGCACCATGACGCCGCAGCCACCACCACGCCACCAGCACCACCGTGGCGACGATGTTCAAATACATCGTGGGTCCCACGGTGATGGACGCACCCATCAGCGCACTGTGATGCACCGAGGGGGTGACGTGAGACCAGCCGAGGAGATACTGCGTGGCGATGCCGGCCACACTCATCACGACCCACAGCACGAGTCCGACACGGATTGCCACGCGGGTGTTGAAGAGGCGTCGATAGGCGAGCAACAAGGGCAAGGTCACGAGGTCGGCAAAGAGAAAGGCAATCACGCCACCAAAGGCCACGCCGCGCATCCACAGTGCGGCCGCCAGGGGCACGTTGCCCACCGAGCACACAAATGAAATGACGGCGACCAGTGGGGCGACCACGGCGTTTTCGAGGGTGGACCAAAATCCGTGACCCGTCAGGAACAGGTGCGACCACCAGGCGTTGGGCACGCAGGCGGTGAGGAAGCCCGCCACCGCGAATCCCGCCACCAGTTCGCCACGCAGCATGGTGAGGTCACCGAGGACGTAACCCGCGCTTTTCTCCCACGTGGCGCGTTGACGCAAGGCGTGTCGCCAAGAGGTGGCGGTCACGTCTGCGGTCTCCGGGGCGCTCAGCGACGCACGCAGGGCATCTTGATCGCGATCGAGGATGCGCCCCGCCGCCGCGAGCAGGCCGATCATAAGAAGGCCGCCCACCACTTCGGCGACGAGGAAGGGCCAGCCGAGTAAGAGCCACAGGACAATGCCGAGCTCGACCACGAGGTTGGTGGAGGCCACCATGAAGATGATGGCGTGGCGGAAGCGCGCACCGCGGAGGAATAGCGCGCGTGCCATCGCGCTGGCGGCGTAACTGCACGACGAGGAAATAACCCCGAGCGAGGCCGCCCACAACACTGGGGCAAGTCCCTTGCCACCCAGTTTGGCTCGCAGGCCATCACGGGGGATAGCCGCCTGCACGAGGCCCGAGAGCGAAAAGCCCAGCACCAAGGGCCACCACGTCATCCACACCATGAGGCCGCCCTCGGAGAGGCCGTGAAGGATGCCGTGCCAGAAACGGTGCATGACTAGCGGGTGGTCGGAAAGCCGAGGTTGAGCTGCGAGGTCGTCGGGGCGGGCCAGCGCGAGGTCACGACCTTGTTACGGGTGAAGAAGGTGATTCCCTCCGGTCCATACATGTGGGCGTGGCCGAAGAGGCTGTCCTTCCAGCCGCCGAAGGAATAACTGGCGACGGGCACGGGAATGGACACATTGACCCCGATCATGCCCACGGTCACGTGACGCGAGAAGTGACGGGCCGCGTTGCCGTCGCGGGTAAAGAGGGCGACACCGTTGCCGAAGGGATTGGCGTTAATGAGCGCCACCCCTTCGTCGTACGTGGCGACGCGCACCACGCACAGCACTGGGCCAAAGATTTCGTCGCGGTAGCACTCCATCTCGGGGCTCACCCCGTCGAGGAGGGCGGCGCCGTAATAGAAGCCCGGACGGGAGATCTCTCGCTCACCGCTTCGCACCACCGTGGCTCCGGCAGCCTCGGCGCGGGTGACGTAGCCCGCCACGCGATCACGGTGGGCCTCGGTGATGAGCGGACCAAAGTCGCTCGTGGCGTCGGCACCGTTACCCACGGTGAGTCGGTCAATGCGCTCGGCAATCTTGCTGACCAGTTCGTCCGCAATGGCGTCGACGGCGACCACCACGCTGATGGCCATGCAGCGCTCTCCCGCCGCGCCGTATCCGGCAGAGACGGCAGCGTCGGCCGCGAGGTCGAGGTCCGCGTCGGGAAGGACCAGCATGTGATTCTTCGCGCCGCCGAGGGCCTGAACGCGCTTGCCGGCCAGGGTGCCCTCGCGATAGATGTGCTGGGCTACTGGGGTCGAGCCCACAAAACTCACGGCGTCGATGCCTGGGTGAACAAGTAGAGCGTTGACCGCGCTGGCGTCACCATGAACAACGTTGAGGACGCCCGCTGGAAGCCCCGCCTGTGCCCAGAGTTCCGCCAAGCGCACCGCGGTCGACGGATCGCGTTCGCTGGGCTTTAACACCACGCAGTTTCCGGTGGCCACGGCATTGGCAATCATCCATAGGGGCACCATGGCGGGGAAGTTAAACGGAGTGATCGCGGCAACCACTCCTACCGCGGAGCGAAAGGAGTGGACGTCGACGCCGTCGGACACCTGCGGCGAGAACTCACCCTTGAGGTGATCGGCAAGGCCGCAGGCGTATTCGACATTTTCCAATCCTCGGGCGATTTCGCCTCGAGCATCGGCGATGGTCTTTCCGTGCTCGCGGGTGATGAGGGCGGCCAGCTCATCGCTGTGGGTCGCGAGGAGGTGACGAAATGCGAAGAGAATTTGGGTGCGCGATGACAGTGACGAGGTGGACCAGGTGGCGGCCGCCACGCGAGCGGACGTAACAGCCTGATTGATGGTGGCGTCGCTAGCAAGACCGACCTCGGCAATGATCTCGCCGGTGGCGGGATTAAATACGGGGCTGGTTCGAGCGGCATCGGAAACGGCAGTGTGGTCGATGAAATGGTCAATGGTGGTCATGGCAACTCCTTGTGACCCATCCTACGAAAAGGGGCCGAAAAAATCTGGAGCATCGGTCCTCATCCTCCGACCTGGCAACGGACACACGCCCTGAGGGCCGCTTTGGAAATTCGAAGACAGAACTAGAAAACTCGATGCAATCTGGCCCATTGCCTAGCAGCGTCTTCTCGCATCAAGGTGTCGTGTTCAAATTTGCAACAGAAATATGTTAAGAAAAGCCATCGTGACGACATTTTGTAGGTGGAATTTAAGTTGAAAGGCCCACCATGACGACTCGCACCATGACCACGTTCTTGCGAAGCTCCCGACTGCGTCGATCGGTGTCGGCCACAGTGGCACTGTCTCTTCTGGCAACTTCTTTTCTGATTTCTCAAGCGGTGTCAATTGCGTCAGCGAGCGCCGCCACGACGTGGACTCGACTGGGAATTCCCGTCT
>CAISIU010000094.1 GCA_903885505.1 uncultured Actinomycetes bacterium | reverse complement strand
GAGCCACACATTCGCCCCCGTAGCTCAGGGGATAGAGCATCGGTTTCCTAAACCGTGAGCGCAGGTTCGAATCCTGCCGGGGGCACCAGATATGTGTGACAACAAAAAACCCGGCTCGAGAAACTCGAGCCGGGTTTTTTGTTCGGAGGTGACGACTACGCGTCCGCCTTCAACAGTCGGTGGGTCAACGCTGCCAGAGCGCCACCGACAAGCGGGGCCACGATGAAGAGCCACACTTGGTGAAGCGGCAGGCCACCGAGCAGAAGCGCCGGTCCGAACGAGCGAGCCGGGTTCACCGACGTACCCGTGACGGCAATACCAAAGAGGTGAACCACCGTGAGGGTCAAGCCAATGATGAGGCCCGGGACGGCGGTGGGGCCATTCTTGCCGGTGACGACCAAAATGACGAAGACGAAAATTGCCGTGAGGATTACTTCGGTGAGGAAGGCACCCGTGGCGGAAATGTGGATCATCGACGAACTGCCGAAGCCGTCCGCACCGAGGCCGATGGTCTTCGTCCAGTCAGGGCTGGAGCGAAAGATGGCGTCGAGGAGGCCGGCGCCGGCGATGCCACCCGCGAACTGGGCGACCCAGTAACCGAGGGCATCATTGAGGCTGATACGTCCCGCCAGCAGGGCGCCCAAGGTGACTGCAGGGTTCACGTGGCAGCCGGAGATGGGGCCGAGGCCGTAGGCGAGACCCGCCAGCACCAGACCGAAGGCCAGCGAGGTGGCGATAATGCCCGCTCCGACACCGAAGCCGGAGTGCCAACTACCCAGCGTCAACACGGCGACACCGCACGCGATGAACACCAAAATGGCGGTACCGATGAATTCGGCCGAAATCTTTCTAAACATTGAATCTCCTTTGATTCATTGAAGTGACGACACGCGTCTCTTTCAGTGTAGGTAGTGGGCGCACAAAATAGAGGGAACGTCGAACATCGTTCGCCTCGACATGCGACCGTTTCTTTCTATGCTCGTCAGCGCGTGACGACTGCCGACCCTTCTTCCTCGATGACTAACGGTTCGACCACTGGTCGAACGTTTAGAGCCGACATCCAGGGACTTCGTGCCATCGCCGTGGGTGCCGTCATTCTCGATCACGCGCGACTTTTGAATTTTTCTGGCGGCTACGTCGGCGTTGACGTGTTTTTTGTCATCTCGGGATTCATCATCACGTCGGTGCTGATGTCGAGCGGTCGCTCGCGCCACGCGATTAGCTTGGTTGCCTTTTACGCCCGTCGCGCCGTTCGCATTTTGCCGGCGTCGGCCCTTGTCCTCATTGCGACACTGTGGGCCAGCTCCCATTGGCTTCCCCTGCTACAGACCCACGGGGTTGAGCAAGATGCATGGTGGGCGGTGGCGTTTTTTGTCAACGTTCACTTCGCGCATGTGGGGGTGAATTACTTCACTCAAAGTGTCGCCACCACCAGCCCCCTCCAGCACTATTGGTCGCTAGCGGTGGAAGAGCAGTTCTACGTGCTGTGGCCCGTTTTTTTACTCATCGCCATGAGTACTGCCCGTCGGTTCAAGCTGCATCAACGATTCTGCACGGTGGCCGTGGCGGTCAGTGGAACTCTGATGTCTTTAGGGTGGTCGATCCACCACACCCACACCAATCCCACCGCGGCCTACTTCGGCACAGCCGATCGAGCATGGGAGCTCGGCGTGGGCGTCTCGATTGCCCTCATCGGACCCGCGATGTGGAATCGCTTGCCCGAGGTGTTGCGGGCGGCGTTGACCTACCTCGGTCTCATCGGCATTCTCGTGTCGTGCCTTCACTTCACCTCCAGCACGCCCTTTCCTGGCCGTGCCGCTCTGCTCCCGGTTCTGTCAGCGGCCGCAGTGATCGTGGGAGGTGTCGGGTCGCCGCGACGTGGTGCGAACCAACTTCTCAGTCGACAGCCCCTTCGCTATCTCGGCGACATCTCCTTCTCGCTCTATCTCTGGCATTTCCCCGCCCTCATCCTTGTGGGTGACGCGATGGGCGTGCGTTTCACTACTCCGTGGCGAGTGGTGGTGTTGATTGCCGTGGTCGCGATCTCGGCGCTGTCGTATCACCTGATTGAGAATCCCATTCGCCATTCGGCATGGACCTCTCGTCGCCCCTCACGTGGTTTTGTGTGGTGGCCTCTCACTGTCGGGGCCGTCATCGTGGTCGCTCAGATAGTGACCCCCACACTGTCGTATTCCTCCAGCGAGGGGCCTCCCTCGGCCATCTCTCCTGTGGCGGCCGTGGCCGCGGCGGTGAAGGCGGGAGAGGCGAACGCGCCCGTGCCGCACTCGACGAGTCCCTCATTGTTGACGGCGTCTGATGACTGGGTGCGACTCGGTAAGTGCAGCGCGTACCAAGCGTTGACGTCAAAGATCTGCCAGATGGGCGACGCGAACTCGCGGCACACGGTGGTGCTCTTTGGCGACTCGCACTCGGTGATGTGGACGCCCGCTCTAAAGGTGGCGGCGGCTCGCGCCCATTGGAAATTCTTCCCCGTGGTCAAGGAAGCCTGTGGCTATGACTGGTACGTGAACTACCGCGACCAGTTGCCCGCGAACAATCAATGCACACTGTGGTACCACTGGGCATTAGCTCAGTTGGCTCGTCTCCACCCTGACGTCGTTGTGATGGGCACCTACGCGAATACGACCTGGTGGAAGGAGGGGCAATTTCACGTCCTCAACGACCTTCATCGATTCGCGCCACGCGTCATCTTGTTGTCTGATACCCCGTGGATTGGTTCACCCGCCGATTGTCTCCTCACGCGCGGAGCGACGCAGGGAACCTGTCTCAAGACCTTGCGTCCACTCGTTATCGCGCTTAATCACCAATCAGCTCGTGTGGCGAGAGCCAGTCATTCGCAGTTCCTGAACACCTTCGGCTGGTTTTGTCAGGCGGCGCGTTGCCCAAGCTTGATCAATGGCCTCGTCCCCTTTTATGACGGAGCGCACCTCACGCCCGAGTACTCGAGATATCTCGGCCCTGCCCTCGCTGACGCCCTCAACCTGACGGGAACCACGGTGCGACCCGTCGCAAACCCGGGTGGCGCGTAAGAGGCGTCGAGAAAACGGGCTCTCGACATTCCATCGCGCCTAGTCTCGACCACGGCGAGGTTGACGAATTAATTGACCTGATGGGCCCAATGATTCGCCACCAACGAGGAGGTTGACATGTCGATGCACGGTGGAGGCGCGGGTGGACGTGCCGGCGGCATGTTGGCCCTTCGAGGACTGCAAAAAGATCGCGCCATTTTGGAGCACAGAGTCAAGAAGGGCACTCTTCGACGGATGTTGGGATTCGCCGCCAAGTATCGCGGCCGTCTCATCGTTTTTCTCATTGCGGTGGTGCTCGACGCGGTTGTCGCGGCGATTTCACCGCTGATCTTGCGTGACATCATCGACCAGGGCATCGCTCATCATCGAGAGGGACTCATCATTGGTCTCTCGGCGCTGACGGCCGGGCTCGCGATTGCTGACGCCGGGTTGTCGCTCTTCCAGCGTCGCATGTCGTCCATCATCGGTGAAGGCTTGATCTTTGAATTGCGCTCTCGGGTATATCGCCACATCCAGCAAATGCCGATTGCCTTCTTTTCGCGCACGCAAACGGGGGCCCTCATCAGCCGCCTGAATGGCGACGTGGTGGGCGCGCAACAGGCCTTCACCGACTTGTTCTCCAACGTGGTGGGAAACATCGTCTTGGTGGCACTTGTTCTCGGTGCCATGTTCGCGCTGAGCTGGCAAATCACGCTGGTGTCGCTGGTATTGCTACCCATCTTTATTTTGCCGGCACGCAAGGTCGGCGCCCGCCTCGGCGCGATGTTTAAGCGCGGCATGGAATTGAACGCCGAAATGAACATGGTCATGACCGAGCGTTTCAATGTCTCGGGAGCCATGCTGTCCAAGCTCTTTGGGCGTCCAGAAGATGAAGTGCACTATTTCGAAAGCCGAGCCTCCCAAGTGCGAGACATCGGCATTACGCAGGCGACTTTCTCGCGCTTCTACTTCGTCGCCCTCTCGCTAACCGCCTCGCTCGCCACGGCCTTCGCCTACGGCTTTGGCGGCGTCGCGGCCCTCCACGGTGTGTTGGCCGTCGGCACGGTCGTCGCCATCACCGCATATCTCACGCGCCTCTACGCGCCGTTGACGCAGCTATCGAACCTCAACATTGACTACATGTCCGCCATGGTCAGCTTCGAGCGTCTGTTCGAAATCTTGGACCTGGAACCCATGATCACGGAAACCGAGTCACCCATCGACGTTCCTGCCGGTCCCGTCACTTTGACCTTCGACCACGTGGACTTCACCTATCCCGGTGCCGAAGACGTCTCACTGGCCTCGCTCGAGGCGGTCGCACGACTGGAGCGCATCGCCCGCACCCCCGTGCTTCACGATGTCAGTTTCGAGGTTCTGCCGGGCACAATGACGGCGCTCGTCGGCCCGAGTGGCGCCGGCAAGACCACGATGTCGCTTCTCGTCTCACGTCTCTACGACGTCATTGGCGGATCGGTGAAGCTGAACGGTGTCGACGTTCGTGATCTGAGTTTCGCGTCCCTTCGCGACACTGTCGGTGTCGTGACGCAAGACGTCCACCTCTATCACGAAACATTGGGGTCCAACTTGCGCTTCGCGCGTCCCGACGCCACCGATGAGGAGATTTTTGCGGCGCTCGAGGCGGCGCAGATTCTTGACATGGTGACGGCCTTGCCTCAAGGCCTCGACACCGTGGTGGGGGAGCGTGGTTATCGCCTCTCGGGCGGAGAGAAGCAGCGCATCGCACTTGCGCGCTTGCTACTGAAGTCGCCCAAGCTTGTCGTCCTCGATGAGGCCACCGCCCACCTCGATGCCGAGAGTGAAGCGGCGGTGCAGCGTGCCCTTGACGCCACGATGAGCGACCGCACGTCACTGGTCATCGCACACCGCTTGTCCACCATCCGAAACGCCGATCAGATTTTGGTGATTGAGGCGGGACGCATCGTGCAGCGCGGCACGCACGAGCAGCTTCACGCCGAGGGCGGGCTGTACCGCGACCTGTACGAAACGCAGTTCGCGGGCCAGGAGTCTTAAGTAGCCGACGGGGGAGTGACGTCGACTCGCCACCCGTCGTCTCGCCACTTCTTCCACGAGCGAATGTCGTTGGTGAGTAGCCAGCGGGCAAATCGGCCCTTGGCGTACTTGGCGTCGTGCCCTCCTCGAACGGTGCCGTGTACGAGGTCAACCGTCCAGCCACGACCGGGTGGCAACACCACCGCGTGACGATGCGACTGGGGCAACAGGTCGACAATGTCGCCGTCCAGTTGATAGAGGGCTCTAGTGAGTGTGGGCCGCCACCACGAGGCGAGGTTTCCGAGGCTGGGGGTACGCGCATCAATGGGTGCTCGGTAATCAGGAGTGGGATCGTTGAAGCCGACTAACCCCAGCAGTCCCGACACCATGACGATGCGCTCATTCGCGGTGTCGTTTTCCGCGCTGCTTAACCCCGTTGAATCCAAACCTTTAAAGACGACGCCCGTATAACGGCGTGATGCGGGAAGAATGGGCGCACCCGTCGCGAGGCGAGCGTTGGCGCTGTGCGATACCGCCACCAATGTCTGAGGAATCTTGAGCTGAGCCGCAGTTGCCACGGGGAGGTCGTTAGCCACTTGCACGCGCGCGGCACGCAACAATCGTCCATATTTCCCGCTGCCCGCGGTCCACTTTCCTGTGCCGCCCGGGGCTTTGCCTTCACTGGGCGGGAGAAGTATGAACATGCCAGAAAACTACCGGTTACGCCGATGTCGACAGTTTCCGGAGATTTCATACTCCGGCGAGGTCACCGTCACATTCGGTTAACCCAGCCCCCTTAGGTTCCTCTCCGGAAGACAAGGGCCGACGGCCGGGGGTGATCCTCCGCTGAGAGCTCGAGTAGTCCATCAACTGCATACTTTCTTTAGGAGGAAAGTTTTAATGAAGAAGACCTTCAAGGGTGCCAGCGTTGTGGCCATCGCCGCAATGTCTGCCTCCACGCTTATTGCCGGCATCGCCGGTGCCGCCCAGGGTGACGGCAAGAAGGGTGACATCGACCTCGTTACCCCGACCGCGAGCATCGCGTTCGGTGGCTCGTCGTTCAGCGCCCCCTTCGTGACCTTCATGGCCAACAAGGCCAACGCTGGTGCGTACAACAACCCCAACGCCACCTTCGGCAGCAACTCGGCCGCTGGCTCGGGTGACGGCCGCTCGGGCGTGACCGGTGGTACCTACCAGATTGGTTTCTCGGACCAGCCCATGAACCTCGCTGCGGGCACCTTGCCCACTGGCGTGAACCCGGCTGACTACACCCAGATTCCGCTGGCCCTTGGTGGTGCGGTTGTTGCGTACAACCTCCCCGGCAAGGATGGCCTCAAGCTGACCGCTGCGACGATTGCGTTGATCTACAACGGCAAGATCACCAAGTGGAACGACGCTGCTATCGCCGCGACGAACCCTGGCGTGACCCTTCCCAACACGACCATCACCGTCGAGTACCGTTCGGCTTCCTCAGGCACCACCTACGCCTTCACCGACTACCTCGCTAAGGCCACTCAGGGTAAGACCCCGACTGGTGCTTCGAGCGCCGTCATGGAAGGCACTGGCAAGCTCTGGGGCGCCGGCACGACCGGTACCGTTGCGGCTGCTTCGAACAACGCTTCTATGGCTTCGCAGATCAACAGCACCGAAGGTGCCATCGGTTACGTGGAGTACTCGTACCTCCTCGTTCCGGGTAACCACCTCCAGGCTGCTCAGCTCCAGGGCACCGACGGCAAGTTCATGGCGCCGACGTTGACCAACATTGCTAACGCTGCCGCTGCGTCGCTGAAGACCATCACGACCGACAACTTCTCGATCACCTACTTGCCTGGCAAGAACGTGTGGCCGTTTGCGACCTACACCTGGGCGATCATCAAGAACGTTCAGACTGACGCCGCTAAGGGTGAGTTGGCCGTGAAGTTCCTCGACTACTTCGTCCAGGGTGGACAGCTCAAGGCTGCGGCTAACGGTTTCGTTGCCCTGCCGAAGGCCATCCAGGTCTCTGACCACAAGGCCCTCGCCAAAGTCAAGGACGCCACTGGCAAGGTCCTCCTCAGCCAGAAGAAGTAGTTAAACGGAATTATTGGAGATAGAGATATGTCACTGAATACCTCGACTGTCTCGTCTCCATCTCCCGTGACGAACGTGGAGGGGCGCAAGCGCCCCTCCACGTCGTCGCGTGGGGCGTATGAATACGTGCTGTTGACGGCGTCGGCGCTCTTCGCGTTGATTGCCGCGTACTTCGTTGGTACCGTCATTTGGCGTGCGGTGCCGGCCTTCCGCGAACAGGGCTTCGGCTTCTTTTCGAACGCCATGTGGAATTCCAGCTTCGACCCGACGGTGCCGTCGCAATTCGGCAGTTTGTCGATGATTATCGGTACCCTCATTACCTCGGGAATTGCCATCTTGATCGCCGTGATCGTCGGCACGGGCACCGCCCTCGCGATCACCTTCCTTCTCCCGTCTCGCCTGCGCACTATCGCCGCAACTCTTATCGAACTTCTCGCCGCGGTTCCGAGCGTCGTCTACGGCGTCTGGGGACTCATCATCCTCACGCCTTGGTTCCAGTACACGGTCGGTCCGTGGTTGGCGGGTATTCCCGGTTTTGACTGGCTCTTTGGCACTACTGCCGGTGGCCAGTGCTACTTGCTCGCCGGCTTAGTGCTAGGCGCCATGATTCTGCCCTCCTACGTGGCCATCGGCCGTGAAGTGATTAACTCCGTCTCCAAGGAACTCATTGAAGCCAGTCTCTCCTTAGGAGCCACGCAGTGGCAAACACTGTGGAAGACGGTCATTCCTACCGCTCGAATCGGTTTGTTCGGCGCGGGGACCTTGGCCCTCGGTCGCGCGATTGGCGAGACGGTGGCGATGTCCATGGTTCTCGGTAGCGCTCTGTCAACGAACTACCAGTTGCTGAAGCCGGGCGCCACACTTGCGGGCTGGATTGCGACGCAGTGGGGCGAAGCCCAGGGCTCTAATCAAGTTCCCGCCCTCTTCGCTTTGGGAGTGATTCTCATGGTCGTGAGTTTGTCGATGTCACTCATCTCGAATCGTCTCGTCGCCCGTCAACGCCGCGCGGCGACCCTTTAGGAGAAGACCGGCATGACGACCCTTCACATCGACAACTCGCATCACATCCGCGAGCACCTCCGGGAGCGTGCATCGGCAACGATAAAGCGTCGCCAGTTCGTGTCTCGTTTGATGATTGCTTTGTGCTGGGTGGCGATCGGCCTCGCCGCACTGCCGCTGGGTGACGTCATTATCAACCTCTTTAGTCACGGATGGTCGTCCGTGTCCAGCTGGGCCTTCTACTCCCAGCTACCGGCGCAGCCGACCCTGGTTACGCCCGATGCTGTCGGTGGGGTGTCGAATGCCATCGCGGGATCTGCGGTCATTCTGGGATACGCGTTGTTAGGTGCACTGCCGATTGGAATTGGCATTGGTGTCTACACCGCGGAGTCTGACTCACGTTTTGCCGCCACTCTTCGTCTTGTCGTCGCCACGATGGTGGGTGCCCCATCAATCCTCATGGGTTTGTTTGCTTTTGGACTTGTCGTCGTACAGCTCGGAATGGGATTCTGCATCATGGCGGGTTCCTTCGCCATCGGAACAATGATGTTGCCAGTGCTGGCGGCATCGACCGAAATCGCCGTTCGAAACGTCCCCGCTACCCTCCGCGAGGCCGGCTTGGCTCTCGGCGCCAAGAAGTCGACCACTTCGCTACGCATCGTTCTCCCTGCGGCTATCACGGGCATCGTGAGTGGTGCGATCTTGGCCATTTCTCGCGCTATCGGCGAGACGGCTCCCGTGCTTCTCGTTATTGGTGGATCGCAGGCCTTCACTTGGAAGGCGGGGGACTTCGGCGAGGCCCTGCCCTTCATGATTTACCAAGATGCCAGTTCGAGTTACCCCGCGCAGCGCGCTCAGGCATGGGGAATCGCCCTGTTTATCGTGATCGTGGTTTTCTTCCTCAGCCTCACCGCTCGAATCTGGGCGAATAGCAAACAAAAGGAGCGCCGATGAGCAATCAAGACGCAACGGTGAATGACATTTCGATGGCACAGGTTGCCGAGAGCGCATCGTTCGCGAACGCGCCGGTCGCCATGTCTTTGCGCAACGTATCGGTGGCCTTCAATGGCCGTACCGCGGTGCGCGACGTGAGCTTTGATGTCCCCCAGAACGCGGTCACCGCTCTCATCGGGCCCTCGGGCTCGGGTAAGACGACGCTGCTGCGGGCGCTCAACCGCCTCCACGACCTCACTAAGGGTGCCGTTGTCACCGGTGACGTGAAGTTAGGTGATATTGACGTGTACGGCGGGACGATTCCGACCACCGTCCTTCGCAGCCGCATCGGCATGGTTTTCCAGCGTCCGAACCCTTTCCCGACCATGTCGCTGTACGACAACGTCGTGTCGGGTTTGCGCTTTAACGGCGTCAAGAAGAAGTCGATCTTGGACGACGCGTGCGAGCAGGCCCTGACCGCTGCCGCCATCTGGGACGAAGTGAAGGACCGCTTGAAGGCGCACGGCTCCACCTTGTCTGGTGGTCAGCAGCAGCGTCTGTGCATCGCTCGCGCCCTGGCGGTCGAGCCCGAAGTTCTCCTCATGGACGAGCCAACTTCTGCGCTTGACCCCATCTCGACGGCGTCCATCGAAGAGCTCATTGGTCAAATCAAGAACCGTGTGACCATCGTCATCGTGACCCACAACATGCAGCAGGCGGCTCGAGTCTCCGACCAAACCGCTTTCTTGCTGATGGCCGAGGACCGTGCGGGCGTGCAGATTGAGGTCGGACCGACCTCCAAGATCTTCAACGACCCCGACGACTCGCGCACCCTCGACTACATCCGCGGTCGCTTCGGTTGATCCGCCCGGGCGAGGTGGAGGCGGTAGCCTCATTTCGTCCAAAGGGGGACCATGTCGAATGAATGGTGGCGCTTAAGCGCCGTTGAGCTGGGCCAGGCAATTGCGCGTGGCGACACGACGGCCGTGGCCGTGGCGGAAAGTCACTTGGGCCGTATCGAGCAGGTGAATGGCTCGCTGAATGCCATCGTGGAAGTTCGTCCTGACGAGGTATTGGCGGAAGCCGCTCGGGCTGACCAAGACCTCAAAAACTCGGGAGCACGCAGTTCTCTTCACGGAGTGCCCTTCACGGTGAAGACCAACATCGACGTGACGGGTTATGCGACCACCGAAGGTGTGGCGGCTTTCGCGGACCGTATCGCCACGAGTGACGCTCCCGCCGTCGAGAAAATGCGTGCCAGTGGCGCCGTGGTGCTCGCTCGTACCAACATGCCGGACTTTGGTCTGCGCATTCACACCGACTCGTCGCTGCACGGACTGACGCGCAACCCCTGGGATGCGACTCGCACGGCGGGTGGATCCTCCGGTGGCGAAGGTTCCGCCATCGCGAGTGGTCAAAGCCCCATTGGTCTCGGAAATGACATCGGTGGATCGGTGCGTAACCCGGCGTACTGCAATGGCATCGCGTCCATCAAGCCCGGCATCAGCCGAATTCCTGAAGGAAATGAAACATCCACCCTGATGCGACTCATGCACCAGCAGCTGCTGCTGCAGCAGGGCGTCATGGCTCGCGATATTCGAGACGTCCGTGCGGGATTGCAGATCGCCATGGGCTCGCACCCTCGCGACCCTCTCGCGGTTGATCTGCCGCTCGATGGTCCCGCGGTCTCTCGGCGCGTCGCTCTCGTGGCGGAGCCGGCGTACGGAACGACTGATCCGGAGGTTGCCGAGGGCGTGCGCCGTGCGGGCGCGGCGCTGTCTGATGCCGGCTACGAGGTGGAAGAACTAGAGATTCCCGCTTTCTTTGAGGCCATGATGACCTGGAGCGAACTGATTACCGCGGGTGGCTCCATCTACGGGGAAGAAAGCCAAGCGTTGATGGGTGACGGTGGCCGACGCTTCCTCGAACTGACGGGCGGCCTCTTTCCAGCTCCCACACACGAGAGTGTGCAGCGGGCCTTTGCGGCGTTCGAAGACGCATTCACGCTCTGGAACGCCTTCATGCTCGAGCACCCGTACATCGTGGGTCCGGTGTGGACTCACCGTCCCTTTACGCACGGTTTTGATATTGAATCTCCAGAGTCGGCGCTCAAGGTGATTGAGACTTTCCGCTTCGTTCTGCCCGCCAACCTCTTTGGTTTGCCGGCGGCGTGCGTGCCCACCGGAGTCATCAATGGCTTGCCGACCGGCGTCCAGGTGATTACTCGACGTTTCCGCGAGGACTTGGCGCTGAACGCCGCGGAGGTCATTCAAAACGCGTGGGGCATCATTACGCCAATCGACCCTCGGTAGATTGGTTGCGTGCGAACCTCGATGACTGCTCGTTGGCATCGCGTTGGTCCGTACCTGTTGATTGCCGCCACCATGGTGGCGGCTCTTATTCGGCGAGCGAACGGATTTACGTCGCACAGCTTGTTCTTCGACGACGCGTGGGCGGCCTTACCGTCGCACGTCGGTGCCGGAACCGCGCTGCAAATGTCGGTGTCCACACCACTATGGACGATGGTCGAGCGCTGGTGGATTCTGTTGAATCCTCATTCGACCTCGTGGAGCCAGTTCCCGCCGTATGTGTGTGGCGCGCTTGGCAGTGTGCTCGTTTTTCCTCTGCTTCGGCGTTTCGGTGCCTCTCGGTGGGCCGCGGCCATTGGCACCAGCCTCTTGGCGGTGAGCCCCATGATCACCACCTACAGCACCCGCGTGAAGCCGTACACCGCGGAGATGTTGCTCGCCATTGGCCTGTACTTTCTTGCCGACCGTGCCCGCCGTGACCGGCACATTCGCTCCTTAGCGATTTTCTCGCTCGCCGGCGTCGCGAGCTTCGCCGTTAGCTTCGCGCTTTTCTCGACGGTGGCCGCCTTGTGGTTGGTTATGGCCTGGCAGGTTCGTCGTGACACCTCTTCGAGATTGCGCGTTCTTTCGGGCGGGATCATTACTGCGGTGCTGCTGGGAGCCGTCGCCGCTCCCTACGTCGTGAACCGTCCCCCCTCGTTGGGCGATAACTGGGTCAATCGCGGCTACATGTTCGGCTACGACTCGCTACATCGTTTCGTGCACAATGTCATTCAGATTTTCGCGGGATTCACCCACGCTTTCATCAACTACGGCTTCAGTTCTCGTTTCGCCGCGGGGGTGAACTACCCCGCCGTATGGGGCGTGGCCATCGTGACCCTCATCATCACGGCTCTCGTGGTGTGGCGCGTGCGCCATCTCGATCTCGCACTACGACGGGCCGTGGCCCCCGTGGCGTGGGTGGTTCCGGTGAGCTTTCTGGCCGCCGTGCTCGACGCCTTCCCCTTCGGCGATGGACGCACCGACATCGTCTTTTACCCCGCCCTACTAGTGGTTCTCGTCTTGGTTCTCGACGACAGTGTGCGCCGCGTGGTGGTGGCCCGAGGGTGGTCGTGGCGCCGCGTCTCGGCGGTAGTCGCTCTCGTGGCTGTGCTGGCCGGCGTGGACATCTTTTGGCGTAGCCCGGCCCTGTACCCCAAGATTGACGTCCGGAACCTCTACGCGATGATTCTGAAGCAGTGGAAGCCGGGCGATGTCATCGTGGTGCCCGCGTTCGTGACGTACACCTGGGCTGATGAAGGATTGACACCGTTTCACGTCGTCATCGGCGATGCGAAGCAGTGGCCGCAAGGTTTCCGTGTGGTCTCCGACGATCCGCGAGTGATTTTCCCGATCAACTGGACCGGTTACGACACCCAGCTCAAAACGCTTCGCTTTCACCACCCCCGGGTCTGGTACATCGGGTACACCTTGGGAGTGTGGAACCCCTACGCGGTGAAGGGCAAGTTCGTCGACGGCATCCCGATGAGCAATTACACCCTCGGCACCTTGCAGGCCTACGGCTGGCGCACCTCGTGGTTCCCGAACTATTCCATTAATACCTACGCCACCCCGCTGACCTACCAACCGAATAAGCCCGCCAGCCCGTTCTAGATTTGGGGGCAGTGGTCAAGGAGGACCTATGTCATCGGATCTCGAAGCTCTGCTTCACGAAACTCGCCGTTTTGCCCCACCGGCCGCCTTCGCCGCCGCGGCGAACGCTCAGCCCTCGATCTATGACGAGGCCGCTGCCGATCCGGTCGCCTGGTGGCGCCAGCAAGCCCGTCGATTGACCTGGGACGTGGAGCCCACGGAGACTCTGAGCTGGAACCGCCCCTTTGCGACGTGGTTCGCCGATGGGCGCCTCAACGCCAGTGTGAACTGTGTGGACCGTCACGTAGCCAATGGTCTCGGGGACCGAGTGGCCTTTCACTGGGTGGGGGAGCCTGAGGATGACACGCGCACGATTACCTATCGCGACCTGCTCGCCATGGTGTCGCAGGCCGCCCACGCGCTCACCGACATGGGCGTGCGCCGCGGTGACCGCGTCGCGATTTACATGCCCATGATTCCCGAAGCGGTCGTCGCCATGCTCGCCTGCGCCCGCATTGGCGCCGCGCACTCGGTGGTCTTCGGCGGCTTCGCGGCCGATGCCCTGTCGGACCGCATTCGAGACGCGGATTGCCGTGTCGTGATCACCGCGGACGGTGGGTATCGCCGTGGCGCGGCGGCAGCCCTGAAGCCCACGGTTGATGAGGCGCTCGCCGACTGCCCCGGGGTGACCGGCGTGCTGGTGGTGCGTCGCACGGGCCAAGACGTGGCATTCGTTGAGGGTCGAGACCACTGGTGGCACGACCTCGTCGAGCGTCAGTCGACCGAACACCAACCAGAAAGTTTCCCGGCGGAGCAGCCGCTCTACATCATGTACACCTCAGGCACGACGGCTCGACCTAAGGGCATCATGCACAGCACGGGTGGGTATCTCACCCAGGTTGCGACGACGCATTGGTACGCGCACGACCTCAAGCCCGAGACCGACGTGTGCTGGACCAGCGCCGACATCGGCTGGGTAACGGGTCACAGTTACATCGTGTACGGCCCGCTCGCCAACGGCGCGACGCAGGTCATGTACGAAGGCACGCCCGACGCGGGCGGCCGCGACCGGTGGTGGCGCATCGTGGAGGAGTACAAGGTGACCATCCTCTACACCGCGCCGACGGCTATTCGTACCTTCATGAAGTGGGGCAAGGAGTTCCCCGCGGCGCACGACCTCAGTTCGCTGCGCCTTCTTGGATCGGTGGGCGAACCCATCAACCCCGAGGCGTGGATCTGGTTCTACGAAACCATTGGCGGCTCTCGCTGTCCGGTCATCGACACCTGGTGGCAAACGGAAACGGGCGGCATGATGATGACGCCGTTGCCGGGTATTGCCGCGGCTAAGCCGGGCGCCGCCATGCGCGCTTTCCCCGGCATCTCCGTGGACGTCGTCGACCACGACGGCCACAGCGTCGGCAATGGCCAGGGTGGCTTCCTCGTGATCACCCAGCCCTGGCCGGCGATGACGCGTGGCATTTGGGGTGACCCTGAGCGTTTCGCCGAGACCTACTGGTCGCGATTCGAGAACGCCTACTTTGCCGGTGACGGGGCCAAGCGCGACGAGGACGGCGACATCTGGCTACTCGGTCGAGTCGACGACGTCATGAACATCTCAGGCCACCGTATCTCGACCACGGAAGTGGAGCACGCCCTGGTGGGCCACCACTCGGTGGCCGAAGCCGCGGTGGTGGGTGCGAGTGATGAGACGACGGGTCAAGCCATTGTGGCCTTCGTGACGCTGAAGCAGGAATTTGCGGAGCAATCAGACGACGAGCTCATCACGCAGCTGCGCGAGCACATTGCGCGCACCATTTCGCCCATCGCGAAGCCACGCCAGATTGTCTTCACGCCCGATCTCCCGAAGACTCGCTCCGGAAAAATCATGCGTCGCCTCCTGCGTGACGTGGCGGAGCACCGAGCCTTGGGTGACGTGACGACCTTGACGGACCCGAACGTGGTCAACATGATTGGCGATCTCATGAATGCGCACCAATCGGACGACGAGTGATGTCGACGGGACCCATTCAGCGTCACGAGATCGCCACGGCGGCCGCACTGGTGAAGGCGGGGAGCTTTACCCCCGAGGCGGAGAACCCCCTTGACGACGAGACGTACTGGCACGCGGTGCAGGTCACTCGTGCCGCCGGTGGTGACGTGTTGGTTGCCCGTCAGGGCGACGAGGTCGTCGGCGTGGTGCAGGTCATGGTGCTGACGCACTTTCAGCATCGCGGGGGAGTCTGCGTCGAGCTCGAGAGTTTCCACGTACGCGACGATCGACGCAGTCAGGGCATCGGCAAAACCCTGCTCGCCGCCGCCGAGGAATTGGCCCGCTCGGTCGGGGCGTACCGGGTGCAATTGACCAGCAATGTGGCACGACTCGACGCCCACCGCTTTTACCTTCGCGAGGGATACATCCAAGGGCATGCCGGATTTAAGAAGCTGCTGGAGGGCTAGCGTGCGGGCATGGCCCACGTGCACGACATTGACGACGAACTAAAGCCCGCGGCCCGCGAGCTTCGCGGACTCATTCCCGAGGTCCTACGCGGATTTGCCGATCTCAGCCGCGCGGCCATGGCCGAGGGTGACCTCGCGGTCAAGCACAAGGAATTGATTGCGCTGGGCATTGCCATCACTCGCGAGTGTGACGGCTGCGTCTTGGCCCACGTGCGTGGTGCGAAACGTGCGGGTGCGACTCGCCAAGAAATCGCCGAGACCTGTGGGGTGGCGATTTTGATGAACGGTGGTCCGGGCACCGTGTGGGGTCCGCGGGCGCTGGCGCTCTATGACGAGCTCGCTACCAGCGATAGCCCAAGCGCTTAATTCCGTTCACGAACGACGACTCGAGCTGCGCCGGCTCACCCACCGAGACGACCTCGGGGTGGCGCGTGAGTAGTTCGCGGAACATCACCGAGATTTCGCGTCGTGCGAGGTGCGCCCCGAGGCAGAAGTGGGGACCGGGTGCGCCGAAGCCGTAGTGATCGTTTGGGGTACGCCCGAGGTCAAACACCTTCGGATTCACGAAGGCGGACTCGTCTCGGTTGGCGCTGTTGTAAAACAGCAGGACCTTGTCGCCCGCCGCGAGGTCCACACCCGACAAGGTGTAGTCCTGCGACAAGGTGCGACGCATCCACGTGACCGGCGAGGCCCAGCGGACAATCTCGTCCACCGCCGTTGAGGTCAGGCCGTCGAGGTCGTTGATCCACCGCTGCTGTTGCTCGGGGTATTGAGTCAGCGCGTGCAGGCCGTGGGCGATCGCGGTACGGGTGGTTTCGTTCCCCGCCGTGACGAGCAAGACGAAAAAGGATGCGAGCTCTTGGCTCGTCAGCTTTTCGCTTTCAATTTCCGCGTTGACGAGCGCGCTGGTGATGTCATCAATAGGGTTTTCGACGCGGTATTTACCGAGATCCTCCATGATGGCGGTCAAGGTGGCGCCCGCCTCCAGGAAGGCCACGACGGGGTCAGTGCCGACGGGAATGATGTCCGGGTCGCCCATCGACAAGATGACGTTGGAACAGGCGAGCACGGTGGCGTATTCGCTAGCCGGCACGCCCATCATGTCGCAGATGATTTGCAGGGGGAAGGGCGCCGCAATATCGGTCACGAAGTCGCCGGTGCCGGCTTCCTCGGCGCGCGTCACCGTCTCGGCGGCCACGCGCTCAATGGTGTCTTCGACGGCCCGCACATTTCGGGGATTGAAGGCGTTGGACACGATGCGACGAAGTCGCGCGTGCTTGGGGTTGTCTGTCGAGATCATGCCGGAGAAGTACTCGACCATCTCTTCGGGAAGGTCCATGGTGGACACCGCGCCGGGCCCCGAGAGGAAAATGTCGGGGTGACGTGACGCGTGAGCCACGTCAGCGTGCGTGGTTAGGGCCCAGTACCCGTCCGATGGCGGGAACTCCATCGAGGTGCCGACGACCTCGGGGTCGGCGAACTTGGTGATGGGTGATTCACGACGCAAGGTCGCGAAGGCGTCGTAACGCTCGGACCAGGGCCGACGCCAAAAGTCCATGTCGGACAGGTCGATGGAACTCAGCGGAAAGTCGGGCGAGGTCATGTGCCAAGGGTATCGGCACACCGGTATTTCTTAGGGAATATCGACTTTCTCACATGAGACTTGTCATAAATCGACGAAAAACCGGCATACTGTTTCCGTGAGCACTTTGACCGACACCGAACGCGCCGAGCGCCTGAACGCCCTCACCAAACTGCTGGACCTGTTGCGTCCCTCAGTGCAGGCTGACGGTGGCGACCTTCTGCTTCGCTCCGCGGACGTGGAGACGGGTGTCGTCGAGGTGCAATTGGCCGGTGCCTGCACCAGCTGTGCCATCTCCTCGGACACCTTGCAAGGGGGAGTGGAGCGCATCTTGAAGGATCGCTTGACCTGGGTGACCGAAGTCATCGGTGGCCTCGATGACTCGGTGGACCCCGAAGTCTCCGCCGGCCTCGGCACCGGCGGCTACGTGCCGCGTTACCGCAACCTGTAGGAAATTCCCGATACCTCCATCGAGGAAACCGACTAGTCTGAAATTAGTTAGTTAGGGTAAGTAATGAAAAAGGCTGTGGACACTACCGAGATTGCGAGTGACCTTCGCCGATCGGTGACGCGTCTCAATCGGCGCCTTCGTCAGAACTCGCTAGGTGGCGTGTCTCCCGCACAGGCGTCACTTCTCGCCTCGGTCGACATTCTGGTCAACGCCACGCTGGGAGACCTCGCTGCTCGTGAACAAGTGCAGCCGCCGACGGTAACGAGATTGGTTGCCGCACTTGAAGAGATGGGCCTCGTGCAGCGCATCACCGACGAGAACGATCGACGTTGTCAGCGCGTCAGCCTGACGGCCCTCGGTCGCCGCGAAGTCACCCAGATTCGCGCTCGCAAGACCGAGTACCTCGCGACGCGTCTCGCCCAGCTGCCAGAGTCAGAGCGCGAGCTCCTCCCTGCACTCGCCGTTCTTCTTGAGCACCTCGTGGGTGACGCATGAGTGCGGCGAGCCGACTCGCGGGCCAAACGTTCGCCGCCCTCGTCGTGCGGAACTTTCGCCTGTACTTCATCGGACAAATCATCAGCGTGTCGGGCACCTGGATGCAGTCAGTTGCGCAGGGCTGGCTGATACTGCAGATCACGCATCACAATGCCTTCTTGCTGGGCGTGTCGATTGCGCTGCAATATCTCCCGATGCTGCTCTTCGGTTCCTACGGGGGCGTGCTGGCCGACCGTTACAACAAGCGCATCATCTTGTATTTCACCCAGGGATCGTCCGGCATCCTGGCGCTGCTACTCGGGATCTGCGTCCTTCTACATGCGGTCTCTCTTCCCCTGGTGTTCGTCATCGCGGTATTGAACGGCATTTCCAACCTCTTCGACGTGCCCGCTCGACAGGCCTTCGTGCAGGAAATGGTGGGTCGCAACCTGATCGCCAATGCGGTGAGCCTCAACAGCGTCATCATGAATGCGGGTCGATTAATTGGTCCCGCCATCGCCACGCTCTTCATCGCCCTCACCGGCACCGCTGGCTGTTTCATCGCAAACTCGGTCAGCTACTTGGCCGTGATTACCGCGTTGGTGGCGATGCGCGACAGCGAATTGACGCCCATTCGTCGTGAACGACCCGGTAAGGGCCAGTTGCGCAGTGGTCTTCGCTACGCGTGGGGGACCCCGCTCATTCGCACGGTGCTGCTCTCGGTGGTCATGGTGGGCACCTTCGCCTTTAACTTCACCACCACGCTGCCCCTCCTCGTTCAGGTGACCTTTCACGATGAGCACGCGTCGGCGTATGGCTACCTCCTCGGGGCCATGGGACTGGGTGCCGTAATCGGCGGTCTCTACGTCGCACGACGTTCTCGGCCCACGGTGAAGCTCTTGGCGGGCTTGGGGCTCACCTTTGGAATTTCCATGACGGTGGTGGCGCTCGCCCCCAACATGACGGTCGCCGCGCTGGCTCTCGTGGTGACGGGTGGCAGCTCGATCGCGTTCGTCTCCACCTGTAATGCCACGTTGCAACTCAACTCGCGAGAGGAGTATCGCGGCCGCGTGATGAGCTTGCACGGGATTGCTTTCCTCGGGACCACCCCTATTGGCGCCCCCATTGTCGGCGCCATCGTTGCCGCCACGAATCCTCGAGTCGGGCTCCTCGTGGGATCAATCTCGAGCTTGGTGGTGGGGGCGTTCCTCGTGGTGTGGTCACGGTCAACAGCCCCACGAGTGTCGACTTCGAATTGAGCATCCCGTCGGACAGTTGCGAAAAGAAAAACCCCCGTGCCGACGCACGGGGGTTTTTCGCGTTCGGGTGAACTACTTCGCGGGCTTGGGTTCCTTCGGAAGTCCAAGGGCGCGCTCACCAATGATGTTGCGCTGGATTTCCGCAGTGCCGCCCCAGATGGTCTCGGAGCGGCTGAAGAAGAACGAGGCCTGCAGGTCAGAGACCGGGTAGTCATCGCGACCACGACGGCTGCCCGGAACGGTGCCCTCGGCTTCGCCCGAGCCAGTGAGAATCTGGGCGTCCATGCCGAGCACGTCCATCGCGAGTTCCATGGTGTCGCGGTGGGTCTCGGACCAGAACATCTTGTTGGTCGCACCGAGCAAGGCGGTGTGGTGCGTGCCATTGAGGCCGTCGGTCAGCGAACGCCAACCGTTGATCTGCATGATCTTGATCTTCTCCCAGGACTGAACCAGGCGGTCGCGGACCAAGGGGTTCTCGTTGGCGCCCTTGCGCTTCGCAGCGCGAACAATGGCGTCCCATTCCTTGAGGAAGCGACGGTAACCGGTGGTGGAGGAGGAGCCACGCTCGAAACCGAGGGTGGTCATGGCGACCTTCCAGCCGTTGTTCACGCCACCGACGACGTTGTCCTTTGAGCAACGAGCGTCAGTGAAGAACACTTCGTTGAACTCGGCGGTGCCGTCCACCTGAATGATGGGGCGAACTTCCACGCCCGGCTGGTGCATGGGCACCAAGAGGTAGCTGATGCCCGAGTGCTGCGGTGCGGTGGGGTCGGTGCGGCAGAGCAGGAAGACGTAGTCGGCGTGCTGAGCCTGCGTCGTCCACACCTTCTGGCCGTTGATGACCCACTCGTCACCGTCGAGAACAGCAGTGGTGCCGAGACTCGCGAGGTCGGAACCGGAGTTCGGCTCGGAGAAGCCCTGGCACCAAGCAATCTTGCCCTGCAAGATGCCGGGGATAAATTCCTTCTTCTGCTCCTCGGTGCCCCACTGCAAGATGGTCGGGCCGACGAGGGTGTCGCCGAAGAAGTCAGCGCGCAGCGGCGCCTCGAGACGGGCGAACTCTTCGTTCGCGACGACCTGCTCGATGAGACTGAGGCCCTTGCCGCCGTATTCCTTCGGCCAGCCGGCGCAGATCCAGCCGCCCGCGAAGAGCGTCTCGGGCCAGTTGGTGTTAAAGGCGTGACGCTCCTCGGGGGTCATGGAAAAGCCAGGTTGGCCCCATCCCTCGGGCAGGTTCGCCTCTAGCCAGGCGCGCACTTCGGCGCGGAATGCTTCTGATTCAACGGGGTAGGAAAGGTCCATGGGGGCAAGATTAGCGAGCCTTTTGACCCCCTAAATCAGGCCCGTGGCACCGAGGTGGCTCGATGGGGGATAATGGTTACCCCGCAGTAAGGGAGTTACGTGGGCAAGAGCCTGAAACAGTCATGGACCGATACCCGCGCCTCGTGGGAACGGTCACGCCACATCACGATTCCGGCGCCCGTACCGGCCCGTCCGGCGCAGCCCGGCAAGCACCGAGTGGCTTTTTTCGTGTACCGCGGTAACCCCACCTGTGGCGGCCAGGGCGTCTACACCCGTCACCTCACCCGCGAATTGGTGGCCCTCGGGCACCAGGTCGAAGTTTTTGCTGGTCAGCCGTGGCCCGAGCTCGACGAGGGTGTCGGTTTCACCCCCGTCCCGGGCCTCGACCTCTACCGCGACCCCGATCCGTTTCGCGTGCCCGCCCTGCGGGAATTTAAAACCTGGGCCGATTGGACCGAATTTCTGATCATGATGGCCGCCGGTTTCGGCGAGCCATTGGCTTTTTCGAAGCGCATTCGCAAGATCATGCGCACGCGTCGTGCCGACTTCGACATCATTCACGACAATCAGTGCCTCGGCACCGGGATTGCCGGATTGGTGAAAGACGGCTGGCCTTTGCTCGAGACCTTGCACCACCCCATCACCGTGGACCGTTCTATCGCTCTCGACCACGCCGAGACACCGTGGAAGCGATTCACCACGCGCCGCTGGTTTGGCTTTTTGCGCATGCAGGTGCGCGTCGCGAAGAACATGCCGGCGCTGCTCACGGTGTCGCACAACTCCAAGGTGGATATCAACGCGCAGATGAAGGTGCCCCTCGAGCGCATGACGGTGGTCCCCGTCGGCGTGGACGCCGACGTTTTCCGTCCGTACGCGGGCGTCACCGCGGTCCCCGGTCGCCTCATGGTCACCAGCAGCTCGGACGTTCCCATGAAGGGACTCGTGCCGCTGCTCGAAGCGGTGGCGAAGCTGCGCACCGAGCGCGACATTGAACTCGTTGTTATTGGTAAGCCACGACCGGGGGGTCGCGTGGCCACCACCATGGAACGACTCGGACTGACCGACATCGTGCGCACGGTCTCGGGCGTGAGTGACGAAGAACTCGCTCGCCTCTACGGCGAAGCCGAAGTCGCCATCGTGCCTTCCCTTTACGAAGGGTTCTCGCTGCCCGCGATTGAGGCCATGAGTTGTGGGGTGCCAGTAGTCGGCACCACGGGTGGCGCGATTCCCGAGGTGGTCGGCACCAGTGGCGAGACCGGTCTGCTGGTTACCCCGAATGACCCCGACGCCCTCGTCGGCGCCATCCGCACCTTGCTCGATGACCGCGAACTCGCGGCCCGCCTCGGCGCCAATGGTCGCCAACGGGTAATCGAACGTTTCACCTGGCAGGTCACCGCTCGCGGCACCGCCGCGTGTTACGACGCCATCTTGAGTGGACAACCCCTTCCTGAATCTGTGGAGTTTGACTAATGCTGACTGCTGATTACGACGTTCTGGGCCTCAAGTCCGGCGAGAAGATTTTGGACGTGGGCTGCGGCTTCGGCCGCCACGCCTACGAAGCCGCTCGTCGCGGTGCCCAGGTGGTCACCTTGGACGCGGGTCGCGAGGAAGTGGAAGGCGTGCTCGGCACCTTCGCGCTCATGATCGAAGCGGGGGAGTTGTCGCGTGACGCCAAAGTTGCCGTCATTCAAGGCGACGCCCTGCATCTGCCCTTCCCCGACAACCACTTTGACCACGTGATTTGCTCCGAAGTGCTCGAGCACATCCCCGAAGACTCGGCCGCGATGGCCGAACTGGTGCGCGTGCTTCGCCCCGGGGGCACCATGGCCGTGACCATCCCTCGTTTCTTTCCCGAGCTCATCAACTGGGCCTTGTCGGATGAATACCACATGGTCAAGGGTGGCCACGTGCGGATCTATCGCCGTTCGGTCGTCGAATCTCGACTCATCGACGCGGGCGTAAAGGTCACCGGTCACGCCTACGCGCACGGACTGCACAGCCCGTATTGGTGGCTGAAGTGTGCCGTGGGCACCACGAATGACACGCACTGGGCCGTGAAGGCCTACCACCGTCTCTTGGTGTGGGACATCGTGAAGGGCCCCTGGCTGACGCGCACCGCGGAGAAGATTCTCTCCCCGCTGATGGGTAAGTCGATGATCGTCTATTCGGTGAAGCCGGCGTGAGTGTGAAGACGGCAGCCGACCTGCCCGGTGTGATCACCGGCGACGAAGTGCGCGCCACGGCGCGCCACCTCGTGTCGCTGCAATTGCCCTCGGGGCAGATCCCGTGGTTCCCTGGTGGTCACTGTGACCCGTGGAATCACGTGGAAGCCGCTATGGCCTTGGTGGTGGCCGGTCACGTGGAGGAAGCCCACGCGGCCTATCGCTGGTTGGCCGCGCGTCAACTCGGCGACGGCAGCTGGTTTAACTACTACCTCGGCGAAACCGTGAAAGATGCCCGTATTGACACCAACGTCTGCGCCTACGTGGCCGCGGGCATATGGCACTACGTGGCCGTCACCGGTGACCTCGTGTTTGCGCGCGAGATGTTCCCCGTGGTCGCGAAGGCCTTGAACTTCGTGTCGAGCTGGCAGATGGACGACGGCACGATTCGCTGGTCACTTGACTCCGCGGGCCACCCGGAGCGCTACGCCCTACTCACGGGTAGCAGTTCGATTTATCACTCGCTTCGCTGCGGCGTGATGTTGGCGGACGCTCTCGGCGAGCCGTCGGGTAAATGGAACGAGGTCGCTGACCGCTTGGGCCACGCCCTCGCGCATCACCCGGGCGCATTCGCCCCGAAGAATCAATTTGCCATGGACTGGTATTACCCCGTGCTGGCCGGTGTGCTGCCCATCTCGGCCGCACGCCAACGTCTGAGCGATGGCTTTGATCGTCACGTGCTCGATTTTCGCGGCGTTCGCTGCGTGTCGACGAACGACTGGGTCACGGCCGCGGAAACCGCTGAGTGCGCGTTGGCCCTCGTGGCGGTGGGCTGGGAAGACCGAGCCCTCGACATCTTGGCGGCCACGCGTCGCCACCGCCGCGACGACGGTGCCTACTGGACGGGAATTGCCTATCCCGACGAAGTGACCTTTCCGGCCGCCGAGACCTCGTCGTATACCGCGGCCGCCATCATCTTGGCCTGGGACGCCTTAACAACGTCCACGGCGGGACACGACACTTTTTCTCATCGCTTTGACCAGGCGCGTCACCCGGCCATCGGTCAGTCCTGTCCGCTCGATCGCTAGTCGCGTCGCAGCGCGCGCAGTGAACCCACGGCGGCGACGTCGCTAAACCCGTTCGCCAGCGCTTCGAGGTAAATCTCATACGGCGGGCGGCCACCGTCGGCGGGGTCCGGAAAAACGTCGTGAATGAGCAGCCAGCCACCATCGCGCACGGCGGGCGTCCACGCGAAGTAGTCCGCCCACGCAACGTCGTGGCCGTGTCCGCCATCGATAAAGAGGAGATCGAGGGGTGTCGCGAAGTGCGACGCGATGGTTACCGAGGAGCCCACGAGACCCACCACCGTCTCTTCGAGACGAGCGGTGGCAATGGTGCGTTGCCAGTGGGGGAGGGTGTTGAGGCGACCGTCGACGGGGTCGATGAGTTCGGGATCAAAGTGCTCCCAGCCCACTTGGTTTTCCTCAGATCCGTGATGGTGGTCCAAGGAGTAGAGAACGCAGCCCGTTTCCTCGGCGGCGAGGCCGAGATAGACCGCGGACTTCCCGCACCACGCGCCGACTTCGAGCCACGCGCCACCGGGGAAGGTGGCGCCAGCCTCTCGGCCAATCTCGGTGAGGGCCTCACCTTCGTCATCGGGCATAAAGCCCTTCACCTTGCGAGCGAGCGCACGAAGCTGCTGCGCCCGAGTGCTCATGCGGTGAGCAGATCGATGATGGTGTAAATGCCGAGGCCCGCGAAGATCAGTCCGCCGCCACGTCGGATCCAGACCAAGGGCAAACGGCTCGTAATCCACTTGCCGCCGTATGCCCCGATGACCGCGATGAGGGCGAGGGCCAGGGTCGAGGGAATAAAGACCAGGGCCCAGTTGTGCTTGGCCGCCAGGTTGGCGGCTTGGATCTGCGTCAAGTCGCCGAACTCACCGATGAAGATGACGCTGAACGCACCGGCGATTTCGCGCCAGGTGGTACCGGCATCTTCTTCTTGACCTTCGCGCGTTCCCTCTTCCTCTTCTTCCTTCTCGGGAACAAAGAGCAGGTAGGCCGCGCCACCGAGGAACAAGATTGCCATGATGATGCCCTTGGGAGTGGGGTGCAGCAGCTTCAGCAGCCCGCCGGCGCCCACGGCAATGCCCATGTGAACGGTGAAGGCAGTGGTGGCACCAATGACGACGTTGCGAGCGCGCGCCCGGCTGGCCATGATGACCGTGGCAAACATCGTCTTGTCCGGAAGCTCCAGAACAAACATCAAGCCGAAGATCCACAAGGCGGTCAGAAACATCTCTTACTCCAGTTCACTTTGAAGGTTCTGAGCAAACTTCTGTCCGATACGCAGGCGCTCAAGGAACTGCGTGACCGTTCGCTGACCACCCGCGATGGGGTGCTCGGCAATGAAACTGTTTACCTCGTCGATGAGCTCCGCGTCGGTAATGAAGGTGGTGATGCCACCCACCATGCGTGAATGGGCGTTGGACGGGAAACGAGACAGCGCCTCGTCCCAACGCGCGCTCAACGCGCGCCATACCTGACCACCGGCCTGCGAATTCGCGAGCAAAGTGGAAATGAAGTACACCGCGTCTTGCGAGCGGAATTCGGTAAAGCACTTCTCGAAAGCGTCCATGATGATGTGCGGGTCCGGGAAGTCGGCCAAGGCGTAGAGGTAGCGCACTTGACCCTGCGGGCTGGTGGCGCTGCGGTACGACTCGAGGTACTTCTCGTAGGTCCCGTGCTCGTTCTGGTCGGCCACCACGCGCAAGGTCGCGCGGGCGGTGTCGCCGTTGAGTTCACCGGCCGCGAAACGCTCCAGGGCGGCGGCACGTACGTCGGGGTCCTGGCCAATCACGCCCAAGGTCGAGATGACGGCGGCGCGCACCTGTGCGGTGAGTTCGCTGTCGCTCTCGAGTGGGTCGTAGCCGAGTCGGTCAAATTGCGGACGCAAGATCTCGCGCACGATTTGCGAGAGCGCCGGGCGCTGACCGGGCTTGGCGGCCCGCATGGCCCACTCGAGGGCGTTGATGACGGGGCTCCAGGTCGCCGGCTCGTCGAGGTTGCCGAGACCCTTGGCCACCGCGACGAAGTCCGTGAAACTCGACTTGCCCGCAAACAGTGCGGCCCACGCATCGGCGACCACGGTGGCGCGCTCGAGCTCGGTGAGCTCGTTGAGGTAGGGGACCAGGGCCGCCAACTCCGCCGTGCCGTAGCGCGAGCGATACACACCCGAACCACCGGCATTGACCAGCACGGGGCCAGACAGGGGCGAAGCGACGGAGTCGCCGCGCAGCAATAGTTTCTGTGTGTCGCCACCCGTGACGCTGCGCAATGACAGGGGCACGAGCCAATTCGACCCAATGGCGCTCTCGCCGGTGGATTCGCCATACGCGAAGGGCGACTGCGAAATGGTGCCGTTCTCGATAGTGATCAGCGGGTGGCCACCTTGGAGAATCCAAGTGTTCATGATCTCGCCCACGGGCTGGCCGGACGACTGCTCGAAGGCCGACCAGAGGTCGTTCGTCACTGTGTTGGCGTAGGCGTGCTTCTTGAGGTAGAGGCGAATGCCGTCGCGGTACACCTCGTCACCGAGGAACTGCTCCAACATGCGCAGCACTGAGCCACCCTTTTCGTAGGTGAGGAGGTCGAGCATGCCCTGGGCTTCGGCGGGGTGAATGACCTCGAACTCGATGGGACGAGTCGAGTGCAAGCCGTCGACTTGCAGCGAGGCGTCGCGCGAAATCCCAAAGTCGTCCCAGGTCTTCCACTCGGGGCGGAAAGCGTCGATGCACGCGGTCGCCATGAAGGTGGCGAAGGCTTCGTTTAACCAAATGCCTTCCCACCACTGCATGGTGACGAGGTCGCCGAACCACATGTGCGCGAGTTCGTGCGCCACGACCTCGGCGACGCGAGCGATTTCGACGTGGCTGGCCGTCTCGGGATCCACCAACAGAGCGGTCTCTCGATAGGTGATGCAGCCGAGGTTTTCCATGGCGCCGAAGGCGAAGTCCGGCACCGCAATCATGTCGACCTTGTCGCCCGGATAGGGGATGTCGAAGTACGTCGTGAACCAGCGAAGGGCGAAGGCGCCGGCCTCCAGCGCGAAGTTCGCCAAGTGACCCTTGCCAGCGGGGTAGACCACGCGCAGCGGGACCCCATCGACATCGACAGCGGCGGTGGCCTCAAAAGGGCCCACCACGAAAGCGACGATGTAGGTCGACATCTTCATCGTGGGTCCGTAGACCACCGTGCGGGTGCCATCGCCGTTCGAGGTCTCGCTGACGACGGGAGAGTTGGAGTAGGCGGCGAGGTGCTCGGGGACCACCAGGGTGATCTCAAAGACGGCCTTAAAGATGGGCTCGTCCCAGCACGGGAAAGCGCGACGGGCATCAGTGGCCTGCAGCTGCGTGGTTGCGATGGTTTGGGTGACGCCCTCGTTGTCGACGAAGGTCGAGCGGTAGAACCCGGCGAGCTTGTCGTTCAAAATGCCCGAGAACGAGACGGACATCGTGGCGGGGCCGGTGGCGAGTTCACGAGCCAGCGAGACGGTGGCGGTCTGCAACTCGTCATTTAAGACGGCGGTCGCACTCTGGGCACCGAGGGCGTCCGTCACGGTGACCTCGCCTAGACCGAGTTCGAGGGCGTTGAAGGTGAGAGTGGAGGTGGCGGCGCGCACGTCGAGCTCGATGGTCGCTTCACCTGTGAAAGTGGCCGATTCGAGGTCCGGCACGAAGCGCAAGATGTAGCGCTCGGGGCTCACGGTGTCGGGCAAACGGTAAGGGTTCGTCATAAGTGACTACCTTAGGTCGACTTGGTCTAGGGTTCTCGCGTGAGTTTCGAGCCAACACCCGTTTCTTTGGGCGCAAAGCCCCAGCCCGAGCGCCTCGCGGTGGCCGGAGTGGGCAACGCCCTGCTCGACATCACGACCGAAGACCACGACGGAATTCACGAGCGCCTCGGCCTCGTGAAGGGTGCCATGAACTTGGTGGACTTGGAGCGCGCTCGCGAGATTTACTCCCACATGGGCCCGGCGCGGGAAACCTCAGGTGGCTCCGCCGCTAACACCATTGCCGGGGTCGCCGCGCTCGGAGGAACGGCCGGATTCGCGGGCAAGGTCTCGAACGACAATTTCGGTGAAGTCTTCGCGCACGACCTCAAGTCGCTCGGCGCCGAAGTTGACCTCGCCTACGCGGACGCGTCCATCATTGGAACGGGTCGTTGTCACGTTTTTGTCACCGACGATGCCCAGCGAACCATGGCGACCTACCTCGGCGCGGCCAATCAGTTGCAGCCCGACGATGTCGGCGACGACCTCTTCTCGCGTGCCGACATCACCTTCCTCGAGGGCTACCTTTTTGACTTGCCGCCGGCCAAGGAAGCCTTTCGCAAGGTCATTCGCACCGCGCACGATCACGACGGTCTGGTCGCCCTGACCTTGTCGGACTCATTTTGCGTGGAGCGTCACCGCGACGACTTCCTCGCCCTCGTGAGCGAAGATGTCGACATCTTGATTGCCAACCTCGGCGAAATCACCAGCCTCTTTCAGGTCGCCACTCTCGAAGCGGCATTGTCGGCCGTGGAAGAGCTCGGCATTTTGACGGTGGTGACCTACGGGCCCGAAGGCGCCATGGTCGCCACCATGGGTGAGCGCCACCACGTGGATGCTCCCAACGTGCCCGACCACCTCGTGCTGGACCAAAACGGTGCCGGCGACGTGTTTGCCGCCGGCTTCCTGTACGGATTGTCCGAAGGTGCCGACCCGGTCGAGGCCACGCGTCTCGGTGCGGTGTGTGCCGGCGAGATCATCACCCACTTCGGCCCGCGACCGGAAACTGATTTGCGCGCGCTCTGCGAAGACGCCGGCTTGCTCTAAAGCCCGAGGCGGTCTAACTCCGCGTCGATGATTTTGGTGTTGCGGGCTTCAAACTTCAGCCATCGCACCACAATGGGCGCCAGCCAGGCCAGCATCAGAAAGTCGCCACCAATCCACATGATGGCCCCACCGAGGTGGATGTCCGAAATAATCGAGGACGCCCACATGGGGTGCATGACGTTATAGGCGGGGAAGGGATTGGCCTTGGTCATCACCAGGCTGAGGCCCGACACGGTGTCGACCGGCACCGCGGCCATGACGTAGACGAGACCGAGACCCGGGTGCAGTGTGGTGCCCTTTTCGTTGCCGAGAACGTGGCGAAAGAACAGGTAGCCGAAGACCAAGAACAGGAACTGCTCGAGGTGGTGGAGCCACATGTGCTCCAACATGGCGTTGAACAAGCCCGTGAGGTGCGTCAAGGGAATAAAGACGGCGTAGAGGCCAAAGGCGAAGACGGGGCTGAGAAATATTGCGCCGAGAGTGCTTTCGCACCAACGATCAAGGCGGGGCGACGAGTGACGAATGAGGTCGAGTGGGGCCGCGGCGGCAAAGAGGGGACCGGCGACCATGATGAGGAGCAAGTGCTGAATCATGTGGTCGGCAAACAGGTTCATGTCGTAGACGCCGATCACTGATTGCGTAGCGACGAGGGCGATGGCGACCGCCGCGAACCAGTTCGCGGTTCGGGCGCGACTCCACCCCTCGTAGCGACGGGCCGCGTAGACGTACGCCGCGCTGCTGAGGGCGAAGAGCAGCAGTGGCCAGACGCCAAATTGGGTGGATCCGAGGTGCGACCACGAAAATTTTTCTGGCATCGGCATCTATGACACTTTCGTTACAACGTGATTTCCTGAATACCACTGTCTAGCGGGGCGACAGCAAACTCGGTCCTCAACATCGTCAAACAGTGTCGGGATTGAAAATGAAGTCGTTAAAGAATCGAATCGCAGCGTTGTCCGTCGCCATGATGTCCACGCTGATCGCCAGCCCCGTCGCGGTGGCTGACGCGGCTGTCTCTGTCACCCCACCCGCCACGGTGACGGTGTCGTCCTCGCTCAATGGCACGTATTACACCGGCACCTTGCTGGTGCTTTGGTCGCCCGCCGCGGCGCCCGCGGGCAGCACGGTGGTTAGCTACACCGTCGATGGCGCCGGCCAAGAATGGACCGGAATCACGACGCAGTGGCTGGTGGTGCCGAACCTTCACCCTGGCCAGGACTACAGCTTCTGCGTGAGTGCGGTGACCACGGCGGGTACCTCCCCGTGCTCCACCTCCGTTACCGCCACGGCCGTCGGCATTCCGGGCAGCCCCTACAACGTCTTGGCTCGACCGGGTAACGCTCAGTCCGTGGTCTCCTGGACGCCGTCGCCGTATTACAGCGGCCTGCCGGTGACGAGCTACCTCGTTACCGACAATGCCGGTGACAGTTGTCAGACCACCACGACGACCTGCACCTTGACGGGCCTCACGAACAACACGAACTACACCGTCTCGGTGGTGGCGCTCAACGCCCTCGGTAAGTCGTGGCCGTCGTACCCGACCAGCGTGTACGTGTCGACCGTGACCGTCCCCGGCGTGCCCAGTTTCGTGTCGTGGGGCACGGCCAACGGCAACTTGACCGTGAACTGGTCGTTGCCCGCCGACAACGGCGGCTGGCCGGTCACTAATACCGTGGTGGCCCTGAACGGCAAGCCGGCCTGCGACTCACCGGGGCTGTCGTGCACCGTGTGGATGTTGCCCATCGGCTCTATCCAGCAGATTCAGATCTACTCCCAAAATGCCGTCGGTAGTGGTGCGTGGTCTGCGCCCGTGTGGTCGCAGGTGGGCTCCGCGCCGTCCGCGCCGAGTTTTGGTTATAGCGCGGCCGGGGTAGGAGCGGTGGTCCTCACGTGGACGAATCCCTACGCCAATGTGGGCCTCGCGATCAGTTCGTACAGCGTGTCGAACGGTCAAGGTCAAGGTTGCACCGTGCCCGGTTCTCAGACCTGGTGCGTCATCAACTCACTTCGCCCAGGCCTGGCACAGACCTTCACGGTGACCGCCACCAACGTCATGGGAACCTCGCTACCGTCAGCGCCGCTCACCATCACACCCATTGGGCCGGCCGGTGCCCCGACCAATGTGACCGCCACGTCGCCCGCGGCGGGCACAGTGACCGTGAGCTGGGTCGCCCCCAGTTGGATCGGTGGATCGGCGATTACGAACTACCTCGTGGCGGCCAGTAATGGCGCCACCTGCCAAAGCACGTCCACGTCCTGCACCTTTACCGGACTCACGTCAGGCAGCACGCTCAGCGTCATGGTGGTGGCGCAAAATGCCGCCGGTAATTCGCCGGCGTCACTGCCCGTCAGCCTCACGGTGGCCTGAGCCACGCACGGGGGTCCACTCAGTATCGTGACAGCGTGAAGTCACGTTTCTTTTCGCCGCGAGCTCTCATGCTGCACGCGCTGTTAGTGACGTGGCTGTCGGGCTGCACCGCCGCGGCGTGGTGGCAGTTTGGTCGCGCGGCGTCGGGCAACTCGTTGAGTTACCTCTATTCGATTGAATGGCCGGTCTTTGCCATTCTCGGTTTCTTTGGGTGGTGGTCGCTGCTTCATCTCGAGAAGATCTCCGAAGCCCAAGAGCAGGCGCGGCGAGAGTACGAAGCCAAAATGCGCGCCGAGGCCGCCGCGGCTCGTGCCGCCGCCGCGGCCGATGAGGACCCTGAGCTCAAGGCCTACAACGACGAGCTCGCTCGTTTGGCGAACCAACCGAAGAAGAAATTGTGGGGACACTGATGACCGCCGCCCAGCGCCGATACCAATTCATGTCCACCTTGACCGGGGTGACCTTGATTCTCCTCATCGCGTTGCTCGCGGTGAAGGGTCTGGTCGACCTGCACTGGGTGTCGCTCTCGCTGTGGAACGACCTCAAGATTCCTCGCGTGATTATTGGAATGGGGCACGGGGTGATTTTGTACCCGATTTATCTCATCGTGGCCTTTAACTTCGCCATCGCGTCTCGCGTGAAGTGGTACGACCTCGTGGCGATGCTGCTGTGTGGCTTTATCCCCGGCTTGGCCTTCTGGATGAAGGGCTACATCACGAAGAAGTACGCCCGATGACCGCCAGCGCCTGGCGCGAGCGCCGCGTGGTGGCGTTCGCCCACCAAGGTGGCGCCCACGAAGCGCCCTCGTCGACCTTGTTCGCCATCGAGCAATGTCTGGCCGCCGGCGCGACGGCCATTGAACTTGACGTTCACGCCACGAAGGATCGTCAGATTGTCGTGTGTCACGATGAGACGGTGGATCGCACCACGAACCGTCAGGGCCAAATTTGCGACTTCACTCTCGCGGAGCTTCGCGAGATGGACTTTTCGTACTGGTTCACGCCGGGCTCAGATGTGAATCCGGGCCAGCCCGATGATGCCTACTTCTACCGTGGCCGCGCCGCGTCGGATCGTCGCTTTGGTATTGCCACCTTGGCGGAAGTGGCGACGGCTTTTCCGTCGGTTCCTTTGAACATGGATATCAAGCGCACGAGTCCGGAGGTCGAGCCCTACGAAGAGTTGCTCGCGGACGAACTACGACGTCTCGAACGACAGGAATCGGTCATTGTCGCGTCGTTCAACGACGCGGCCATTAACGCGTTTCGCGTCTACGCCCCTGAGTTCCTGACCAGTGGTGCCACGAGTGAGACCGCCGAGTTTTACTTCGCGTCGCGTGAGGGGCGTTGTCCCGAGAATTTCATTCCGGTAGCGCTGCAGGTGCCCGCCGACTGGGAGGGCATCACGGTGGTGGACGAACTTTTTGTCAGCACCGCGCACGAGAACGGGATTGCCGTGCACGTGTGGACCATTAATGATCGTGACGAAATGAATCGGCTGCTCGACCTCGACGTTGACGGCCTGATCAGCGACCGACCGAGTGAACTCGTCAACGTGCTGCGCGAACGAGGCGTCGCGTGGGACGGACGTCTCGACGCCTGATGTCCGGCGAACTCATCTTGGTGGCAACGCCGATTGGAAACTTGGGCGACCTCGCGCCACGCGCCGTCGAGGTCCTGCGTGACTGCGACGTCATTTGTTGTGAGGACACTCGCCACTCCGCCGGCCTACTCGCGGCCGCCCAGATTCCCGCGGGCGGACGGTTAAAGGCCTTGCACGAACACAACGAGGCCGAAATGGCGATCGAGGTGGTGCGCTGGGTATTTGATGGTCGCCGCGTGGCGCTCATCACCGATGCGGGAACGCCGGGAGTCTCTGACCCTGGCCAGCGCGTGGTGGCGGCGGTGGCCGACGCTGGACTCGTCGTGACCACGGTGCCCGGGCCGTCTGCGGTGATTGCGGCACTCACGGTGAGTGGCCTGCCCATGGAACGCTTCGTTATGGAAGGTTTCGTTGCCCGTGCGGCACAAGAAAAGCGAACCCAATTGGCCCTCTGGCATCGAGAGCCACGCACCATTGTTTGTTACGAATCTCCACAGCGCGTGCTTGATACCCTGAGCGCGATTGTCGCCATCGACCCCACCTGGCCGATTGCGGTATGTCGCGAGCTCACCAAGTTGCACGAAGAAGTGGTGCGTGGGTCGGCCATCAAGGTGCACGACGCCTTCGCCGACCGGGATATCAAGGGCGAGATCGTGCTCGTCCTGGGAGGCCACGAGGTCGTCGAACACGTGAGCGACGAGCTCCTGCGCGAGGAGATTTCCGGTCTCCTGTCCGCCGGTCAGTCCGTTCGTGATGTGGCGCGACGGGTGTCGGATCTCACGGGTCGTGCACACCGCGAGGTGTATCAGCTCGCCCTTGAGCTCGCGCGCGACGAGTGAGCATCTTCTAACTACGCTTTACCCGTGTCGCGCTTCTATATCACCACTCCCATTTATTACGTCAACGATGCGCCGCACGCCGGCCACGCCTATTGCACGGTCAATGCGGATGCCTTGGCACGCTTTCATCGCCTGCGTGGTGATGAGACCTTCTTTTTGACGGGTACTGACGAACACGGTCAAAAAGTGGCGGACGCGGCGGCGGCGAATGGGGTGAGCCCCCAGGAGTGGACCGATCGCACCAGTGCACGATTTCGCGAGGCCTGGACCGCTCTCAATATCAACTTCGACGACTTCATTCGCACCACGGAGCCTCGCCACGCGGTGGCGGTGCAGTCCTTTCTCACCAAGATTTACGACAACGGATACATCTACAAGGACACCTACGTCGGCCAGTACTGCGTGAGCTGTGAGGACTATTTCACCGCTGAGAGCGCGCCTGAGGGCACCTGCCCTATTCATGGCAAGCCGCTCACGGAAATGGAAGAAGAGAACTGGTTCTTCCAGCTCTCTGCTTTCCAAGATCGCCTACTGGAGTGGTACGACGCCACGCCGGGCAACGTGACGCCGAGCACTAAGCGAAATGAAGCCCTCGGTTTCATCAAGGGTGGACTTCGCGATATTTCCATCACCCGCACCTCGATCTCCTGGGGAGTGCCCGTTCCTTGGGATAGCGATCACGTCTTTTACGTCTGGTACGACGCACTTATCAATTACCTCACCGCCATTGGCTACGGCACGGACGACGCCCGCGCCGACTCGTGGTGGCCCTCGGTCAACCACCTGATCGGCAAGGAAATCATTCGTTTCCACTGCGTCTGGTGGCCGGCCATGTGCATGGCGGCCGGTATCGAGCCTCCCGCGCACGTTCAGGTCCACGGCTGGCTTCTCGTCGGGGGCCAAAAGCTGTCCAAGACCATGGCTCAGCAGGGCCAGGTGCGCCTGACGGACATCCAGCCCCAGGCGCTGGTGGCTGAATACGGGGTTGACCCCGTTCGTTATTACCTCCTGCGCGAAACGCCGCTCGGAACCGACGGCGACTTCTCCCTCGAAGCGCTGGTGCAGCGTTATAACACCGACCTTGCCAACAACCTCGGTAATTTGGCCGCCCGGGTCGCCACGGTGGTGGGCTCCAAGTGTGGCGGCCTCAGCCCCGCGGTGCCCATGGACTCGGTCTTGGCGGAGCGCGCCGCGGTGGCCGTGGACGCGGCCGCGGCCGCGTGGGAGAACTTCCAGCCCCACTTGGCGCTCGAGGCCACGTGGAAGCTCATCGGCGACACCAATGGTTTCCTCGAAGACAATGCACCGTGGAAGATGGAGCCGGGAGCCGAGGTGGAGGCCGTCTTGGGCTCCGCCCTCGAAGCCCTGCGCATCGTGACCGTTCTCGTGTCACCGGCCATGCCCGCGACGGCCGACGAAATCTGGCGTCGACTGGCCCTAGATGGCACGCCGACCTCCGTGCCCCTCGCCACCGCCACCGCGTGGGGACAATTCCCCTCGGGTCGGGCCGTGGTGAAGGGTGACCCTCTCTTTCCGCGATTGGCCACCGCCTGATGTGGACGGACGCCCACTCGCACCTGCAGGAGCGCTACGTCTCTCGCCAGTCGGCGGGCGGGGAGACTCCCGATGCTCGTGAGTGGGAATCGGGCGTGGGGCGCCACACCCTCAATATCGAATCTGCGCTCGAGCGCGCCTATGACGCCGGCGTTTCACGAATCGTTGTCATTGGCACGGACATGGGGACCAGTCGCGAGGCGGTCGAACTCGTTCGCGACCAGTCCGGACCGGTTCAGCTGGCCTGTGCGGTCGGCATCCATCCCCATGAGGCCACCGCGGGCACGGAGGAATTGGCGCAATTACTGGCCGAATCGGCCCCCCTGATCTCCGGGGTGGGGGAGTGCGGCCTCGATTACTACTACGAGCACAGTCCCCGCGACGTTCAGCGCCGAGTTTTTGCCGAGCAAATTGCCCTCGCGACGCAATACGACAAAGCCCTCGTGATCCACGCTCGCGACGCCTGGGATGACCTTTTTGACGTCTTTCGCACTGAAGGGGTCCCTCCGCGCACCGTGATTCACTGCTTCACGGGCGGCCCCGCGGAAGCCGAGGCCTGTTTGGAATTTGGCTGCGATATCTCCATCGCGGGGGTCGTGACCTTCAAAAATGCGCAGTCCTTGCGTGACGCCGCTCGCCTCGTACCGCTTGATCGCATCCACGTCGAGACCGATAGCCCCTTCTTGGCCCCGGTGCCCCATCGCGGCAAGCCCAACGAACCGGCCTGGGTGTCCATCGTGGGCCGATTTATCGCGGACTTGCGTGGCGAAGACGACCAAGAATTCGCCGCCGCCACCTCCGCGAACAGCGCACGTCTTTTTAACCTCTGATCAGGTTATATAAGTGTTGTAATAAAGTTCGGGTGACCCCCGGCCCACCCCGCCTAGCGTAGGTATCTGCAGGTAGACGGAACATCGTCCCCGGCGAAGGGTGGAAATCTGAGGACTCAGAAGCGTCTCATGGTGCGGCGGGCTGTCGTGCTCGTTGCGGCCGTCGTGTTGCCCCTCGCGGGTCTCGGCGCCGTCAGCGGACCTAGCGCGTCACGTCCCGTTTCGCTCTCCGGTCAGCAGCTGCTCGCCGCGACCGTTTCCTCCACGTCCACCACCATTGCCGAGACCACCACAACCGTGGCACCCCCGGCACCCGTCGTCCACCACCCCGCCCCGCCCGTGCACCACGTCGCACCCCCGGTGGTCCACCATGTCGCCCCGCCCGTCCACCACGTGGCGCCCCCCGTGGTCCACCACGTGGCGCCGCCGATTGTGCACCACGTGGTGCCTCCAGTTCATCGAGCGGTGCACACCACGCATGTCAAAACGGGCTTCGCCACCTGGTACAACTACATTCCGGGTCAATGTGCGGCGGCTTTTGTGCCCCACGGCGTGCGCCTGTACATCCGAGACCGCCGTAACGGTCGGACCATTAGTTGCATCGTGACGGATACCGAAGCGCCCGGCAGCAGCCACATTGTGGATCTGTCGGAAACTCAGTTCTCCCAGCTCGCTCCCTTGGGCAAGGGCGTCGTGCCCATTGCCGTGTACTGGTGACGCACTCTCGCCCCGCCATCGCGGCACTACTTGAAGAATTCGGCCTCTCGCCCTCGCGGGCTCTCGGTCAAAACTTCGTCGTTGACCCCAATACGGTTCGCAAAATCGCTCGCCTCGCTCGCGTGCACGAGGGCGACCTCGTGCTCGAGATCGGGCCCGGGCTGGGTTCGCTCACGCTGGCCCTGGCCGAAACGGGTGCCACGGTCGAGGCCATCGAAGTCGACCGTCATCTCCTGGCGCCGCTTCGTCGCGTCGTGGAGCCCGTCGGCGTCGTGGTCCATCACGCCGATGCGTTGCACGCTGATTATCAGGAAATTCTCCAGGGTCGCTCCGCCGTGGTGGTCGCCAACCTTCCCTACAACGTGGCGACACCGCTGATTTTGCATCTGCTCGAAACGGTGCCGCAGGTCACGAGGCTCTTGGTCATGGTGCAGCTCGAGGTGGCGGAGCGATTTGCCGCGCAGCCAAATGACGAGGCCTTCGGGGCCGTCTCGCTGCGTACCGCCTATTTCGCCACCGCCAAGGTCGTCGGCAAAGTTCCCGCCAGCGTCTTTCTGCCCCGCCCCAAGGTGGAATCGGGACTGCTCGAAGTGACTCGCCGCGAGGACGTGCTCATTAGCCCCGACCGAGTCAGTGAAGCGGCGCTGTTTGATGCGGTGCGCACGGCGTTCGCGCAGCGTCGCAAGATGCTGCGTCACACCTTGAAGGCCTGGGCGACCGACGAGGTGTTTGTTCGCGCGCAGGTTGATCCCACCGCTCGCCCCGAGACCTTGTCATTGGAGGATTTCGCCCGTTTGGTGGAGTCGCGATGAGCCTTCGTCGCGCCCCGGCCAAGTTGACCTGGTTCTTAGAAATGACCGGGCGACGAGCCGACGGCTACCACTTGCTGCGAAGTGAAATGCGCACTTTGGCGCTGGCGGACGACCTCGACATTGAGCCCGCGGACGACACCTCGCTAGTGATCGACGGCCCCTTCGCCGACGGCCTCAGCACCACGGACAACCTCGTTCTTCGCGCCCTGGCGGTGACGGGCCGACGCGCGCGGGTCCGCCTGACCAAAAATATTCCGCACGGCGGCGGACTCGGTGGCGGCTCGGCCGACGCCGCGGCGATTTTGCGCTGGGCGGGGATCACTGACCCCGCTCTCGCGGCCAGTCTGGGCGCCGACGTGCCTTTTTGCGTGATGGGTGGCCGGGCCCTCGTGACGGGAGTGGGAGAGATTCTCGAGCCGCTAGAGGTGGTGCGCGAACCCGTCAGCATCGTGGTGCCCCCGTTTTCCCTGTCGACCGCCGCGGTTTATCGGCGATTTGATGAGCTGGGTGAAGCGGGCAACGGTCGAAATCACCTGCGAGTGGCGGCTGAATCGGTCGAACCACGCCTTCAGCAACTACGAGCTTGGTGGCGAGCGGAGTTCGGTCGCGACCTGGAACTGTGCGGATCGGGAGCGACGTGTTTTTACGAAGGACACGCGGGACTCACGGCAACGGTGAGCACCCCGGTCGGGGACGTGACCGTCTACGAGACGGAAACGGTATAAAAGAAGTCGGCTGGCTTACTTGCCGGCGGCGCGACGCTGGAAGCGAGTGCGCTTCAGCATCTTCTTGTGCTTCTTCTTGCGCATGCGCTTACGGCGCTTTTTGATCAGAGAACCCATGGTTTGACCACGTTACTCGCTGGGGCACCCCCAATGCCAATCTCCAGCACAATGGGAGGGTGACTATTGAACTTGACCACGTGCAGTTATCCATTCCGCCGCGACACGAGGCGGCCATCGTGGACTTCTACGAGACTTTCTTCGGCGCCCAGGAACTAGAGAAGCCTGATGCCCTGCGCCCTACTGGGGGCTGCTGGTTGCAGGTCGGCGCGCTGGCACTTCACTTCGGCGTCGAGGAGGCCTTTCGCCCCCACCTGAAGAGCCACCTGGCCTTTCGGCTGGACAACTACGACGAGGTCATCACACTCCTCACGCGTGATGGCTACGACGTGACCGTCGATACCCGACTCGCCGAGGTGCGCCGCTGTTACGTGCTTGATCCGGTCGGGAATCGACTCGAACTTATTGCGCGCTGATTTTCTCGATGACCAGGGCCATCCGGGGGCAACCTCGCACCGCGAGCTGCGCGGAGCGCATGAGCTCTCGGTCATTACCGGGAAAGGCATTGGCCGTGATGATGGGGTAGCCCCATTCGTCGAGGGTGACCAACTCGGGGGCTAATTCGTGGCAGTGGCCATAGCCATCGCAGCGAACGGGATCGACCACGAGTCGAAAACTGGCGCCTCGTTTCCTCATTGCCATTCGAGTTCCTCCTCGCGTTGGGTGGCAGGGACGTGCACGACCGTGGACTGGGCGTGCACACAGGGATTGCCATTGGCGTGACGCACCACGTCGGCAGCAAAGACCTCCAAGGCGGAGCGCACGAGACGCACGACGCCATCGGGGTGTCGACACGCCCCGCGGCCTTCAATCACGCTGGCACGCGACTGCAGGCGACTGAGCGTCTGCTCGGCGCGACGTCCGCTGGCGAGGAGTTCGAGGTCGTCAGCGAGGGCCGGGAGTCCAAAGGCGCAGGGCCCGCACTGACGGGCCGACTCACCAGCCATCCAGCGCACGATGCGTGCCGTTTCGCGAATACCACAGGCGTTCAGCGGTAACGCCACCACAATGCCCGCGCCGGTGGTGGCCTTGATCGGGCGCAGGCTGTCGTCATCGAAACCACGATGGGCCTCGGCACCGTCAATCCACACTCCGCCGAAGCCGGCCAAGAGGAATGCCTGTGGAGGATTCGTGACGCCGCACTCCCTCGCGATGTCGATGATGGGCGTGCCGTAGGGGACTTCGGTCACTGCCGGCTTCACGGCACCCGAGACCGTCACCACGGCGGTGCCGGGGCGATTCGCCGTGCCCACCTGGCGAAACCATGGCGCGCCGTATCGCGCAATAAGGGCCACGTGGGCGCAGGTCTCGGCGTTGTCTACCAAGGTGGCTGACCGGCCGATGGTCAAAATGGCGGGCCTCGTTGGTCGATACTGCGGCAAGGTCTCTTTGTCGTTCAACCAGTGAACGAGAGCGGACTCTTCGCCGGCGACGTATCGGCCGGGAGGGGTTTGCAGTTCGATGCGCGCGTCGCGGCGGGCCCGTGAGGGTCGTTCCTCAATGGCACGCTGCACGATGGCGGCCAACTGTGGCCGGTCGCGAGGAACGCAAATGATGACCTGATCGGCATCCAGGGTGTTCGCCAGCGCGACCGCGCCATCGATTACCAGGTGGGGATTCGTGGAGAGCAGAACTCGATCTTTCATCGACGCCGGTTCGCCTTCCATGGCGTTGACCACCACGAACTGCACGCCGTGGCGCTGATTCTTGAGGAGCTCCACCTTTTTGCCCGTGGGGAAGGCCGCTCCGCCGTGACCCGTGAGGCCACTCGCGAGCAGCTCCTTCGTGATGTCGGCCGTGCGAGGCAATTCGCCAAATTGGGCCACGTGCTCGGCGTAGGTGGCGGGCGCCGAGCGCGGGGCGCCGGTCAGCACGCGGTGCAAACTCATGACTTCCTCCGTCCGGGCGCCGGGGCGTCGAGCGGCGACAGGGCGGTGCGTCCGCCCGCACGCTCCGGGCGAGCGGTGATGCGCCACACGATGGCGGCCATGCTCGCCGCGCCACAGCCCACCGTCAAGATCAGGTACCAGCGGGTGTGCGCGTCAGTACCCGTGAGGTAGCCGTGCGCGAGGGCGGCGACGAAAGACCCGTAGCTCAGCCAGTGAATGGCTCGCCAGAGGTCGGGCCGAAGCTTTTCTTTGAAGTAGCTCGTTAGCCACACGGCGATCATCAGGTCAATCGCCACCGTGCCGATGGCCACCGGCAGTCGGCGATACGGCGACGTGAAGGGCACGAAGGCGGACAGAATGCCGATGGGGACGTAAGTGTCAATGACGGTCGCGGTGACGTGAATGGCGACGAACAACATGGCCACCATGGACAGTGACCGGTGAAGTTCGTTGATGGCAAATCGTCCGATGCGTCGCCCACCCACGCGGGTCGAGACCAGCGGCCCCAGCACCATGACCAGGGTGAGCAGGCACAGTGACACCGCGCCGGTAGCGCGTGACGAATACCAGAGGTAGGGGGTCGTAAAGCCGATCATGCGGCTGTCTCCTCGCTCGGCCAGGGACCAGCCGTGATAATCGAACCGTCCTCGCACACGGCCCGGGCGGACCAGCCGTGCTGCGAGATACGCGACAGCGCGTCGCGGCGACCCCAGACGAGGGCCGCGGTGGAAAAGGCATTGGCCTCGAGGCATGTCGCCGCCGTCACGGTGACGGTTTCGAGATCACCGGCGACGGGCAGGCCCGTCGTGGGGTCGATGACGTGATTCACTCGCTGGCCGTTCACGCGCCACTGGCGAATCTTTCGTGAGCTCGTGGCTACGCCACCGTGTGCCAGACCAATGCGGGGGCCGCCCGGTGCGAGGAGTAGTGAATCGGAGAGGCCAATCGCCCAGACGCCTCCGTCGGGGCTGGTGCCGCGCACCGCTACATCCCCACCGATTTCGACGGCCACACCGCAGAGGGGGGCGATGGTGTCGGCAATGAGGTCACAAGTCCACGCTTTGGCGGACGAGCCGAAATCGAGAAGCACACCGTCGTCGAGTTCGACACGATGGCGACGCTCGTCCACGTGAACGCCCTCCCAGCGCGCGGGACCGACCTCGGGCACCAGGGCGAGGTCGAGGTGGTCGATCTCGTTGAAGTCGCGGTCGTAGCCCCAGGCCAGTAGTGCCGGCAGTACGGCGGGATTGCACGCGCCGTCAGTCAGCGTGGCGGCGTGATCGGCCGCTCGCCACAGGGCGATGAAATCGTCAGAGGCATCAATCGAGCGCGCCGTATTCAGCCGACTGATCTCGCTGGTCTCATCAAAGCGATTCGCTGCTCGAGAGACGCGGTGAGTGATATCGCGAAAGATACTCTCGGCGTCATTTTCAATTCGTCGGTCACTGACCTGTAGCGAGGCACTGAGGTTCCAGACGTCCAGCTCCATTAATGGCAGCGGACATTTCCCGACGGCGTGGAATAACACACAGTCGTGGTGGTTACCGGCACGGTCGTCGGTGGGATGTAGAGGGTGGTCGTCGTGATGTGACCAGGAGTCGTGGTGGGCGTGGACGTGGTCGTGGTGGATCGAGTCGTCGTCGTGGTCGTGGTCGTCGCTCGTGGCGTGCTCGAGGTGGTCGCGGCCCGCGCGCCGTGCGCGATGAGCCCGACACCGGTGCCCGTGGCGACGCCGGCGAGCACCAAAATGCCCTGGGCGGTGTGGCGAACGCGGTCAAATTGCCGGTCTCGATCGGAGGCAGTGCGTCGGTTCTTCATGAGTCATGGTCTCCTGTTGTGGGGAATATCAAGGTGAATGCCGCGCCGCCCAGTTCCGGTGATTCACCCACGGTGATTCTCCCATGAATTTCGCGAACTACCTGGTCAACAATGGCAAGTCCCAGCCCCGAGCCCGGCAGCGACCGCGCCGATGGCGAGCGCCAGAAGCGGTCAAACACTCGATCGCGCTCGCCGGCCGCAATGCCCGGTCCTGAGTCTTCAATGACCAGCTGCTGGGCGCCCAGGCGCACACGGATGGTGCCACCCTCCGGAGTGAACTTGATGGCGTTCGACAACAAATTGCTCACGGCGCGAGTTAGTCGGTCAGCTCGCGCATGGACAGTGACCGCGCTGGCGTCGAGCTCGATCGTGATGTGCTTGGTCCGAGCGTGGGTGCGTGCCGTCGTGACGACATCGCCGACCACGTCCTCGACCGCAATCTCCTCGATGTCACCTTCGGAGCGTTCGCCGCGAGCGAGTTCGCCGAGGTCGGTAATCAAGGTGGCGAGTTCGTTTACTTGGGCCGTCATGTCTGCGCTGAGCTGCGCGACTTCTTCAGCCGACATGCGTGAGAGGTAGGGGAGCATTTGCGCGTTGGTGCGCAGGCTGGTCAGGGGGGTGCGAAGTTCGTGGCTCGCGTCCAGTACGAGTTGGCGCTGTAGTTGCTGACTGTCGTCGACGGAGGTCAGAAGTGAGTTGAAGGTGCGGCGCAGTCGTCCCAATTCGTCATTGCCATGTTCTGACAGTCGATACGACACGTCACCGGACGTGGCCACTGCCTCAATGTCATCGGTGACGCGAGTCAGGGGGCGAAGTGCGGAGCGCGATACCAACAGCGCCAGCACGCCGGCCATCACGATGGCAATCAGCGCAATGGCCCCCAAGCGAAGTTTGAGGTGCTTGAGTTCGGCGATTTGCCCCGTGATCTCGACGGTGAAAAGTTGAGCGGCGTCAGTGGTGGTGACGCACTCGTCCTGCGCGCAACGAATTTCGCTGCCGATGGGGAGGGCGACGGCCAAGATGCGAAAAATGGAGCCCTTCGCCGCGACGGTGGCAAAGGCCCGCGGAGTGTGCTGGTGGGCGACCGCCATCACGATGGCGGGTAGGGCGAAGCTGGACGGCGGGTATACCTGGCCATTCGCGAGTACCAGTTGAAAGGACGTGCCGGCCACGAAGTTCTCGTGGTCGCTCGCGCCGCTATTTGCTCGTGCGCTGTGCAGCAGTGATTGGTCAACGGAGCTGAGTACGGATGCGCGGGTCTCGGCGTAGGCCACGGAGCACACGGCGGCAATACCGACAGCCACCGTGATGGTGACGGCCGCCATCACTCGATGGCGAAAGCTCATGATTCACGCAGTGCGTAACCCACACCGCGAATGGTCTGCACCAAACGTGACTCGCCGCCTTCTTCCAGCTTGCGCCGCAAGTAGCCGACGTAGACCGCGAGAGAGTTGGTGCCGGAGTCAAAGTTGTAGCCCCAAACGAGATCCAAGATTTGATCGCGAGTGAGAACTTGACGCGGGTGCGTGATGAGCAGCTCCAGCAACTCAAATTCAATCTTCGTGAGGTCAACGCGCCGATCGCCGCGAGTGACTTCACGCGTCGTGGTGTTGACCGTCAGGTCCTCGAAGCGCAAGATGCCCCCGTCTAATTCCGCCGGGGCACGACGTCGAAGCAGCGCCCGCAGACGGGCGAGAAGTTCGGGGAGATCGAAGGGCTTCACCAAATAGTCGTCCGCCCCCGCGTCCAATCCCTCAACACGGTCATTAACGGCGTCACGAGCGGTCAGCATCAAAATGGGGGTGCTGTCGCCCGCCTTACGAATGCGCTGGCAAATCTCCACACCATCGATGTCGGGCAATTGCAGGTCCAAGATGATGGCGTCGGGGGCGCTGATTTGAAAGGCGCGAAGGGCCGAAGTTCCGTCGTCGTAACTATCGACGTCGTAGTTCTCCATGCGCAGAGCCCGCGAGAGCGCGCTGCGGATGGCCGCGTCGTCATCGACGATGGCCACACGGGCATTTGGGCTCTGATTCATGGTGTCTCCCGAGGGTTGGGTCGTTGCGTTTAGTCTTATGACTCGGCGTAAGGCGCACTGCGGACTTTTGTAAGAAATTCCAAAGAACCTTGCCCGGTGGCGAGTAGTTCAATTGGCAGAACAACGGGTTTTGGTCCCGGAGGTTGAGGGTTCGAGTCCTTCCTCGCCAGCTTTATCCCAAGAGACGCTCGGCGCAGAGCGCGGCCAGCACAAGCGGCTGGTCGCCCTGCACCGAATGTCCCGCCCCCTCAACGTTGACGACGATGCCCTGGGGGCAGTGCTGCTGGAAGAGGCGGACATCCTCGTCGTCGACGACCGATCCCGCGGCCATGCCTCGCACCAAGGTGACTTGCTGCGACAGCGCGTGAAGGACTTCCCATAAGTCGCCCGTAGGGGGCGCGGTCAAGGTGGCGGGAGCATGTTGCTGGTGGCGCCACACCCACGTGTTGTCATCTCGCTGCACCGCGTTGTGCAAAATGCCGCGGCGCAGGGAACTTTCACTGCGAGTGGGATTGAATCGAATAGTGAGTTCGACGAGTTGCTCGAAGTCCTCAAAGGTCCGCGGACCATTGACGAAGTCAGTGATGTGCTTGGCCTTGGCCGCGGTGACGCCCGGCGTGATGTCCACGAGCACCAGTTCGCGCACCAGCTCAGGAAGGTCGCGCGCCACCACTAGTGACGTCAATCCACCGAGACTCATACCGACCAACAAGACCGGCTGGTCGCAGAGTTGCCGCAGGGCGTTGACCACGTCGGCCGCGTGCGAGACCACCGCGGATAATCCGTAGGGGCTGGGGTCGCTGTGGCCGTGACCGGGAAGGTCAAGGGCGAGAGAGGGTGCGGCGAGGGCGAGATTCACGGTGTCGAAGGTGTGGGCGTTTTGGGCGCCGCCATGAATAAAGACCACCTGCGGGCTACCCGCGTCGAAACGCAGGTAACTCAGGGAGCGACCATCGGCCAGCGCGACGGCGTGTCGACTCACCGGGGGCGGATGAATGGGAAGGCCCCACTCGGCGGCGTTCTCGTGGAAAAAGGAGAATTCGTCGTAGTGCACTCGCGCCATGAGCGCATCGTAGAGGGCGATGAACTGCTAGAGAAGTGCCGTGAGTAACTCGCTCTGCACCGTCATCCTCGCCGCGGGCGAAGGCACGCGGATGCGTTCGCCACGGCCGAAGCCGCTGCACCTCATCTGCGGCCGACCAATGGCGCACCACGTCATGGTGGCCACCACCTCACCCGAGTCGGTCGCCACCGTCGTGGTGGTGGGCCATGAGGCCCTCTGGGTCGAAAAGGTGTTGCGCGAAAGCGACAGCGAGGTCACTCGACTCTTCTTTGCCGAGCAGCGTGAACAACTCGGAACGGGCCACGCCGTCATGGCGGCCCTCTCCGTCGTTGACGAGGTCATGCCCGATCGCGATGGTGACGTCATCATCGTTCCTGGCGATACGCCGCTCTTGACGCGCAGCACGGTGGCGGCCCTCGTCGCCCAGCATCGAGCTCGATCGGCGGCGCTGACGGTGCTGACCGCCCGTGTGGCGAATCCCAGTGGCTACGGTCGCATCGTGCGTGGCCGTGACGGCAAAGTGGCCAAAATCGTGGAACAACGCGATGCGTCGGCCGATGAGCAAGCCATTGACGAAATCAACACCGGCATCATGGTCGTGCGCCACAGCATGCTGGGCCCCGCTCTTCGTCTCGTCGGTCGCCAAAACTCCCAACACGAGTACTACCTCACCGATTTGGTGGACGTCTTGTATCGCGGTGGCCACGTCACCGCCGCCTGCGAAATCGCCGATGCGGCCGAGGCGGCCGGGGTCAATGATCGCGAGCAGTTAGCGAATGCAGAAGCGGTCATGCGGCAGCGACTTAATGCCCAGTGGCTGCGCGCCGGTGTCACCATGTGGGATCCCCTCACGACCTATATCGATAGCGATGTGCAGCTCGCGGCCGACGTCACGTTGTGGCCGGGAACGGTTCTTCGTGGGCGGACCACGGTGGCCGCGGGAGCCGACATTGGACCGAGCGCCGTCGTGGACAACAGCGTGGTGGGACCGCGAACTCGGATTGAGTCGGCAACCGTCCTCGGCACCACGCTGGGTGCGGACTGTCACGTGGGGTCCTACGTGCGACTCGACGTGGGTACCGTCCTCGCCGACGGCACACGAGTTCTCGCCTAGTGCGGGCGGCGTTGTAGCATCGCCTCGTGGAGTCACCTGCGATTCGTCGATTAGTACTGGCGACGGGTCGTACCCATCCCCAGCTCGCCCGCGATGTTGCTGTTCACCTCGGTGTGGACCTCGTCGAAGCCAATTTGCGTGAATTTGCCAATGGGGAAGTGCACTGTCGCTTTGACGAGTCCATCCGTGGCGCCGACGTGTTCATCATGCAAACGCACGCCGCCCCCGTCAATGACGCGGTCATGGAACAGCTCATCATGATTGACGCCGCCAAGCGCGCGTCCGCCAAGCGCATCACGGCCGTTGTTCCGAACTACGGCTACGCCCGTCAAGATCGAAAGTCGACGGGTCGCGAACCGATCACCGCGAAGCTCGTCGCTGACATGTTCCAGACGGCGGGTGCGGACCGCTTGCTCTCTGTTGACCTTCACTCCGGTCAGATTCAAGGTTTCTTCGACGTGCCAGTGGACCACCTCACCGCCGCACCAGTTCTTCTTGACTACCTCTCCACGCGCGCGGGTGGTCCCAATGTCGTCGTGGTGGCGCCCGATGCCGGCCGCGTGAAGGTGGCCGAGCGCTACGCCCAGCACCTGGGCAGCGACCTCGCCCTCGTCCACAAGACTCGCCCGAAGGGCACCGCCAACGTGGTGGTGGGTCGCGACGTGGTGGGCGACGTCGCCGGCCGCCACTGCGTGCTGATTGACGACATGATTGACACCGCGGGCACCATCGTGGCCGCCGTGGAACTCCTCAAGGCCAATGGCGCCGGAGACATTTGGGTAATGGCGACCCACGCCGTTTTCTCGGGTCCGGCCGTTGAGCGCCTCCAGCACGAGTCCATCAGCCGCGTCATCGTGACCGACACCTTGCCGGTGCCGCCGGAAAAGCGCTTCGACAAGCTGGAAATCCTGTCGGTGGCTCAAATTGTGGCGAACGCCATATCCGCGGTCTTCCAGGATTCTTCGGTTTCGGACATTTTTCACGGCGAAAACCTGGCCTGATGTGCCCCCCGCCACGGCGGGCTAAGATTGTCAATCCGTGCGCCCCTGTGGTGCACAGCGGTTTAAGGAGAAGTCATGTCCCAGATCACGTTGAACGCGACCACGCAGCGCCCCACCGGCTCTCGCCCTGTCCGTCGTCTGCGCGCTGAAGGTCAGATTCCCGGCGTGGTGTACGGCGAAGGAACGGCCCCGTTCTCGGTGGCTGTCAACGCCAAGGACTTTCGTACCGCGGTGGGTGGCGAGCACGGCCTCAACACCGTCTTGTCACTGACCACCGAGTCGGGCACCTTCACCGTCATGGCTCGTCAGATCCAGAAGCACCCGGTCAAGAACACCGTGGCGCACGTGGACTTCCAGGTCGTTGACCTGAACAAGGGCGTTGTCGTTGAGGTGCCGATTCACGTTGTCGGTGACGCCGTCGACGTCCGTCACCACGACTGGGAAGTGGACCAGAAGGCCTACTCCATGCAGGTCAAGTCGACTCCGGACGCTATTCCGACCTTCGTGACCGTCGACATCTCGGACCTCAAGGTCGGTGGTGCGATTCGCGTCAGCGACGTGCCGTTGCCGGCTGGCGTGGTGCCCGCGGGCGACCCGACGGCCACCATCGTCGGTACGCGCGCTGGCCGCGCCGCAAAGACCAGCGGTAACGCTTAAGCCTCGTGGCGCTGGCTCGTCCCGGCGCACGTCGCGGTGCGGCGAGCGATTTGCTCGTCGTCGGTCTTGCCAATCCCGGTTCTACGTACTCGGGGACCCGTCACAACATTGGTGCCGACGCCGTGCGCGTTCTGGTGTCCCGCCTGAATGGTTCGTTTTCCATCGAGAAGCGTCAACGTGCCGAGTCGGCCACGGTGACGACGGCACTCGGTCGCATCACGTTCGCGATTCCCACGACCTACATGAATGAGTCGGGCGCGGCCCTGCCACCGCTGTGTGATCGCTTTTCTATTACCGATGCCTCAAAAATCGTGGTGGTGCACGACGAATTAGATCTCGAACCTGGTCGTCGCCAACTGAAGTTCGCGGGCGGTCTGGCGGGCCACAATGGCCTGCGATCCATCGCCGGCGTGCTGTCGACGCAGGACTTCTGGCGCCTTCGCTTAGGCGTGGGAAAACCACCCACGAAGGAGCAAGGTGCCGATTGGGTGCTCAAGAAGTTGACCGGTGCCGCACGGGAGAATTTGCTCATCGACATTGAGTCCGGCGCTGACGCGCTGGAACGTGTCGTCACGGTGGGATGCGCCACGGCGCAGCCCACGATTAATGCGGCGTCATGAGTAGCGGACTACGGCGCCTCGTCGAGGCCGCGTCTCCCGTTATTCGCGCCCACAGCGTCGGTGGTGACCTGTCGTCGAGCCGTCGTGGGTGGCCCGTCGCCGTGGCCGCGACGGCCCTGGAGCACGAGTTGACGGTGGTGGTGGTCGCCCGCCATAGCGACGTCGACGACATGGTGCTGGCTCTCCGGGCGTGGCTTGAACTAGATGACAGCGACGTGACCAGTTTCCCCGCCTGGGACACCCTGCCTCTCGAGAGAGTCAGTCCCGACGCCGACGTCATGGCTCGTCGCCTCGCCCTTCGCGCGCAGCTGCGATCGGGTACCTCTCCCCGCGTCATCGTGACCTCGTCGCGCGCGATGACCCAGTCGGTGGCCACCTGGCGCGACGACGCCATTCGGGTCGTGGAGCGAGGGAGTAACGACGACCGCGACGGACTCTTGCAGTGGCTCGTGGATGCGGGATATCGCCGAGAGCCGCGCGTGGAACACCGTGGGGAATTCTCCGCACGTGGTGGCATCGTGGACCTCTGGTCGCCGGAGAGCGAACTGCCGGTGCGTATCGACTTCTTTGGCGACGAAGTAGAGCGTGTCGGTTACTTCGACGTGGCCGAGCAGCGTATGACGCAGCACCTCGCCTCGTTTTGCGTGGTGGCGGCACGCGAATGGCGACCACAACCCAGCGAGGCGTTGACCGCTCGCACGCGCGCCTTGGCCGCCGACATGGATCACGCCCGCGTCGCCCTCGATCAGGTTGCCGCCGGACAACTGCATGACGGCATGGAGGGGTGGTGGGCCTGGTGCGATGACGGTCGTCACCGCTTCCTTGATGAGTTGCCGGCGCACGCGGCCCTCGTGGTGGTGGATGAATCATCGGTGCGATCGCGAGCAGCCGAACTGCTCGAGGAAGAAACCGAACTCATCGGTTCCATCGCGACCACCTGGGGCTACACCGGCGACGTCCCGCTCTCGCACCTCAGCTGGGATGACGCGGTGGATTCGTCGCGCATCACCCTGCGCATCGATGCGTCCGCGCACGGCGCCTGGGATGTCAGCGACCCGCCAGTTTTCCAAGGCGACCCCACTCGCTTCGCGGAACGCCTGCGTAGCGACGGGGGAGTGCAGAAAGTCGTCATCGCCGCGACTAACGAGGGGGCCGCCGAACGCATGGCCACCTTGCTCGAAGGTGAAGGGGTACGTGTCGCACGCGGAGCCGACGCCGTGGGCAGCGCCGCCGTGGCCATCACCGTGGCCGCTTTGCCGCAAGGCTTTGCCAGTGACGAGCCGCCACTCATTGTGTACGGCGAACTTGACCTCACGGGTCGCCGCACGGTGCACCGCGCTCCTCGGGCGCGCACCCGTCACGCCGATGGCTTCTTTGACGACTTCGCCATTGGCAGCTTCGTCGTTCACCGCGTGCACGGCGTGGCACGTTTCGCCGGCACGACGACGCGCACCATGGCGGGCATTACCCGCGATTACTTAAAACTCGAATTTCGTGGTGGCGACGCCCTTTTCTTGCCTACCGATCAAATCGAGGCCATCACCCCCTACAGCGGTGGGGAATCACCCGCCCTGTCGAAGATGGGTGGCTCGGACTGGGCCAAGGTCAAGACCAAGGCCCGCGCCGCGGCCGCCATGGTCGCCGCGGACCTCGTCGCTTTGTATCGCGAACGCACCCACGCGACGGGCCACGCCTTTTCCCCGGATACCCCCTGGCAAGCGGAAATGGAATCTCTGTTCCCGTATGCCGAAACACCCGATCAGCTGCAGGCAATCAATGACGTGAAAGCCGACATGGAAAGCGATCGCCCCATGGACCGATTGGTCTGCGCGGACGTTGGTTTTGGCAAAACGGAAGTTGCCGTGCGGGCCATCTTTAAGGCGGTGCAGGACAACAAGCAGGCCGCCCTGCTCGTGCCGACCACGCTGCTCGCGAGTCAGCATTATCAGACTTTGGTCGAGCGTTACGCCGGATTCCCGGTACGTGTCGAGATGCTCAGCCGATTCGTCGACGACAAGAGTGCCAGAGAGGTGCTGCGGGGTTTGGCGGACGGCTCCGTTGACGTGGTCGTTGGCACGCACCGTCTTCTGAGCGAGGAAATCCAGTTCAAGTCCCTGGGACTTCTGGTGGTAGACGAAGAGCAACGCTTCGGTGTCTCGCATAAAGACGCCATCAAGAAGTTGACCGTCAACGTCGACGTCTTGACCTTGACGGCCAGTCCCATTCCTCGCACCTTGGAGATGGCGCTCACCGGTATTCGAGATTTGTCCATGGTGACGACGCCGCCCATGGCTCGTCGGCCGATCTTGACCCACGTGGGCGAGTACGACGAGGCGGCGGTCGTCGAAGCCCTGCGACGCGAACTACTGCGTGAAGGTCAAGCCTTCTTCATCCACAACCGAGTCGCTGACATCGACGAGGTCGCCCGTCGATTGGCGCAGCTCGTGCCCGACGCTCGATTCGCGGTGGCCCATGGACAGATGGACGAAGGCTCGCTCGAGAAAATCGTGGTCGACTTCTGGGAGCGTCGCTACGACGTCTTGGTCTGCACCACCATCATCGAATCCGGCATTGACATGCCGAGCGTGAACACCATGATCGTCGACCGTGCGGACATGTTGGGCCTTGGCCAGCTGCACCAGCTTCGTGGACGAGTCGGCCGTGGTGGTCAGCGTGCCTACGCCTACCTCTTTCACCCCGCGGCCAAATCGCTCTCCGAAACTGCTTACGAACGCCTCCGCACGATTGGTGACAACACCGCTCTGGGTAGTGGCTTCAAGATCGCAATGCGTGACCTCGAAATTCGCGGTGCCGGCAGTTTGCTCGGTCACGACCAAAGTGGCCACGTCGCGGCGGTGGGTTACGACCTCTACGTGCAGATGGTGGCCGAAGCGGTCGCGGGCGCCAAGGGTGAGAGGTACGTGGAGCCGACCACCATCACCTTGGATGTGCCCGGTGATGCTCACTTGCCGGGCGACTACGTCACCAACGAAGACGACCGTCTCGAGATTTACCGTCGCCTGTCCGTGGCCGCCTCGACGCACGACCTCGAGGACATGGCCGATGAGTGGCGAGACCGCTATGGCGAGATTCCCGCGGCGGCCCGTCGCTTGATCGAGATGACCTCTCTCAAGTTGTTGTGTCGTGAACGAGGGATTATGAGCGTGCAAGTAACGGCGCCGCGACCGGGCCTGCGCAGCGCGCCGGTGGCCACGCTCTCGCCAGTCTCCCTGAGCTTGTCTAAGCAAACGCGCGCTCAGCGCCTCTACGGCTCGCAGGCGTATGACCCCGACAAGCACACCTTGAGGGTGTCATTGGTGACTGGTGAGCCCATTGACCAACTGCGAACGGTGATCGAGGAGATGCTGCCGGCTGAAGAGCCTCAGTAGGCTGAGGCTCGTGCGACGCCTCATAGCTACCTTTGTCATTGCCGTTCTGGCCGCCCTCTACGTGGGATACGCGATTCCGACGACCGGAGCCGCCGCCGCAGGCCACACGGTCTCACTTCGCGACCTCTCCGCCGAGGAATTAGAGATTTCCCATAACAAGATTCTGGGCTGCTTCATTGCCGGCACCTACGGCCCCATCCTTCGGGCCAACACGACGTCTCTGGTGACGACCTCGGCCGCCGCCGCGTGGTCGGCAGGTCGCGTCGCGGGCCTCGCGCTCGAGGACTACGTCGCTCGGACATATAACTTCCAGCCCAGTGCCGCCGATCTCACCGCCGCGGGCGAGCAACTCGGCACCATGCTTGTGAATAACGCCACACGCTCGGGTCTGGCCTGCGCATCAGAGAACCCCGCCACGGCGATGGCGCAATTCTCACCGCGTCTGCGACTGGTGCTCGAAAACCTGCAGGCGTACACCACGCAGTTCAACGCGCACCAAGCGGGTGCCTGGTCAACCACCGCCACCGGGCTGACGTCCTATTACGACGCGCACCGTCACAATTACGAGACGGTGTGCTTGTCGTTAGCCCTCGTCGCGGACTCCCAGGTGTCCGCTTTCAACGCCGATCGCGCTGCCGGACTGGCGCCAGTGGACTTGATTAAGAAATATTCTCAGGCGGCCTCCGCGGCGACCGGAGGTGCCTACGGCTGCTTCCCGCCGGCATCGTCCGTGGCGGCTGATACGGCCAGCGTGGCAACGGGGCAGTTCACCAAGGCGTACCCCTACGCGCAGGGCGGCATGACCTACTCCATCTTCTTCTTGGTCACCAGTCGTAATGCGGCGTCGCTGTCTGACGTGGCCACGGTTGTTTACCGCGACATTTTTGATTTCAACAATCGAAACAGCGCCACTTTCCGCGCCACCTTGGTGCGCGACGGCAACGGCCGCGTGAATTCCCACCTTGGACGTCTGACGGTGGGCGCATCGGCGATCAACTACGGCGGTCCGGCCACGCTGGACGCGTCGCTGGCACCAGGAGCCGCCACGCTCGCGGCCGCCGCACAGGGCTGACGTGATTCACGTCGTGGGCCTTGGGCCCGATGACGACCGTTTTCTCACCCCCGACGCCCTTGATCACCTGACGCGCCTGCCGGCTCGGCTGCGCACGCGACGGCATCCGGCCGCCGCGAACTTTGCCCATCTCGAGAGCTACGACCAGTGGTACGACGACGCCGAGGATTTTGAGAGCCTGTACCGCGACATCGTCGCGGACGTCATCGCGTGGCACGACGCCGCGAACACGGACGTGACCTACGGCGTGCCGGGAAGTCCGCTGGTGGCCGAGCACACCGTGGAGCTGTTGCTCGCGAGTGGTGCCCCCGTGAAAATTCACCCCGCCGTGTCAGTGATTGACGTGGTTATCAGTGCGCTCGGGGTTGACCCCATGACGCAGAGGGTGCAAATTCTTGATGCGCTCGACATGCCCACCCTGCAGGGTCCCGGCCCGTGGCTCATTTTGCAGGTGTATTCACCCGAGATTGCCGCCCTGGTCGCTGATGCTCTGCCACCCGACGCGCAGGTCACGGTGTGCTGGCATGCCGGCGGTAACGACGAGTCCATCACGACTATCGACGTGAGCGGCCTCAGTCACCTCGAGAGTGCCGACCATCTCACCAGCCTGTGGGTGAGCGCAGCGTCGCAGCGCGGGGCGGCCGATCTCATCGACCTCATGCACCAACTTCGACGTGAGTGTCCGTGGGATCAAGACCAAACGCATCAGTCACTCGAACGGCATCTCATCGAGGAGGCCTACGAGGTCATTGACGCCCTCTCGCACTACGACGACGTGTCGGGAGAGGGGGGCGAACACCTCGAAGAGGAGCTCGGCGATCTCCTGTTCCAAATCCTTTTCCACGCCGAACTCGGTTCGGAGGTGGACGCCTTTTCGATGTCGAGCATCATGACGCGCATCTACGACAAGTTGGTCTCACGGCACCCGCACGTTTTCGGCGACGTCTCGATGCAGACCGCCGATGACGTGGCGCGACAATGGGAAGACATTAAGAAGGTGGAGAAGCAGCGCGAGTCGGTGACCGACGGGATTGCGATGGGCCTGCCGGGATTTTCTCTCTGGTCCAAGTTGGCGCGAAAGCGCCGCGTGGTGTTTGGCGATGCGCCCACACCGTCAGAGCAGCGACTCGCTCTCGAAGATGCCCTTCGCGATCTCTCGCGACCCACCCAGGAGGCGGATGACGCCACAGTAAGTGACGACGCGACGTGGAACCGATTTGTGGAGGCCGTGGCGGCCTACGCCCACACGAGCGGTATTGATCTTGATGGCACCGCCCGACGCTTGGCATTGCGGGCCCGATCGGAGATTCGCCAGCGCGAAGGATTATCCGACTAGCGCGTCGATGGGGCGGTAGGCTTTAAAAGTCTTTCTATTCGCATCAAGGAGTCGGCATGAGTGCGATTGAGCTTGTTCGTGGCCGTCAGGTCTTGGATTCACGAGGTAACCCCACGGTCGAAGCCGAGGTCATCTTGGAGTCCGGCGCGGTCGGCCGTGCTATTTCCCCCTCGGGTGCGTCGACCGGCGTGCACGAGGCTGTCGAATTGCGCGATGGTGGCGCCGCGTGGAACGGGAAGGGCGTGCGTCGAGCCGTCGAATTCGTCTCCACGGAATTAAACGACGCCCTCGAGGGCCTCGAAGCCTCCGATCAGCGCGACGTGGACCAGACCATGATCGACCTCGACGGCACCGCCGACAAGAGTCGCCTCGGCGCGAACGCCTTACTCGCCGTGTCGCTCGCCGTCGCCAAGGCCGCGGCCGCGGAGAGCGATCTTCAGTTGGCGCAGTACATCGGTGGAGTGAATGCACACGTCTTGCCGGTGCCCATGCTGAACGTCATCAACGGTGGCGCGCACGCACTGAACTCCATTGACTTCCAAGAGTTCATGGTGATGCCGGTAGGTGCCAGCAGCTTTTCCGAGGCCCTGCAGTGGGGTGTCGAGACCTACCACGCTCTGAAGAGCGTCTTCGCTGCGCGCGGACTATCGACGGCGGTAGGCGACGAGGGTGGCTTTGCCCCCGACCTTCCGGACAACGAGTCCGCCGTACGCATCTTGGTCGAAGCCATCGAAAAGACGGGCCGTGAGCCCGGACGCGACATCGCGATCGCGCTCGACCCCGCGACGAGTGAGATCTTCAAGGACGGCAAGTATCACCTCGCCGGTGAGAACCGCGTGCTGTCGCCGGCCGAACTGGTCGACTACTGGGCGGACCTCTGTGACCGTTATCCCATCGTGTCGATCGAAGATGGCATGGCCGAAGAGGACTGGGACGGGTGGTCCTTGCTGACCCAGAAGTTGGGCCAGCGCATCCAGCTCGTGGGCGACGACCTCTTCGTCACCAATACCTCGCTGTTGCAAAAGGGCATCAGCTCGGGAGTGGCGAACTCCATCTTGATCAAGCTCAACCAGATCGGCACCTTGACCGAAACCCTCGACGCGGTGTCGCTCGCACACCGCAATGGCTACAGCGCCGTTATCTCGCACCGCTCCGGTGAAACCGAAGACGTCACCATCGCGGACTTGGCGGTGGCCACCAATGCGGGTCAGATTAAGACGGGTGCGCCCGCGCGCACCGACCGCGTGGCCAAGTACAACCAGTTGCTGCGCCTCGAAGAAATCCTGGGCGCCGCCGCAGTCTTCCCCGGTCGATCGGCACTGGGTCTCTAATGGCGAGCGCCGTAAGTGACAAGACGCTGTGGCAGCGTGCCCTCGTGGCGGGCTTTGCCCTTCTGGTCGCCGCATTGCTCGCCGATCAAATCGTGGTGAACCACGTCTGGGCGACCACGCCGCAGATTGCCCAGACGCAGGCGGAAATTGCCCACCTCAATGCCCAGCGTGAGGCCATCTTGTCGCAAGCCTCGGCATTGTCGTCACGTCAGCAGGCCTTGATTTTGGCTCGCGAGAACTACCAGTTGGTGCTGCCCGGTCAGCGCTTGGTGCAGATTTTGCCGGCGCAAGGCTCGGTCAGCCAGACGACGGGCGACCCGGGATTTGATCCCATTGCGTCGCCCACGAATGGCACGGGTTACTTGCCGAAGGGTTCGCACTCCTCGGCATCAAGCACCTCACACGGCTTCTGGGCGCGACTGTCCCAGACGCTGCAATTCTGGCGGTGAGCACCTTTCTCGACGCGTCCGACGATGATGTCGCCGTTATCGAGGCGGCTCTCGGCCGATCGCTCGCGGGACGTTGTGCGGTGGTGGTGCGCCGACTCGATGGTCGTCCCGTCGTGATCGAGAATGAACCTCACCTTAAAGATGGCACGCCCATGCCCACTTTGTATTGGCTGCTCGACCCCGCCATCAAGGACGATGTCTCTCGGCTCGAGAGCGAAGGTGGAGTCCATCAGTACGAGGAAGAACTAGGCCTCGAGAACATCGCTCGCGCCCATGACGCGTATTCGAACCGCCGCCGCGCCGCCACCGTTCGCCTCGACGCGGTGCAGCCCACCGGCGGTGTGGGCGGCACGCGCGTCGGCATCAAGTGTTTGCACGCTCACCTAGCCCACTACCTCGTTCATCACGACGATCCGGTGGGTGCACTCGTCGCCACCAAAATCGATCTCCCCGAGCTGGCCGTGCAAGAGGTTCGCCCGTGAGGGTGGCCGCACTTGACTGCGGAACCAACTCCACTCGACTCCTCGTTCTCGATCACGACGGAACGGTCCTTCGCCGTGACAATGTCATTACGCGCCTGGGCGACCGCGTGGATTCGTCGGGCCGTTTGGCCGACGACGCTCAGCAACGGGTGCTACACGCGGTGGCGGGCTTTGCTCGCACCGTTCGTGAGCTTGATGTCGAACGCGCTCGACTCGTTGGCACGTCTGCCGTTCGCCAAGCCGCCAACGGCCACGAGTTCATGGCGCGCCTTCATGACGTCCTGGGTTTTGCCTGCGACGTGATCGAGGGGGATGAAGAAGCGAGACTCAGCTTTCTCGGAGCCCGTGGCGCCTTGCCCGAGGTCATCGTCAATAACACCCTGGTGTTCGACATTGGTGGTGGGTCGACGGAGTTCTGCCGTCTCAGTGGCGATGACTTGCTGACCGTGTCCCTGCCGATGGGGTGCGTTCGTTTCGAGGAGCGATGGGGCCACGATCTCGACAGTGGCCGTCACGAGGTTCGCGCACAGCTAGACGCGCTCATCGATAGTGATGCTCGATGGGCGCTGCCGTCACCCACGACGGTGGGTCTAGCGGGGACAATGGCGACCTTGGCACACTTGGAATTGAACGCGGATGACCCCGACCCTCGATATCCCGGTTTTCGTTTTCTCGCCCGCGTGGCGACCACCTGGCGACAGATTTTGGCGGACGAGAGTATCGAGCAACGGGCGGCGCATCGCGGTATGCGAGCGGGCCGCGAAAGGGTCATGGTGGCGGGTCTCGTCATCCTCGAAGAGATATGTACTCGATGGCAGGTGGCGGAACTTGTGGCCGGCGAGGCCGACATTCTCGACGGCGTAGCCGGGGAGCTGCGCTCGAATTGACCTTCGCACACGAGTCGAGAAAGATGACGCCGTGAGTTTGCGTACATCGGCACCCGCACCGCTGGTGGTGCATGGACGTCGCATCGTCCTGCGCACCTTGACCGAGGCTGACTACGAGTCGTGGAACGAAGTTCGCCATCGCTGTCGTGACTGGCTCGTGAAGTGGGAACCGCGACCTGCGGGGGCTCCCTACGCCCCCGAGGACCGTCGCAATTTCGCCAATCGCTGTGCGGTGCGCGAACGCGAACGCCAGATGGGCGTGGGCTACTCCTTTGGGATTTTCCTGGGACCGCGCTTTATCGGAGAAGTGTCGCTATCGGCGGTGCAGCGAGGACCGATGCAGTCCGCCTTCATTGGCTACTGGATCGACGAGGCCGCCGCCGGGCACGGGTACACCCCCGAAGCGGTCGTGGCGCTGCTGCAGTACTGCTTCGAGACGCTGATGCTGCACCGCATTGAAATCAACATCATTCCCCGCAATCAGGCCTCACTACGCGTTGTTCAGAAAATTGGACTTCGTCACGAAGGGGTGGCACTTCGCTACCTCGAAATCGATGGCGTGTGGGAAGACCATTCGCATTTCGCGATTACCGCTGAAGAGTGGGCCGTGCGGGCGCCGGAGTTGGTCGCTGACTGGCTGTTGCCGCGCGACTAAGAAGCCTCGAGGGTGCGGCCGCGCAGGTCGGCCAATTGCACCACTCCAATGGCGCCACCTAACACCTTGGCCATGCCAATGCCACCCGGTGCGCCATCATTCGGCAAGATGATGAGGTCGCCCTCATCGCCACGCGCCACGCATAATCCACCTAAACGCGCGCGACGAGCCGTCGTGGCGAGTTCGTCCAAAGAAATGCCCCGAGGGATGCTGACCGCCTGAATGTCGTAGCGGTGCTGGGCGATGCCGCGAATGTCTCGCAACATCCGCAGCGCGTCATGACGCACGCGCACGGTGGAACCGGGGACATCGTCCCAGGTCACCGGCGTGGAAGTCACGCGTTGTCCGCTCGCGGTCGCCAAGAAGATCCACTCGGCGTCGAAGGCAAAGCGGTCAATGGTGCCGAGGAGGCCGCAGAGGCGTGCGACGCCGCTTCGCATCACCTTGAAACCACATTGCGTGTCGTCGAGAGTCGTGCCGATACTGCGACGCACGGCGAGATTGAAAATGCGACCCGCCGCGGTGCGAAGGGGCGAGTCGTAGCGAATCGCGCCATCGATCGCTCGCGACCCCGCCACGAAATCTGCCGAGTGCAGCGTGGCGAGGGCCTCGGGGAGGTGACGTGGAGAAATGGCCGTGTCAGCATCCATAAGCGCCACGGTGGGTGCCGTGGCGTGCAGGACGCCCATACGTAGAGCGGCACCCTTTCCTCGATTATCGGGGTAGCTAATCGCGACGACGTGGGGCAAGCCGCTCAACGCCGCCGCCGCGGCCGCGGGGGTGCCGTCCGTTGATCCGTCGTCCACGAAGACCACTTCCACGCGGTCGCGACCGATTTCGTCAATGACGGGAAGCAGGCGCTCCACGCCCGCCGCAATGCGACTGGCTTCATTAAAGGCCGGAATGATGATGGAGGTGGTGAGAGCCATGTGAACTAACTATGGACGTGCCGCGCCAATGAGGCCGTAGGTGAAGATGGGCGACAGAGCAATGTTCGTACCGGTGTGGGCGGCCGAAATGATGGTCGAGGTGCCCCACGGTCCGGAGCCGACGTACATCACGACGTGATCTACCTGGTGGTCGCCGTCGAGGTTGTAATAGAACAGCAAGTCACCGGGTCGCAGTTGACTGAGGGGCACATGACGCATGGCGAAATACTGGGATGCGGCGGTGCGGGGAATGGTGAATCCGGCTTGGCGCCACGCCCATTGCGTGAGGCCCGAACAGTCAAATCCCCGGTGAGCGGTCTCGCCACCCCATACGTAGGGAACACCAATTTGTGATTCGGCCGCGCGCACGGCGGCGAGTCCCTGAGCGGTTCCCGACGCGGAGCCACTCACGCCCGATGTTGACATGGCCGCGTTGACCGCGGCGGTGACCTTGTTGGCCGCCGACGTACCACCGACGGCCGCCGCCGCGGCGACGGCATTGGCGACGCATGAGGCGTTGTGCCGACGTGCGCAGCTGACGGCCACGGTGATTTCGTACGAAATCATCTCGCCGCGCAG
>CAISIU010000093.1 GCA_903885505.1 uncultured Actinomycetes bacterium | reverse complement strand
TCAACGACACGTCCGCGAGGATCTCCGCCGATGGTGGTCGCGGCCCAGGCGGCGGACTAGTCCGGCGAGGCGTCATTCACGACAATGAGTTCGAGGGGCAGCGAGGAGCGAAGGACGCTACGAACAACGCCGCTGATCCACGTCTCCACCCGGTGCATGGGGACGACCACCGACACGCGAGGTGACTGGTCGCTCATGAACGAGTTCCTCGTGAGAACGGGTATCGATAGCGATGGAGAAAGGGGCTGCAGAGAAGGGTGGTCGCAACGAACCAGCGAGTCGGCAAGTTCGTGGGCCACGACTCGTGCGGGACAATCCCACGATCGACGTCGCCGCGGCGGTCCGGATTGCCGGCAATGTTGTGGGTGGGCGTCACCGTCACGCGAGTGTCATCGAGGAAGGGCTCGGCCGAGGAGTCGAGGTGGGCGACGGTGGTCAGGTGGCGAAGGGTGTCGCGCGGCGCGGCCACAAAATCTTCGTAAGTCAGACTCGAAAATGAGTCGCGACAACGTGGCGCGATGAGCCATCTCGCGGCCAGCGTTTGGGCGATCCACTCGATCGTGGTGCGTAGGGGGTGGATCGCGAACAAGGAGTCCCCGGGGGAGAGGGGGTCGATCTTCTCTTGGCGCCACGAATTGACCACGGATCGAGGGTCACGTTGGAGGTGAACGGTGGTGACGGGAATGGATGTCCCCGACAGGTGTAGTCGATAACCCGGCGATTTGGACGAATCGACGATGACCGAGCACTGCGAGACCGTGGCGATGGCCTCATAGAGAGTGGCCATGAGGTGGCTCACGGCGGGAGCCGCGATTCTCCCTCGGCGTGAACGCCACCACAGGCTCAGCCACGAGCGAAAGTGCCGCGCGCGGTATAGCTCGGCGACCACCTCGGGAGAGGGGGAGGCGAGATCAGAGTGCTGGCGACTCACCGCCGTCCAAAAGTCGCACTCATCGAGTCGTTGGCCGCAGCCACAGCGCCGCGCCGGGGTGCTGTGCGACGCCATCCACCACAAGAGGAGTTCGCCCCCATTGGCAACGTGGGGGTATTGGCCCAGGATTTCGCCGATGAGCGTGGATCCACTGCGGCCGGGGCCGACAATGAACAGCACGCGATAATCGCTCATACTGCCCGACCCATCTTTCCGTGATCACCGCTCGGCTGGCTCATGTTACCGCCCACCTCGTGAAAACTTAGGCCCCGCGACGTCGATCAAAGAGGGCTTGCGCTCGGTCGATACCCTCGTGGGAGGCCGACCACGTGGCCGCACCGAGTAGCACGCCCAGCGTGATGGCTCCGACCGCATAGGCGGCCGCCAAGATGCCCGACGAGACGCCGTGCACTGCGATTTGGGCGATACCAATAAGACCGGTGGCTCCGGGCACCAACATGGAGAAGCCCGCGAGGAACAGGGCGCGCTCGGGGGCACCGCGGTAACGAACGGCGGCCAAGATGACCGGCGTCATCACGAAGGCACCAAAGAAGGCCGACAAGGTGGCGGGAAAGACCACCGCACTGAGTAGCTGCGTGCCCTTGGCGATGGCCATGACGCCCACCACCCACGGCAGGGTGCGCCACGGCGCACAGAGGTGGAGTCGAAAACCCGCGGCCAACACGATGATGGCCAGCACCGGGGCGAGGCCGGGCAAGTGACGAAGCGGAGTGTCGATTAACGCGCCAGTGGGTTCACGCACCACCGCGGCGGCGGCCAACACGCCAAAGGCCAACATCATCAAGGTCATGAGTCCCTCGATGAGTCGACTCGCCCCACTGATGGTGTCGCCGGACGCCAATTCGATCGTGGCGGTCGTAAGGGCCGATCCCGGCAAGAACAAAATCAGGGGCGGGATGACGACCCGCAACGGATTTTCTAAAGTCATGTGCGTGCCCAGGGCAAAGACGATGGTGGCCACCCCAAAGGAGGCCACGATGGGTGCCATGGCCTGTACGGCAGGCACCTTGATGAGGCGAAGAGCGCCCACCAATAAGCCGAGGAGAAAGGTGACCGCGAGAGTGCGCCAGGTGGGCTCTAAGACCAGCGAGAAGCCGGCTGAGAGGAGGCCCATGCCCACGATGCGCAGTGGCACCGCAATGGGCGCACGTCCGGCCATGGCTCGGTGAAGTTCGAGGCGAGCGGACGCGGCCCCGAGGTTGCCCGCGGCGGTCTGACGAGCGATCTCGTCGACGCGGGCGGTCTGGTCGAAGCGAAGAGGGGTGCGCCGAAAGGTGCCCATACGAATCTGAGCCCGATCACCGCGAGTGCTTTGCACCAATAAGACGGTGGGGAGCACCAGCACGTCAAGGTCCGCTCGGCCGAGACCTCTCGCGGAGGCGTGCAGGGCGTCTTGAACTTCGCCCACGGCCGATTCGGTGCGCACGAGGGCTTCGCCCAGTTCCACGAGAAAGGCCGTGGCCACCTCGTCGTCGTGCATTTCCATGGCGTCAGTCTACGAAGGCTCTTCGTGCTCTAAGAGTTCACGAGCTCGCTCGTCAACACCCTCGCCGTCAATCTCGACGACTTTGTGCCTCGAGGTCGCGCCGCTCACGAGTGTGACCTGTCTCCTGGGAACGCCGAAAGCGACCACGAGGGCCCGGCACACCGCGTCCGTGGCTTTGCCATCGACCGCCCGTTCGGTGACGCGCACCACCAGTGCCCCGTCGTAACTTCCGCCCACCGCCCGTCGTGTCGACCCGGGGTGAACGTGAACGTGCAGGCGCACTAGGTCGCGAAGTCCCAGGACTCACCGCTTTCGTAGTGGTGAATCACGTTCTTGGCAATCAAGATGCGGTGCACTTCGTCGGGCCCGTCGGCCAGTCGCAGCGTGCGCGCACCGAGGTACATCTGCGCGAGGGGGAGGTCGTTGCTGACGCCCGCCGCACCCCAGACCTGAATGGCGCGGTCAACCACGCGGTGAAACGCCGCGGGGACATAGACCTTGAGGGCGGAGATCTCCGTGCGGGCCCGAGGGTCGCCGCGGTCAATCATCTCGGCGGCTCGGATTGTCAGCAGGCGAGCCGTTTGAAGGTCGATATACGAGTCAGCGATGAAGGCCTGAATCATTTGCTGGTCCTTGAGCAGGCCACCGTGCACCTCGCGACTGAGGCTGCGCTCCACCATGAGATCAAAGGCACGCCACATTTGGCCCACCGAATTCATGCAGTGAAAGACGCGTCCGGCACCGAGGCGCTCTTGGGCGGCTTCGTGGCCCTGGCCGACGTGGCCCAGCATGTTCTCGGCGGGGATGCGCACGTTGGTGTATTTCACTTCGCAGTGGTCGCTGCTGTGGTGGCCCCAGATTCCAATGCCCCGGACAATCTCCACCCCGGGGGTAGAGGTGGGCACAATGAACTGGCTCATGCGGCCGCGTTCGTCCTCGCCCTCGACGGCGCGGGCCATCACGATGAAAAAGTCTGCCTCGATGCCGTTGGAGGTGAACCACTTGTGGCCGTTCAGCACCCACTCGTCACCATCGCGGTGCGCGGTGGCCCGAAGAGCGCGGGGGTCACTTCCCGCCACCTCGGGTTCGGTCATGGAAAAGCCCGACTGCATCGTGCCCTCCACGAGGGGGAGGAGCCACTTCT
>CAISIU010000092.1 GCA_903885505.1 uncultured Actinomycetes bacterium | reverse complement strand
CTGTCGGCGACAGATGCTCGCGGCGACCTAACCTTGAGCCATGGCGCACAACGACGTGTCGGCCCCGGTTCGTTACTTGACCGCAACTGCGCTCTTTGACGGACACGATGCCTCCATCAACATGATTAGACGGCTGCTGCACTCGGCCGGCTGCGAAGTCATTCACCTCGGACACAACCGCTCCGTCAGCGATGTCGTCACCGCGGCCCTCGACGAAGATGTGGATGCCATTGCCGTGTCGTCCTATCAGGGCGGCCATATGGAGTACTTCAGCTTCCTCGTTGACGAACTGGCCCGCCACGGTCGCAGCGACATCCAGGTGGTCGGCGGTGGCGGTGGTGTGATTGTCGCCAGCGAAATCGACGAACTGCATCGCCGAGGAGTCGCCCGCATCTTCTCCCCTGCCGATGGTGCCACCTTGGGTCTCGAGGGCATGTCCGCCGTGCTGCTGGAAATCGGGCAACGGCGTCGTCACGGTGGCGAGGTGAATCTCACCGCCCTGCACGCGGGCGATCGCGAGCAATTGGCACTCACGTGGACGGCCATCGAACGCAATCAACTCACCGCGGAAGAACGCCAGACGCTGTCCGGCGGGAAGTCCGCTCCGGTACTCGGCATTACCGGCACCGGTGGTTCCGGAAAGAGCTCGCTCACCGACGAATTGCTGCGACGCATCTACCTCGATGACCCGGAACTCACCGTGGCGGTCATCGCTATCGACCCGTCTCGTCGACGCGGCGGTGGAGCCCTCCTCGGTGACCGCATTCGCTTCAACTCTCTGCGTCATTCGAACTTCATTATGCGCTCCGTCGCGGCCCGCGGGGCTGCGGGTGGCCTGCCCGCACACGTCAGCGACATGGTGAATGCCGCTCGTGGGTGGGGCGCCGATCTCGTCATTGTGGAAACGCCGGGCATTGGCCAATCGGACGGCGGCATCGACGACATTGCCGATGTGAGCCTCTACGTCATGACCGCCGAATACGGCGCGGCGAGTCAACTCGAGAAGATCGAAATGCTGACCGTGGCCGACGTGGTGGCGGTGAACAAGTGCGAACGCCGTGGTTCACTCGAAGCCATTCGCGAAGTGCGACGAGTGCTCGCTCGCCGGCTCGGGGGAAGCGCCTCCGAGGACTTGCCGGTTTTCGGCACGGTGGCGGCCGCCTTTGCCGATGACGGGGTCACCGGTCTGTATCGCGCCCTCATTACCCGCCTGCAGGCTGCCGGCCTTCGCCAAGTAGCGGGCCAATTGGTCGCCCCCGGTGCGGTGGTGTCGACGCGCACCTCGCCCATCATTCCCCTCGAGCGCCAGCACTACCTCGGTGAGATCACTCGCACAGTGCGCGACTATCACGCGACGACCGACGAACTCGCGCGAGCGGCCGACGACGCCGCGGCCCTTCGTCGAGCGCAGGAGATCACGGGCCTCGACCTCGGGGCGCCCGACATCGTCGACTCCCCCGCGCCCGAACCCTCCGCCACCCTCACCACCTTGTCGGGAACCACGTTCCCCGTCGTCGTGCGACCGCGTCATCTCAGTGCCGGTGAGAAGGTCCGCTACGAACGAAAAGAAAATGTGCCCGGCAGTTTCCCCTTCACTGCGGGCGTCTTCGCGTCGTATCAGCGTGACGAAGAACCAACTCGCATGTTCGCCGGTGAGGGCGACGCGGCACGCACCAACCGGCGCTTTCATCTCCTCGCCAGTGGCCAGCCCGCGACTCGCCTCTCGACGGCCTTCGACTCGGTCACCCTCTACGGTCACGACCCCGAACAACGCCCCGACATCTTCGGCAAGATCGGTAATGCGGGCGTCTCCATTGCGACCTTGGACGAGATGCGGACCCTATTTTCGGGCTTCGATCTGCTCAGTCCCTCCACCTCGGTCTCCATGACCATTAACGGCCCCGCCCCCACCGTGCTCGCCATGTTCTTGAACGTCGTCATGGAGCAGGCCGTGGCGGCGGCCGAAGCGGCGGCGGGTCGCGAACTGAGCGCCGACGAGCGCCGCGAGGCGGAAGCCCACGGTCTCGCCACGGTGCGCGGCACGGTGCAGGCCGACATTTTGAAGGAAGACCAAGGGCAAAACACCTGCCTGCTGTCGACGGACTTTTCGCTACGCATGATGGCCGACGTGCAGGAATGGTTCGTACAGCACCAGGTACGCCGTTTCTACAGCGTGTCGGTGTCGGGCTATCACATCGCCGAAGCCGGGGCGAATCCCATTAGCCAGCTGGCCTTCACCTTGTCCAACGGTTTCACCTACCTCGAAGCCTGGATGGCGCGGGGACTGGACGTCAATGACATCGCCCCCAGCCTGTCGTTTTTCTTCTCGAATGGCATGGACCTCGAATACACCGTGATGGGTCGAGTGGCGCGCCGTATTTGGGCCATCGCCCTGCGTGACCGATACGGGGCCAACGAGCGCAGTCAGAAGCTCAAGTACCACGTACAAACCTCGGGTCGCAGCCTGCACGCCCAGGAGATGAACTTCAACGACATCCGCACCACCTTGCAGGCCCTGTGTGCGATTTACGACCGCGCGAACTCACTGCACACCAACGCGTATGACGAGGCGGTTTCCACCCCCACTGACGAGTCGGTGCGTCGCGCCATGGCCATTCAGCTCATCATCAACCGTGAGTGGGGACCTTCCGCAGTCGCCAATCCCCTGCAGGGTTCCTACATGCTGGACGAGCTCACCGACCTGGTGGAAGAAGCGGTCTTGGCCGAACTCGACGCCATTGACGAACGCGGTGGCGTCCTCGGCGCCATGGAGTGGGGATATCAGCGCGGCAAGATTCAAGACGAGAGCTTGCTGTACGAATCGCGCAAGCACGATGGTTCGCTCCCCCTCATTGGCGTCAACACCTTCGTGGCGGACAGTTCGCTACCCGATGTTCCGGTTAGTGCCACCCAACGCTCCACCGCAGAGGAAAAAGACGGCATCGTGAGCCGACTGGCCGCCTTCCACGAAGCTCACCGTGGCGAGCGCGATCATCTCTTGGCGGAGTTGCAGGCTGTCTCGCTCGCCGGGGGCAACACCTTTGACGTCTTGATGCGGGCCGTTCGCTGCTGTTCGCTGGGCGAGATCACCACCGCCCTGTTTGACGTGGGCGGCACCTACCGCCGAAACCTCTAGCGCGGCGCGTCAAGTGCCACGAGTCGCGACAGCGACACGCGATACACCCACTCACCGGCGATCACTCGGGGCTGTCCCCAGATGGCGGTCATGACCTCACGCATCGCCTTAGGTCCGGCAAAGCCGTAGGTCCGCAGGTGGCGCGGCACGTGTATGGGCACGATGACGTACTGGGCACCCGTGCGATAAATGTCTGACCCCAAGCGATGTAGCCACTGGTCCTCGTGCGGCGGAATGAAGCCGAACAAGGTCAAAGCCGCCGTTGTGTGAATAAAGAATGCCGAGTCCGGCAACTCGAGGTTCGCGCTAGGACCCATCGCCCCCACCACTCGATAGGTGAAGCCATTTTGCGCTTGGGCAATGAGCCCTCGGCCCACCTCTGGGAAGGGATAGGTCATCAGGGTCAACATACGGGGGCTCCGCGACGCTAGGACGGCGGCCGCAGGATCGCTACCCACCTTCTCCGCACGCATCGGTGCGGCCGAGAAGGACGATTGCAAAATCTGCACCGACATCAGCAGCCCCAACGTCAGGCTGAGCCAGCGACAGGCCACCACGGCGTCAGGCCGGCAGTGACGGGCTTCGTTCACACCAATTGCCGCGAGGGACACGATGCAAAAGAAAGCGACCGGCACAAACGAGCGCGGCATCACGTTGTGCAGAACGGGGAACGACAGAAAAACTCGGAAGATGTCCAGAGGTACCGCCGCTCCGAGTGAAAACCACACCGACAACGCGCCCACGCAGGTAAGCACGATGGTCAGTGGCCGGCGCCACGTCAGGGCGATTCCAAACGCCACGGGCACGACCACCAGGGCTCCCGCGAAATATGAGTTGGGGTAGGTCATCAACACGGTGACGATGGTGTCGTGGAAGCTCGATGGCGAGAAATAACGACTCGGGCTCATGCCTTGCATCCGCATGAATACTTCCGGCCATACCCACGAGGGCAAGTGGTTCGGTCCGTGAGTGGCGTACCACGCCGCGGGCAAAATCACGAGGGCTGAGGGGATGAGCGCCCACGCGCCGATGACGCAGACCCGGCGAAAGATACCGGACGAGCCGTGCGCACCTCGATGCCACCACACCAAGGTCATGAGCAGGAGCACGACGAGGCCGACCACGGCGGTAACGGCCAACATTTCCGAATTCGTGAAGAAGGTCAAGACCGCGATGCCCGCCAGTGACAGACCCAGTCGGCGCTCACCCCACCGTCGCAAGACCCATAGGTCGGTCGCCACCAGCAACAGCAACGGCAGAGTCAGAGCGGTCGTCCAGTTAATCCACCCAAGAAGGTTGGCCGCCATCGCGAAGGGCGAAAAACCCCACAGCAATCCGGCCAGTGCCGATATCGATTCACTGCTCACCCAGTGACGTATCGCGAGGTACATCACGTAGGCACTCGCCACCGGCAAGACGAATAACAGAACATTGAACGACACCACCGGGCCGAACAGCCAGGTCACGGGCACCATGAGCAGGGACCACAGGGGTGTCGAAATCATCGTGGAGTAGCCGGTGGGCTCATTGAT
>CAISIU010000091.1 GCA_903885505.1 uncultured Actinomycetes bacterium | reverse complement strand
TCCCCCTATCGCATTGTTGGCATCGCCACTCTTGTCCTCGCAGCGAGCTCCGTGGTGATGGCATCACCCTCTCCAAGTAATGCCATGGACATGACGACGCCGGGAATGGTGACCCTGGTGCAGGGAATTCCGGGCAAGGTAATCAACTTCTATGTCAACGGTTCGGTCATCGCGTCCAACGTGAAGTACGGGAGCGTGGTGGGTCCCCTCTCTGAGCCCCCGGGCATTCAAATGGCGTCGATTCGCCTCGCAGGATCGTCGCCCGCGTCGCCCGCCATCGCGACCATCCGGACCTTTGTGGTGTCGAGCGCCAACGTGATTTTCCAATCGGATATGACGAGCACGGGAGCAGCGACCTTCACGACAATCTTGCCGCCCTCTGTACTCCCCGCCACCAAGCAACACACGTGGGTGGAATTCTGGAATGGCACCTCCACCGCCAATATCGATATCTATGGCGGGCCGACATCAGTGCCACACCCTCTCGTTGACACCTTGCCCATCAACAACCGCAGCGCGACGCCGCAGCCGTGGTGCCATAACTCGTGTTACGACGGAGGCATCGATTATGCGGTCGGGAAGTACACGTTCACGCCATACGCATCCAAGTCGAAGACAAACCCATTGGTGGCGGCACGAACAATCAACGTGCAAGCGGGTCGGATCTACCTTGTGGATTTCCTCGGCTCGGCAACATCCAAGCCGTCGACGGCCATGAGCCTGGTCTTGCAATTTGCTCCGACCGTGTCGCTGAGCTCATTGACGGCCAAATAACACCATTGACGGCCATGAGATCTACTCATTGATCTCGGCCGACCAGCACGGTGAGGCACCGTGACCTACGGTGCGAGTGTGATGTCACCCTCGAAGATCCGACTTTTGCTGATGGCGATGTTGGTGGTGGCGGTGGGCATTGCCGTCCCGCTCGTCATCTCGCACACCCGTAGTTCTCCGCCCCTGCACACCGTCACGGTGGGCACGGGTGCCGCATACGAGTTCTTCGCGCCAGCTGGCGACCTACAGTGTGAGTTGTCCCACTCGGCTCCGCTCGGAACATATGCCTATTGCCAGTCGGTGGCCACCCGTCGTTCCGTGAAGATGACAGCTAACGGCAACTGGAAAGAGTGTCGTGGCGACATCTGTTTGGGAAATCCAGGATTGGGTACGTCGACGTTGCGGGTCTCGACACGCGTTCTCGATGGGCCCATCACCTGCGACCTATCGGCCACCAGCGTCTCGTGCTTCAACCGCGCAGGGCGGGGATTCACCATGCGGCGAGGTTCAACTTCTCATTATTCGTCGTCGACCTAGCGGGGCGACATGGTCGACATGAAGCCAACCGCGATGAACATCACGGCGTGCAGGGCGTTCCCGAATCCTCGCAACACGTTTCGGGGGTGACGCCAGTCCCCACACCGCTCGGCGGCGAGTCGAGAAGAACGCGACGCCGTGGCGAGCGCCAGGGCGAGCCGCTGAGATCGGGGAGCTCGATGAATGGTCAGTACTCGAGCACGGAAGAACTTGCGTGGGTGATCACGTCGGCGAGACAGAGAGGAGGGCCGCACGCAGTAGTGCAGGACTACCTGGTCGAGCATGGCGAGTGGGGCAGCCACGGCCAGTCGGGCCAGTAATTCGTAGTCCGTCGCGAGTCCGGCGAGTTCATCTCCTTCGTCCCACCCACCGACCGAACGCACCAGGTCGGTACGCATGATGATGGCGCCCGGGGGCGGGGCCAATTGGCGGCGAGCTAAGTGGGTCGCGCGAATCTCGACGGGACTCTTCGCCAGGGCGGCGCGATGTTCGCTCTCCCATCCACCCACGATGCGGTGGCCGTCAGCATCACGAGAGTCAAATGACCCGCACACCGCTGAGACGTCGCCGTTCGACTCAATGGCCGCCATCAAC
>CAISIU010000090.1 GCA_903885505.1 uncultured Actinomycetes bacterium | reverse complement strand
CGAATTGGCCCCCATCCTGGCCGCGCACGAAGACGTCGATGGCCTCGATCTCGCGGGAGCCGGTGAGAGTCGCCCCGAGCTCGGTCGCCTCGCGAGTGCCACCATCACCCGCGTGGTGGACAGCGATCTTCGCGATCTGCATGACCTCAAGCGCCTGCGCGCTTTCATTGACACCGTCACGGTGTGGCACACCATCGGCCAATAGGAGATATCACCATGGACCTTCGTCACGACCCCTACGCTCTCGCGCACACCGCCGCCGCGCAGCTGACCGCCCGTGCGGGTGTCGACAAGTTCGACATCGCCATCGTGCTCGGCTCTGGCTGGCAACAGGCCGCCGAAACCCTGGCGCCCATCGACTGCGAGATTCCCACCAGTGACCTGCCGGGCTTCCACGCGCCGTCGGTGCAGGGGCACAAGGGCCGCATTATGTCCATCGAATTCGCCGGCAAGCGCATTGCGTTGGTGGCGGGACGCGTTCACCTCTACGAGGGACACCCCACCGCGGATGTCGTGCACCCGGTGCGCACCGTGATTGCGGCCGGTGCCGAGACCGTCATTTTGACCAATGCGGCCGGCGGCATTGACCCGAATCGCGGGCCGGGCACCATGATGCTGATCAGCGACCACATCAACCTCACCGCGACGAGCCCCATGGAAGGTGCCTCACCGCCAGAGAACTACGGCTCGCGCTTCGTCGATCTCTCCGACGTGTACAGCCGAGAGACCCGCGCTGCCATCCGACAGGTACGCCCCGACCTCACCGAGGGTGTCTACGTGGGTTTCCGTGGACCGCACTACGAAACACCGGCCGAGATCAAGATGGCCAAGGCCATGGGTGGCGACCTCGTCGGTATGTCGACGGTGCTTGAGGCCATTGCCGCGCGGCACCTCGGTGCTCGCGTCATCGGGTTCTCGCTCGTGACGAACTTGGCCGCCGGCGTGTCGCCGACGCCGCTGAATCACCTCGAAGTACTGGAAGCCGGTCAGAAGGCGGCGGCCGGCATGGCTGACCTCTTCCGCGACATCCTGCCGTGTCTCTAGACGAGTTACGGCACGCGGCTCGCCTCTGGGCCGACCTCGACCACGACCCGACAACGCGCACGCAACTGATTGGCGCCCTCGACGACGAGGCTCAACTCGCCCGCATGATGGGCAGCCCGCTCTCCTTTGGGACGGCGGGACTGCGCGGTCCCGTCATGGCGGGACCCAGTGGGATGAACCGACGCACGGTGCGGCGCACCACCCAAGGAGTCGTGGCCTGGCTGGCCACCCTCGACGAGAGCACTCGTGGCGGTGGTGTGGTCGTGGGCTGCGACGCGCGTCACGGATCTCGTGACTTTTACGACGAGGTCATTCGCGTCCTCGCCCACTTCAACATAGAGACAGTGGCGCTACCTCCCCAGTTGCCCACTCCCCTCGTTCCCTTCACGGTGCGCCAGTTCGGCGCGGCCGCGGGCATCATGATCACCGCGAGCCATAATCCCGCTCCGGATAACGGCTACAAGCTCTACGTCACCGATGGCGCCCAGGTGAACTCCCCCGTGGACTCGTTCATCGAAAAGGCCATGAACTCGGCGGCCGAGCTCGGGGAGCTTCCCGAGGTGGAGATTGATGACACTCGAGGGCATCTCGCACAAATGCTCTACGTTGAGCACCAGATCTCGCGCTGGCGGCTCCCCGAACACTCCCCTCTGCGCATCGTTTACACCCCCGTGTGTGGTGTCGGAGGCCAGACGGCGACCGAGACGCTAACGGGTGTGGGCTTTCCGGTGATTCACTGCGTGACGTCGCAAATGGTTCCCGACCCGAACTTTGGTGGTCTGCCATTTCCGAATCCCGAAGAGGTCGGCGTGTTAGATGCCGCCGTGGCGTTGGCGAGTGAGATTGAGGCGGACATCGTGATCGCCAATGACCCTGACGCAGACCGCTTGGCGGTCGCTCTCGTCGACGATGGCTCGTGGCGCATTTTGAGCGGTGACGAGATTGGCTGGTTGCTGGCGTCGGCAATACTGCCGCAGTGCGGCCCACGCGATGTCGTCGCCACGTCCATTGTGTCCTCGGAACTTCTGCTGCGCATGGCCGCAGCCTGCGGCGTGACCGCACGACAAACCTTGACGGGTTTCAAGTGGATTGCTCGCGGGGCGACCGACGACGAGCGTTTGGCCTTCGGTTACGAGGAGGCCCTGGGCTACGCAGTGGATCCCACGGTGGCTGACAAGGACGGAATTTCGGCAGCCCTGGCCATCTGCTCGTATGCCGATCAGCTGCGCCGTGAGGGCCGCTCACTGATTGATGTTCTGGCCCACATTCGAAGTGACTTGGGTGACGTCGCCCTCACCCAAGTTTCCCTGCGCGCGAATGACGCCGCCGACCTTGCCCGGTGGCGCCAGCGCCTTGCCGAACTCATCGTTTCCCCGCCCACGACATGGGGTGACTGTCTCATCAGTGAGGTCATTGACTTAGGCGAGGGATACCAAGGCCTCGCTCCCACCACGGGCGTCATGCTGCGCTTCGGCGACATCGGTCGCGTGACGATTCGTCCCTCGGGAACGGAACCCAAAATGAAGGCCTATATCGAAATTGTTCGCCAGAGTCCCTCAGATGACGCCCTGGAGCGCGTGGCCGCGGCCACGCGCGCGTGGTTCGCCTAAGCCGTGAGCTCGGCTCGCAGCGCCTGATAGCCCGGCTTGATGACCTTGTTGATCAGCTCGAGGCGCTGATCAAAGGGGAAGAAGGCACTCTTCATGGTGTTGATGGTGACCCACTGCATTTCGTCCAGCCCCCACCCGAAGGCCGACTGGCACGACGCGAATTCATCGCTGAGGGTGATACCGCTCATCAGTCGATTATCCGTGTTCAAGGTGATGCGAAAGCCCAACTGACGCAGCAACTCAATCGGGTGCTCCGCGAAGGTCGCTGCCGCGCCGGTGTGCACGTTGCTGGTCGGGCACAATTCCAGGGGCACGCGACGGTCACGCACGAAGTTGGCCAGACGGCCCAACTGCCACTCGCCGTCCACCAAGTGAATATCGTCGACGATGCGCACTCCGTGGCCCAAACGCTCCGCCCCACAATGCTGCAAGGCCTCCCAGATCGACGGGAGGCCGAAGGCCTCACCGGCGTGAATGGTGATGTGGAAGTTTTCCTGGTGAACGAATTCAAAGGCGTCGAGGTGCAGCGTCGGCGGGAAGCCCTTTTCGGGTCCGGCCACGTCGAATCCCACCACACCCTGATCGCGGTAGCGGACGGCCAACTCGGCGATTTGGAGAGAATGCGCCGCTTGACGCATGGCGCAGAGCAGCGCGCGCACCACAATGACGTGGCCTTCCGCCGCGGCTTCGCGCACGCCGGCGGCGAAGCCATCCATCACCGCCTCGACGATTTCCTCGAGGCTGAGGCCCTTCTCGATGTGCAGCTCGGGGGCGAAGCGTACTTCGGCATACACCACGCCATCGCGAGCGAGGTCCAACGCGCATTCGAACGCCACGCGATGAAGCGCAGCCGCCGTCTGCATCACCCCGACGGTGTGCTCGAAAGCGGCCAGATAGCGAACGAGATCGGTCGCACCGTCATCTTGAACAAACCACTTGGTCAGTTCCGTCAAGTCCGTGCTGGGCAACTTGTCGTAACCCGTCTCCGCCGCCAGTTCAATGACGGTCAGTGGTCGCACGCCACCATCAAGGTGGTCGTGCAGGAGAACCTTGGGAGCGCGGCGAATGTGGTCAGCGGAGAGAAGAGTCGTCATCTCTCTAGCGTAGGACTAAACGATGCGATCAATGATGAGGGGACGCGTCGCGCGCACCTCGCCATCGAGTTCAATCGCCGTGTCGAGGGCTGATTTTCCAAATTGGAGGTGCGCGTCATCGTCGGCGTGTAGCTCGAACAGTGGTTGACCTACCGAGATGTGGTCCCCTTCACGAACGAGCACCTTGAGCCCCGCAGCGTCGCTCACCGGGTCCTCCTTGCGCGCGCGGCCCGCGCCCAAACGCCAGGCGGAGATGCCAATCGAAAGGGAGTCCAGCGAGGTGATGACACCATCGCGCTCCGCCGTGACGGTCTTCACCAGAGGCGCGACTCGTAGAGCGGCATCGGGGTCGCCGCCTTGGGCCGACACCATCTGGCACCAGACCTCGTAGGCCGAACCGTCGTCCAACTTCTTTTCGACGTCGACATCCAGGCCCGCCAGCGCCACCATCTCGCGAGCCAGCGCGAGGGTTTCTTCCCGAATATCCGCGGGTCCACCGCCGCGCAGGACGTCAATGGATTCGAGGACTTCAAGACCATTGCCCACGGCAATTCCGAGGGGAACGTCCATGTTGGTGAGTAGCGCCGTGGTGCGCACGCCATTGGCGTTACCCAAGGCCACCATGGTGGCCGCCAATTCACGAGCCTTGCCTTCGTCACTCATGAACGCGCCACGACCCGTTTTCACATCGAGCACCAAACTGGCCGTTCCTTCGGCAATCTTCTTCGACATGATCGATGACGAGATCAAGGGGATGGACTCTACCGTCGAGGTCACGTCACGAAGGGCGTAGAGCTTGCGGTCGGCCGGCGCTAATCCGTCGCCCGCGG
>CAISIU010000089.1 GCA_903885505.1 uncultured Actinomycetes bacterium | reverse complement strand
GCGGAACGCTGGGCCACGCGCTGGGCGGCCGCCTGCGGGGTGGTCACGACGTACATCTCGATCTTCGGCACAATTTCACTCAAGGTGAGGGCCACGTCACCGGTGCCCGGCGGCATGTCGATGAGCAAGAAGTCGGGCTCGTCCCACCAGGCTTCGGTGACCAATTGTTCGATGGCCTTGTGCAGCATGGGTCCGCGCCAGATGACCGGCTGCTCGTCAGGAACGAAGTAGCCCATCGACAAGCAGCGCACGCCGTGCGCCAAGGTCGGAATCACGGTGTCACCGAGAATGATGGGGTCGAGCGGTGCGCCGAGCATCTTGGGCAACGAGAAGCCGTAGACGTCGGCGTCGAGCACGCCCACCGAGTGGCCCAGATTCGCGAGCGCAATCGCAAGGTTGATCGTGACCGAGGACTTACCCACGCCACCCTTACCGGAGCTGATACCGAGAATGCGAGTCGTGCTGTGGCGATCGAGAAGTCGCGGCCCCGGCTCACTGTGGTCGTGGTGGCCCGGGCCGGGCTCGCCGGCCATGGCGCGACGCAGAACGGAGCGCAGCTCGAATCGACCTTCATCGGTCATGGTGCGGCGAGTAATGCTCAGGCCCGGTGCCATCTCGCGCCAGACGGTTTCGATGTCATCGGCCATGGGCCAATTCGTTACCGGCAACACCAATTCGGCCATGTTCGCGGCCTCGTCGACGGCACCCACAAAGCCCAATTCGGCCAAGCTGCGCACCAGCAGGACGTCGCGCACGGCGCCCAATCGTTCACGTAGAGAGTCAGACACAGATTCCCCTTCCTGTGACTGAGGCTAACCGCCTCGTCCGGGGGTGCCTCCTCCTAGACTTTTTTCTGTGGCACACGACCTTTTCGACGACGGCGGACTCGCACTCGCCACGGTGACCGCCACCTTCGGCGATCAAACCCGTCGCGATATCTACCTCTTCGTTCGCCAGAACCCCACCTGCAGCGTCAATGACCTTGCGTCGGCCTGCAAAGTGCACCCCAACGTGGCGCGCTACCACATCGGAATTCTCAAAGATGCTGGTCACGTCGTGGAAACCACCGGACGGCGCACCGGCAAGGGCCGTCCGCCTCGTGGGTATGAGGTCACCGACAAGGTGCCCGACCTCACTCCCCCCGCTCGTGGTGAGTCGCTGATGGTCGCCCTCTTGGAGCGTGCTCTCGAAAAACTCGGCCCCGAACAAGCCGAGCAGGTCGCGCTCGAGGTCGGTCGCAGTTTCGGTCGTGACGTCGCCGAGCGTGACGGCATCGTGCCCGACTCGTCAATGGCATCGGAGACCCTCAGTCGTCTCGCGAGCGCCCTCACCCGATACGGCTTTAATGCTCGCGCTGACGGTGACGAAGTCATCGCGGCGGCCTGCCCCTTCGGCACTGCTCCGGGCGATCACCCGGTCTTGTGTGCGATTGACCGCGGCTTCATGTCCGGCATGTTGTCCTCATGGGGCGAGGGTGCCCAGCCCGTGCGACTCGCGACGCGAGCGCGCACCGGCGGCGAGTGCCGAACCTCTATTTCGTAAGCCCCACCGCGGCGAGCCAGGGCTTGGCAATCGCCATTTCTCCGGCCGAGGGCGACAGGGAGAGAAATTTCTTGAACGTGCGCAGTGCGAGAGCCTTGTTACCCGGCGTCGACTGGGCCGCGATCGCGTAATACAAATAGGCGGAAGGTAAGGACGGCTGCACGCTGATGGCCTTTTGTAAGTACGCGAGGCCCGTGGCCACGTCGCCGCTCTTGTGCGCGGTAGAACCCGCGGAGAATGTCAGCCAACCCACCTGCGTGAGAGCCACGTAGTTCGTGGGGTCGGCCGCCAGCGCGTGCTGGTAATCCTTCAGGGCCGTCACGACCGATCCCGACGCCACCGCGGACTCGGCCAATGAATTCCAGTTGGCCGCTTCTTGCGCGCTATTAACGCTCACCGAACCCGTGGCTGATTGTCCGTTTTGCCGCGCCGACACCGCGGCGACCAGGACAATGACGATGGCCACAAAGAAGGACGCGAAGGACAGGTACAGCAGCCCGCGGCGACGGTGTCGCGGCGACGGGTTAGTCGTAGGTGTCTCTACCGCCTCGGACAACTCGCTCAATTCCTCGCGAGCCCGCGCCAGCGCGGCGAGATCGCGAGCTTCAATTTCGGCCAGTTCGTCTGACGTGAGGTCGCCCGCCTCATATTCGCGCCGCGCATCGCGCAGTGATGCTTCGCGCAGAGAGATTTCGTCCTCGAGGTCGCGACGACGCGTCATTGACGACGACCCACTCGCGCCACCGTCACTATCCCTCCGAGCGCCAGCACGACCGGCACCGCCCAGAGTAGGACACCGATTCCCGCCGTCGAGGGGGTCACCGTGATGTTGGAACCATATTGCGACTGCAGTGCGGACAAGATGTCGCCATCGCTGCGGCCGCTGTTGACCATGCGTTCAATCTGATGGCGTATCGCGACTGAACTCGGCGCGTTGCTTTGCCCCACGGTCAGGCTGTCGCAGGCGGGACACTTCACGACGGACTCCAAGTGGGCGACACGAGCGGCCCGGGTCGTCGACGACGGCTGCGAGACGACGGCCAGCACCGCTACCGCGATCAGCGCCACCACAAAGAAGCGGAACGAGCCAAGTACTTTCGTCATTGCGCCATCACTATGGCCTTATCGAGCTGACTCGCCGTGACGGCACCCACGAAGGCGGCCGCGACGCGACCCGAGCGGTCGATGACGAAGGTCGTCGGTGGCGCCGTCACCCCAAAAGCATTCGCGAATTGGCCGCCGTTGTCAACCGCGGTAGGAAACAAATTGCCGTATTGACG
>CAISIU010000088.1 GCA_903885505.1 uncultured Actinomycetes bacterium | reverse complement strand
GACTGGCGCTACGAATACACCACCATTTCTCGTAACGCCCAGGCCATCAGTCAGCGCGCCTTCTTAGAGATGACGCAACGTGGCGAGGTGTATTCCACCGAAGCGCCCACTTTGTGGGACGTGGACTTTCGCACGGCGGTGTCGCAGGCCGAACTCGAAGACCGTGAGCGCCCGGGCGCCTATCACCGCGTGACCTTCGTCCTCCAATCGGGTGACGGTTCAATCGATATCGAAACCACGCGCCCCGAACTTCTTCCCTCGTGTGTCGCTCTCGTCGCTCATCCTGATGATGCTCGCTACCAGCCCTTCTTTGGCACGAACGTCATCACTCCCCTGTTCGGTGTGCCGGTTCCGGTCGTGGCTCACGAATTGGCCGATCCCGAGAAGGGCTCCGGCATTGCGATGATTTGCACCTTCGGTGACACCACCGACGTGACGTGGTGGCGCGAACTGAAGTTGCCGACTCGCGCGCTCATTGGTCGCGATGGTCGCTTCTTGCCGAGTGCGGGCTTTGGTGCGGATAACTGGCCGAGTGTTGACGTCGACGCCGCGCAGAGCGTCTACGCCGAGATGGCCGGCAAGAGTGTGCACAGCGGCCGCGAAGTGGTCGTCGCGAAGTTGCGCGAGTGCGGCGCTCTCGTTGGAGAACCACGTCCCATTCAGCACGCCGTCAAGTTCTACGAGAAGGGTGACCGCCCGCTGGAAATTGTGACGAGTCGTCAATGGTTCGTGCGCACCGTGGCGCAGCGTGAGGAACTCCTTCGTCGGGGTGAGGAACTCGTGTGGCACCCCGACTTCATGAAGCACCGCTACCGCAGTTGGGTCGAGGGACTGAACGGCGACTGGTGCATCTCACGCCAGCGCTACTTCGGCGTCCCCTTCCCGGCCTGGTATCCGATCAACGAGGACGGCACGTACAACTACGACGCACCCCTGTTCCCGGAGATCTCGCAGCTACCCATCGACCCCTCGTCGGACGTCCCCGCCGGATACGACGAGTCCCAACGTCACCAGCCCGGTGGCTTCGTGGGTGACCCCGACGTCATGGACACCTGGGCGACCAGTTCACTCACCCCGCAGATTGCGGGCCAGTGGGGCAGCGACCTTTTCGAGCGAGTCTTCCCCATGGACCTTCGTCCCCAGGCGCACGAGATCATTCGCACCTGGCTCTTCTCGACGGTGGTGCGCAGTCACTTCCAGTTCGATTCATTGCCCTTCCGTCACGCGGCGATCTCGGGATGGATCTTGGACCCCGACCGCAAGAAGATGAGCAAGTCCGTGGGCAACGTCATTGTCCCTATCGGCCTGCTCGAAACGCACGGTTCGGACGCCGTTCGCTACTGGGCCGCCAGTGGCCGCCCCGGCACCGACACCGCCTTTGACGAAGGTCAAATGAAGATTGGCCGTCGCCTCGCCATCAAGTTGCTGAACGTGTCGAAGTTTGTCCTCAGTCGCGTCGACGCCAGCGCGTCGCTCTCGCCCGACCACATCACCGAAGCGGTGGACCGCGACCTGCTGGTCGCGTTGCGCGACCTCATCACCGAAGCGACTACCAGCTTTGACGACTTCGACTACGCCCGCGCGCTCGAGCGAGCCGAAAGCTTCTTTTGGTCCTTCTGCGACGACTACGTCGAATTGGTAAAGATTCGCGCGTACGGCGACTCGTCGAACCCCGCCGCTGCCTCAGCGCAGGCCACGCTCGCTCTCACTTTGTCGGTGCTCCAGCGTCTCTTCGCCCCCATCTTGCCCTTCGTCACCGACGAGGTCTGGAGTTGGTGGCACGAGGGGTCGATTCACCGCGCCGCCTGGCCCACGGTGAGCGAACTCGGCGACGCTCCCGTGGCGTCGGGCGCCTATCGCCTGGCGAGCGAGATCGTGTCGGACATCCGTCGCGAGAAGACCACCGCCAAGGTGTCCCAGCGCGCCACGGTGTCAGAGCTCACCATTAGCGATGCCGCCGACGTGATTGAACTGGCGAAGTTGGTCGAGAGTGACATTGCCGATGCGGGCAGCGTCACCGCCACTATTTACGTGGTGGGCGACACTCGACGCGACGTCACGCTCGAGGCACCCACCGCTTAGTTCAACGCCTCGTCTCGTGCACCTCAATAGAGGTGGGAGTGACGTGGTACCAGGCGAATTGTCCGTATCGCTCGGAGAGGTCACGCACCGTCGCCGTATCGAGATTCCACAGGGCGAGTCCCGCCTCGTTCCAGTGCGGACT
>CAISIU010000087.1 GCA_903885505.1 uncultured Actinomycetes bacterium | reverse complement strand
TCGAAATCTGCGTGGCCTCCACCAAGGCCGTCTTGGCCCAGGTGGCGGCCCTCGAAGTGTTGGCGCTGCGTCTCGCGCAGGTGCGCGGTGTGCTCGATGACGCCCGCGTCGCCGAACTGTTTGGCCAACTCACCTCGACGCCCGCCCTTATTGCCGACGCGGTGGCTCGCGAAAAGGACGTGGCGGCGATCGCCACCGAACTGTCCGCTGCATCCACCTTCTTCTTCCTCGGCCGCAACGTGGGTTTCCCCACCGCTCTCGAAGGGGCCCTCAAGCTCAAGGAAATCAGTTACCTGCACGCCGAGGGTTACCCCGCGGGCGAACTAAAGCACGGTCCCTTGGCGCTGATTGAGCCCGGCGTCGTGGTGGTCGCGCTCGCGACCGACCCCGAACTGCACGAAAAGATCTTGTCGAACATTGCCGAAGTGAAGAGTCGTGGTGCCACCGTGGTGGCCGTGGCCGCCGATGGCGACGAGCGCATTGACGCGGTGGCGGACTACGTGCTGCGCGTGCCCGCCACGCCGGCTCTCATGACGCCGCTGGTGGACATCGTGGCCCTGCAGCAGTTCTCCTATTACATGGCGACCAACCGTGGCCTCAATGTGGACCGTCCGCGCAACCTCGCGAAGACGGTGACGGTCGAATGACCACGCTGGGCGTCGGCATCGACGCCGTGGACGTGGCTCGTTTCGCCCGCGTCGTGGCGCGCCGGCCCCGTCTCGTGACTCGCCTCTTTACCGAGCAGGAAGTCGCGGACACCAAGGGGCAGCCGCAGCGCTTGGCCGCCCGCTTCGCCGCCAAGGAAGCCTTTTTGAAGTCCTTGGGTCTCGGGATTGGATCGGTGAACTTTCGTGACGTCGAAGTTCGCCGCGAAACCTCCGGTCAACCCCAGCTCGCCCTTCACGGCCGCGCCGCCGAGCAGTCCTCGCACGTGGGCCACTTTCACCTCTCACTCACGCACACCGACTCGGTGGCCTCCGCCGTCGTGATTGCCGAGGCTCGCTGATGGGTGTGGTCGGCGTTCGTCGTCCCGCCTGGGCGGAGATCTCTCGAGGGGCCCTGGCGCACAACGTCGCCACCCTGCGCCGCATCCTCGGCATCAGCGAATTGTGCGCGGTGATCAAGGCCAACGGATACGGACACGGCGCGATCATCGCCGCCAGCGCACTTCGCGAGGCGGGGGTGACGCAGTTCGCGGTGGCCATCTTGGACGAGGCCCTAGAGCTACGTGACGCCGGCATTGATGAACCCATCTTGTTGCTGGCGGAGATTCCCGCAGACACTCTCGATGATGCCGTTGCGGGTCGAGTGACCCTGACGGTGGGCTCGGTCGAAGGTGCGAAGGCGGCCGCGGCCGCGGCCGCTCGTCACGGCGTCGTTCACCCCGTGCACGTGAAGATCGACACCGGCATGCTGCGCATGGGTGCGCGGCCCGAAGAAGTCGCCGACGTGGTACGAGAAGTGACCTCGTCTCCCTCGTTGACCCTTGAGGGATTGTTCACCCACTTTCCGGTGGCTGACGGCACCAGCGAGGAAGATGTCGCCTTCACGCAGCACCAGTTGGAACTCTTTAAGCAGATGGTCGCCGCCATTCGCAGTGCCGGCCACGAGGTGCCGCTGATTCACAGCGCCAACTCCGCGGCGGCACTCACCGTGCCCGAGGCGCGTTTGTCCTTCGCGCGCGTCGGCCTCGCGCTCTACGGATATCACCCCGGCATCGACCCCGCCGATCTCGAGCCGGTGCTCTCGATCAAGGCCAAGGTCACCGCGGTGCGCCACGCCGAGGCGGGGGAGCGTCCCAGTTACGGCCGCCGCCGCGCGCTCGCGGCCCCGGCCCGACTTGCCACCGTGCCCTTCGGATACGCCGACGGCTATCCCCGTCGTCTCTTTGACGCCGGCATGGACGTTTTGATTAACGGTCGTCGCTACCCCCTCGCGGGCATGGTGACCATGGACCAGTTAATCGTGGACTGCGGCGATGACGAGGTGTCGGTGGGCGACGAGGTCGTGCTGCTCGGTCGTCAGGGCGACGAACAGATCACCGCGGATGACTGGGCCCGCGCGGCGGGCACCATTAGCTGGGAAATTCTCTGCGGCATTGGCGCTCGCGTGCCGCGCGTCGTTGT
>CAISIU010000086.1 GCA_903885505.1 uncultured Actinomycetes bacterium | reverse complement strand
CCGTAGGAGTACGCCGTCAAGGTCTGCGACGACCGGAAGGTGACTTCGTACAGCGGGTCATTCTCGTCGTCGGCATTCTCCGCAACTTCAATATTCAACGTGGCGTTGCGATCTTCCGCGCTGTCCGTCCAGGGATTCGTCGATTCAATCGCGGTTCCCAAGATCGCTCGCACTACTTGGGGATCAAGCCCCACTCGAGAACCGATTTCCGACACGGCCAACGGCCGGCCGGCGTCGATGCACACCGCGATGATGGCCAGGGTGAGCGAGACCATGTCGGCACGAACGGGTCCCGCGGACGTGAAGGTCACTGACGACAGGTCGACATCAACGGGCAGGTTGACATTCTTCAGCCAGGCGCGAACTTCATCGCGAACAAGGGAACCGTCTTTCTTCGTCGACGCGAAGGTGTATTCGACCGACCAATTCAGCAGGACACGACGAGCGTCGGTCAACGAGGGAAAGGTGAGGTCCACGACCGCTCGTTCACTGTCGATTCGTTCGATGCCGGTGCAATAAAAACGGTTTTCAATCAAGGTGGCGAAAGCCGACGGCACATTCAGCGAGAAGCGAACGGACTCATGGGCGACGTCCGGCTCGGGCTGCCAACGACTGGCCGCCTGCATGTCGGCCTCGTTTCGACGAGGCGGCTCCACGGCAACAATGCGGGGCACCGTCTTCATCCGGCTGAGCTTGAAACCGCGAATCTCGGTCTTGTTGAGGTCGTAGCCCACGACGTAGAGGGCGCCTCGCACGACGACGAGTCGCAGAACCTGCAACTCACGCTCCTTGATTTTGCCCGGGTACTTGAAGCTAATGACCCGATTGTTGAGGAGCGCCAAGCCCAAGGTCTGGTACATCGCGTCGGCCGAGTCGGTCTTGCCTTCGCGCGCGGAACGAAATACTGCCTGAAGGCGCTCCGTGCCGCCGGCGATGGCCAAGGCTTGATCAATAACGCGCCGTTCATCGGCATTGAAAGAGAGATTGGTCGCGTAATACGACGAGGGATTAATGCGATAACGCGTTTCGTTATTGTCGGTCACCGCATCAATGACGATGCCGAGCTCCGCGAGGGCGTCCTTATCGCGTTCGAACTTACGACGACGAGTTTCATCATCCCCCTGATATGCGGGAATACGCTGCGGGTTGATGCGACCTTCAATCGCATGGTCAACGTAGAGGCGTTCTTCAATTTCGTGGCGGGTCAAGCCGGCCTTTGACGAGCCGCTGAGCAAGAAGAACAAAGCAATCTTGCGTTCGCGGCTTTCGTCATTCGCTAGTCCACTCATCGTCACACCTCCGTAACCTCGCATGCGTAGTGTAGAGGTGAGCCGGAAGGCTTACTGGGGAAAGAGGAGTCCGGATGGCCTCGTCACGGCCGCTGTACCAAGACAAGGTTGCCACCTTGACCAAGGAGTTTTTGACCGTTCGCGGAGCGGGGCGTTTTGTGCCGGTTGCCCGGACGTGGCGCGTCGCGGATATTTCTGAATTCTCTACCTTTCCTCGCGAGCATTATCAGTATGAACAGCTCCCTCGATGGGGCAAAACAGCCGACAATGTCTGGTTCACGCGCGATAATCGCCGGTGGCGCCGCACGGTGGCGGTAGTGATCACCACTCCTAGTGGTCAAGTGGGCTTTACCCCCACTCACCCCGATCGCTTCATCCAGGTGCTCGGGGACCTTGGAATTACCCGTCGGTAAGGTCCTCTCGCCGCCAGGGACCCGAGCGACCGCCTGACTTTTCCCACAGGGCAACGTCCGTGACCGTCATCGTTCGATCTGACGACTTGCACATGTCGTAAATCGTGAGGCCGGCGACCGCAGCTGCCAGCATGGCTTCCATTTCCACGCCCGTTCGATCAATGGTGTCGACGTGCGCTTCCACATCGATGAAAGTGTCGCCAAAGGAGAAATTGATATAGGTGTTGCCGACCAACACCAAATGAGCCATCGGGAGGAGCTCCGACGCTCGCTTGGCCGCCTGAATTCCCGCCACGCGGGCCGTCGCCAAGACGTCACCCTTGTTCACGGCATTGGAGGCCACCATCTGGGTCGTTTCGGGCAGCATGGTCACCCGGCAGCGGGCCACGGCCTTTCGCGCGGTGGCTTCGGTGCTCGCTGACCCCGTCGGGTGGAGACTTTCTCGCGGTCCGAGTGACAGGTGGCGCAATTCGTCCATAGGGCGATGATAGGACTAGTTAGCTGACGCAGTCGGTCACCGATACACTGCCGCGACGAGAACGAGAAAGGATGACCATGCCTACGTACGAATACGAATGCCTCGGTTGCGAGCGACGCTTTGACATCTTCCAGCCATTCTCCGACGCACCCCTCACCACCTGTGAGACCTGTGGGGGCGAACTTCGCAAAGTCTTCTCTGCCGTCGGCATCTCTTTCAAAGGTTCCGGCTTTTACCGCAACGACAGTCGCGGTGACTCCAGCTCGAGTGACTAAGAACCCGTGACGGTGATGTCGCTAATGGCGATGGTCTGACCCGCCGCTAAACCCGGCAGCCATTCGATGTCGTTGCCGATCGCCACGACATCGAGCAGCATCTTTTGCAAACTCGACGCAATCGTGACCTCTCGCACCGGCTCGGCCAGTTGACCCTGACGAATCATGCGGCCCGTGATGCCGACCGAGAAGTCGCCCGAAATGGGATTCACGCCCGAGTGCACACCGCGAAGTGATCGCACCACGATGCCCTCGCCCACCTGGCGGATGATGGCGTCAAAGTCATCGGCTCCCGGCAGCAATTGCAGCGCGCGACAACCCGTGACCCCCCCGCGCAGAGCGTTGCCCGTCGAGGCGGTGCCCGCACGACGAGCCGACACGGTGTCGTAGACGAATCCGGTCAAAGTCCCATCGGTGATCAACGCGTTGCGTCGACTCGCGAGACCTTCCCCGTCCACCGGACTGGCGGCGAAGTGGCGAATATCCGTCGGGTCATCGACGAGGGTGAAAGCGTCGGCCGCGACCTTCTCGCCCACTCGTCCGGCGAAGAAGCTACGACCACGCACCACCATGTCGCCGCTGAGTGCCGAGGAAATGATGGAGAGCAACTCCGAGGCAGTTCGCGAGTCAAATACCGCGGTGGTACGAGTGGACGGCGCCTTTACGGCACCCAGCATCTCGGTGGAGCGACGAATGGCATCACGTGCCGCGGTCTCTACTGACAGTTCGCTGCCCGCGCGGCCGACCGACAGGCCGTAACCCGATTGGTTCTCCCCGTTCTCATGGGCGATGGTGGCCACTGACAGGTAGGCACCCGTCTCGGCCGTCTCGACATCGATCCCCAGTGACGACACGATGACTGACGCCGATCGGTAATCCACGTACGTGGCGGCCTGCACTTGGCGAATACGGGCATCGCCCGCACGCGTCGCGCGTTCGAGTTCGAGGGCCATCTCAATCTTGTCGGCCGTCGAGAGTGCGTCGAAGAGGGGGCTCACCAAATCAATCTCGGGAGCTGCTACCCCGTCCGGGCGAGCAAAGGCCAAGAATTCGTCTTCGGTGGCAAAGCGAGCGTTATCGCGGGCCTGCGCCAGAGCTTCAGCCACCGCCTCGTCATCGAGGGCGCCCGTCGACGCGGTACCAATACGAGCACCGCTCGGGCCATCAAGTAAGACACGAATCGAAAAACCCGCCGACGTCGCCGACGTGAACTTCTCCACACTGCCCTGATAGGCCGTGACGTTGGTGTCAGACCCTGAGGCCACGACCACTTCAATCTGCTCGTTGCCGGTTGCTTCGCCGGCGATGCGGCGAGCTAACTCACGAATCTCACTCATGCGGCCGTGCCTCCCACCGTCATGCCCGTCAGTCGCATGGTGGGCTGACCGGAGCCCACGGGCACTTGCTGGCCCCACTTACCGCAGGTGCCCGGCGCCATGGCAAAGTCGTTCGCCACGGCGTCAACTCGAGCCAACACGTCGGGGCCGTTACCCACCAGGTTGGCTTCGCGAAGTGGTGCCGTGATTTCACCATTTTCGATGAGGTAGGCCTCGGTCATGCCGAAGACGAAGTCTCCCGTCGAGGTGTCCACCTGCCCACCGCCCAGGGCGGCCACGTAGACGCCATACGGAGTGTCGGCGATGATCTGGTCGGGAGTGGCGTCTCGCGTCTCGAGGAAGGTGTTGGTCATGCGCACCATGGGAAGGTCTTGATAGGTCTGACGACGTCCGTTACCCGACGACGCGCGACCTTCCTGCGTCGCGCGCACGTAGTCCCACATGTAGTCCGTCAGGACGCCATTTTCTATGAGAACGTTGCGTGACGCCGGCGCACCCTCGTCATCGATCGCAATCGCGCCCCACTCGCCATCGCAGGTGCCATCGTCGACCAACGTGACCAATTCGCTAGCCACCAGTTCACCCACACGGTCGGCGTAAATCGAAGTCTTCTTCACAATGGCATCAGCTTCGAGGCCGTGACCGCAAGCCTCGTGGAAGAGAACGCCACCGAAGCCGTTGGCGAGCACGATGGGGAAATCACCACTTGGAGCCGGACGAGCGGACATCTTGGTGATGGCTTGGCGCGCCGCGTTGTTCGCGGTCTCCGCCACACGCTCCGGCGCGAAGAGCTCGAAACCGGCGGTGGCCGCCAAGGTGGCACGACCGGTTTGCATCCCGGTATCACCCGACGCCACGCACGAGACATTGAGGCGACTGCGCACCTGGTGGTCGGTCGACAGCAGGCCGAGGGAGTTGGCCACCAAGATGCGACGCGAGTTGTCCGCGATGGACAGTTGCACCTGGCTGATGGCGCCGCCGTGCGAACGAGCGATGTCATCGGCGGCGCGAAGGACCTCGATGCGGCGAGCCCTGTCCACACTGGACGGCTCAATCTCCGCGCGCATGGCGTGCACCTGCGCGGCGCCCACGGCGACCACCGTGGCGCCACCGGACTGGCGCTGGGCCACCGAGCGTGCGGCCTCGGCCGCGGCGAGCAGTCCCGCGAGGGAAAGGTCGGCGGTGTGGGCGTAACCCGTGGTGGATCCCACGATGACGCGCACGCCGGCGCCACGAGATCGATTCGACATCAAATCTTCGACGCGGCGCTGGTCCATCGTCGTCGTCGTCGAACGCGTGTCCTCCACGAAAATCTCGGCAAAATCAGCCCCGTTCGCTACTGCGACCGCGAGGACCGCATCAATAACGTCAGGTTCAAGTAACAAGTCGGTCGCCATGAGGTCACCTTATTACGGCTCTCGCGCGTCGGTGGGGTCCCGTTAGGGTGGACCCATGGATGTACGCGACCTTCGTTCGCCCGCCGATCTGAGAGGGCTCAGCTACCGAGAGCTCGATGACCTCGCCGCCCAAATTCGTGGCGTCATCGTCGACTCGGTCCAAACTCACGGAGGCCACCTGGGCTCCAATTTGGGGGCCGTCGAGATCACGATGGCCATCCACCGTGTCTTTCAGTCGCCCGAGGACATCGTTCTGTTCGACACCGGTCACCAGGCCTACGCCCACAAGATTGTGACGGGCCGAGCCGACCAGTTCGACCATCTGCGTCAGTACGGGGGCCTCTCGGGGTACCCCAGTCGCACCGAGTCCGTTCACGACTGGATTGAGTCGTCGCACGCCTCCACCGCTCTCAGTTACGCCCACGGCCTCTCGGTGGCGTTGCAGCATCGTGGCGAACTCGTGGGCTGCGGTGGGAATCGCCACATCGTGGCCGTCGTCGGCGATGGTTCGCTCACCGGTGGCATGGCCTTTGAAGCCCTGAACAACCTCGGCCACTCCAACCAGCGTGTGGTCATCGTGCTGAACGACAATGGCCGCAGCTACGCCCCCACCGTGTCGAAATTGTCCGAATCTCTAACGCAGCTGCGACTCGACCCCCGCTACGTCAAGACTCGTCACCGCCTGCGCTCACGCTTGGCCGGCGATGGCGGTATGCGTCGCCTCGCCTACCTCGGCTTTCACGGCGTCACCAAGATGGTGCGCGAAATGGTCACGCCCCACACCTTCTTTGAAAACCTCGGCGTTCGCTACGTCGGCCCCATCAACGGTCACAGCATCGAAGCCCTCGAAGTGGCGCTGCAGAGCGCGGCCGAGTGGGACGGCCCCATCGTGATTCACGCCATCACCGAAAAGGGCCACGGTTACCAGCCCGCGGTGGCCGACGAGCTCAAGATGCACGACTACAAGTTGCCGGCGGCAAACAAGGCCGAAGTGTCGCTGACGTACACGGAAGCGTTCAGTCGAGCGCTTCTTCACGAAGCGGAACGTGATGATCGCATCGTGGCCCTCACGGCCGCGATGGCGGGTCCCACCGGATTGCTGCCCTTCCAAGAGAAGTTCCCGCAACGCTTCTTCGACGTGGGAATTGCCGAACAGCACCAAATGACGGCGGCGGCCGGCATGGCCATGGGCGGCCTCAAGCCAGTGGTCTGCGTGTATTCCACGTTCTTCGCTCGCGCGTTTGACCAAGCCAACCTCGATGTGGGCCTTCTCGGATTACCGGTGGTCTGGGTCTTTGACCGTGCTGGCATCACCGGCGACGATGGCCCCAGTCACCATGGAGTCCTCGACATGGCCCTGTGCCTGCAGATTCCTGGCGTCACCATCTTTGCGCCCTCGTGCATTGAAGAAGTGCCCGTCATGCTGGCCGAGGCCCTTCAGATTCCGGGACCCTGCGCTATTCGCATGCCGAAGACGCGCCCCGTCATGCTGGACGGCCAGACGGGATCAGGGTTGACCGCTCGCAAGCTACAGCAGGGCAACGGCAAGATCTGCGTGCTCGCCGTCGGCAAGATGGCCGGTTCCGCCTACGCCGCGCTCGAGCAATTGGGCGTGAAACGCCAGGATGTCACGCTGTATGACGTTCGCGTGTTGCCGCCAGACCCGGGCATGATCGCTGACGCGCTGACCCACGAGCGCGTGCTCACGATCGAAGACGGTGTGCGCCACGGTGGTGGCGGTGCCCTCATGGTCTCGGCGGTGCGTCTCGCCGCGCAGCAGGCGGGCGTGGCCTTCCCCAAGACCCGCATCTTGGGTGTGCCGCGTGCCTACCTAGAGCACGACAAGCCCGACCACTTACTGCACATGCTGGGACTCGATGCCGAGGGAATCGCGGCCGCGATCGGGCGTCACCTGCGCGACGAGCCCGAGGAGCCGCGTGTGCTCCCGCTGGCGCCCCGAGCGGGATTTCTCGACTAGCCCATAATCTGCCGACGTGGAATTCCCCGTCATCAAATCAGCAGAAGAGTGGAAGGCAGAACTGGGGAGTGACCGTTACGCGGTCCTTCGCGAAGCCGCCACTGAGCCGCCCTTTACCGGATCACTCCTACACGTGGACGGTAACGGTGTCTTTACCTGCGGTGGCTGCGAACAGGTTCTCTTCACGGCCGAGCACAAGTACGACTCCGGCTGTGGCTGGCCCAGCTTCGACGCGTGTGAGCCGGGCTCCATCATCGAGCGCCCCGACCACTCCTACAACATGGTGCGCACCGAAATCATCTGCTCACGCTGCGGTGGCCACCTCGGACACGTCTTTCCCGATGGTCCGGCCACGACCGGACTTCGCTACTGCGTGAACTCGCTCGCGGTCGACTTCGAAGCCGAGAGCTAAACGTCGAGGAAGCGGCGGATCGCCATGGCAGATCCAGCCGACCCGATAAACACACCCACCGCCACGACGGCGATGTCTGTGCCGAAGAGGTCAGACGTCGACAATTGATAGACACCGTGTAACGGGTACCAGGTGTGCAGCGCGGTCATACCGACCACCGCGATCGCCGAACCAATAAGACCCTCGATGAAGCCTTCGGTGACGAAGGGCACGCGGATGAACCAGTTGGTGGCACCCACGAGTTTCATCACGGCGACCTCACGACGGCGCGCGAAGATGGCCATGCGAATGGTGTTCAAGATCAAAACGGTCGCCGAAATGAGCAGCACCAGGGCCAGAGCCAAGAAGACGTACTGCACGATGCGAATCATGTGCTGCATGGCGCGGATCTGCTGATACGGCGCGGTGACTTGGAAAATGCCGGGCTGACCCTGCAGCGCACTTGCCAGCTGCGCAGCGTCCGTGGGCACGCGCGGCACACACACGAACTTGGATGGCACCTCAGTGACCGTAAGAACGGAGGCTTCGTTCGGCGGCAGCAACTGCTGCGCTTCGTGCCAGTCCTCGGTTTGCGTGTGATACACACAGCTCGAGACGAAGGGCGAGCTGTTGAGCGTGCCCTTGATGGTGGAGATTTCGGTCGGGCTCGCCGACGCGTCCATCCACACCGTGACGCGGGTGCCGCCCTGCCAGTGCGCGGAGGCCTGCGCCGCACTCTGCTTCAAAATAAGGGCCGCGCCCACGAGGAAAAGCGAGACCGCGACGGTGAGGACAGCCGCGATGGTCATCATGCGATTGCGCCACAGGTTGGTGGCCGTTTCGCGAATGGTGTACCGAAGAAATACCAGCATTAGAGGGTCTCCCCCGAGTCGGTGCCGTATACGCCACGGGCTTGGTCGCGGACCATTTCACCCTTGTCGAGTTCGATCACGCGACGGCGCATGCGGTCCACGAGGGCCTGGTCGTGGGTGGCCATCACCACAGTGGTGCCGGCGCGGTTAATGCGCTCGAGCAGGGCCATAATGGCTTCGGAGTTGGCGGGGTCCAAGTTTCCCGTGGGCTCGTCGGCCAGCTATATCAAGGGGCGATTGTCGAACGCGCGCGCGACGGCCACGCGTTGCTGCTCGCCACCGGACAGCTCGCTCGGCAAGTTGTTGGCCTTGTCCGACAGGCCGACCAATTCCAAGATTTGCGGCACTTGGGTGTCAATGGTTTCGCGGGGACGGCCGATGACCTCGAGGGCGAACGAGACGTTTTCAAAAACCGTCTTGTTCGGCAACAGGCGGAAGTCCTGGAACACGCAACCAATGTTGCGGCGCAGATAGGGCACGCGCCACTTCTTGATCTTGAGCACGTCGCGGCCGGCCTCCAAGATGCGGCCCTCGTCCGGCGTCTCCTCGCGCAGCAGCAAACGCAGGAAAGTGGTCTTGCCGGAGCCCGAGGAGCCGACCAAAAAGACAAACTCGCCCTTTTCGATGTTCACCGAAATGTTCTTCAGGGCAGGAGTGCCGTTCTTATACGTCTTAGAGACGTTCTCAAAGCGAATCACGGGCACCTCCGCGGCGCGTCGAGCGGGTGCTCGAGTGAACAAATCAACATCATCAGTCTACCCGTCGAGGGGGCGAAACCGCGGTCACTGAGATGAACGCAGGCGGCGAAGTTCGGCTTCCATAAAGCCGTCTAAATCGCCATCCAGCACTGATTCCACGTTGCCCGTCTCGAAATCACTGCGGTGATCTTTAACCAGTTGGTAGGGCGCTTGGACGTAACTGCGAATTTGGTTACCCCAGGCGTTATCGCCTCGGTCACCCGACAGCGCGTTTAATTCCGCGCGCTGCATTTCGCGAGCCCGCTCGGCCAGCTTGGCCTGAAGAATTTGCATGGCGCGGGCGCGGTTTTGGTGCTGGCTGCGTTCGTTCTGACAACTCACCACGATTCCCGTCGGCAAGTGAGTGAGACGAATGGCGGAGTCGGTCTTGTTTACGTGCTGGCCACCGGCGCCCGAGGAGCGGTAGGTGTCGACGCGTAAATCTTTTTCGTCGATCTCCACGTCGTTTGATGAGTCCACCACGAAGGGCGTGACGTCGACACTGGCAAACGACGTCTGACGACGAGCCTGCGAGTCGAAGGGGCTGATACGTACCAAGCGATGCACGCCGCGCTCGGCCGACATCCAGCCATAGGCGAATCGTCCCTTGACCATCAAGGTCGCGGACAAAATGCCCGCTTCTTGGCCCTCAGTGATTTCGTCAATTTCGACGGCAAATCCCCGTCGTTCGGCCCAGCGGCTGTACATACGCACCAGCATCTCAGCCCAGTCCTGGGCGTCCGTGCCACCCGCACCGGCGTGAAGTTCGACAATGGCATCGGACGCGTCATAGGGACCCGACAGCAGGCTCTGCAATTCCAAT
>CAISIU010000085.1 GCA_903885505.1 uncultured Actinomycetes bacterium | reverse complement strand
CCGGCAATCTCTTTGCCGTTCTGAAAAACCGCCGCCGGACCTGATCCGACGAGTTGTCCCACGGAGTTCATGGTGCCGACGCCGCCGGCGTAATTGATCCACATGACGATGACGTTTCTCGGAGAAATGCGAACGTGCGTCGCCGTGATGTCAGGGCGACCAAAAATCGAGCGATCCCAACTCTTGGTCGTCACATTCCAGGTGAAAGTGGGGGCGTAGATGCTGGGCAAATTCACCGTGAGGACGCGCGCGGGAGCGCCCACCGTCTTTGATGACGCGGAGCGATAGGTAAAGAGTGAGGGTGGCGGGACGGGGGTTCCGCCGAAGGCGATGATGCGAGGGGCAATTAGATAGAGATTCTCCGGCGCGAAACGTGTGTGATCACGAAACATCGCGGCCAGGCGCAGGGAACGCGTTTCATCGACCAAAGTCACGGGCGCCTTCTGGATGGCACGAATGGCGTAGGCCGCTCCACCGGAGTAGGCGAAGATGCCGCCCACGGGGGAGACCACGCCGACGTCGGTAGGTCGCACCGAGCGAACGGGACCAACGCGAGCCGGCAGATGGGTGTTGAAAATGGCGGCGAGGCGGGTGATGCCACCATTAACAATTTCCTCGTAGACCACGTCCGCTTGGTCGACTCCCCACAAGGGGCGCGCCCCCGGAGTGTTCTCGATCTTCACAGTCAGCGCCGGTCGGGCAAGTGATGCGCCACCAGGGTCGAGTTGCCCCGAGAGGGGGGCGACGGGGATGGGAAGAGTCGTCGTGGTGGTCGTCGTCGGTATCGAGGAGTGGCGATGAGCAACGTACAGCACGCCACCCGCACCGGCCGCCAGCACGACAACAATGGTCACCAGGCGGCGAATGAGTCTCATGGCTGAAACCTAGCCGTGACGACGCAGCAAGTTATGACAGCAAAATTCGTTGCACATTGTTGATCTGCGACGGGGCGACGCGCCACCACATCCAGCGTCCACGTCTTTCCCCCACAATCAGTCCCGCCTCGACCAGCACCCGAGTGTGGTGCGAGATAGTGGGTTGGCTCTTGCTGACGGGCCGTTGAAGATCGCAGGAGCAGATTTCTCCCGCCGACGCAATGAGCGACAGAAGGCGGAGGCGAACAGGGTCGCCCAGAGCGCTGAAGACCAGCGCGCGCTGCTGTGCGTCGGCCTCGCTCATGACCGAGTGGCCCACTGTCGATACCTCGGTCACGGGGATGAGGCGAGATCGAACCATCACCTCACAATACATTGATGACCATCAATGTCTAAAGTGAAGGTCGCGCTCGCCCCCGCTCGTAAAGGTCCGTCCATGCCCCGTCTCGCCCGCCGATTGTTAGCCGAATACCTCGGAAGTGCTTTGTTGGCGTGCATCGTCATTGGTTCGGGCATCGCCGCGCAGACCTTGTCGCCGACGGACGTCGGACTGCAATTGCTCGAGAACACCGCGGTGACGGCAGTGGGCTTGTACGTGCTCATTCAGATCTTGGGACCCATTTCGGGTGCCCACTTCAATCCGCTCGTTAGCGGAGTCGCGGCGCTCAGCCGCTCGCTGACGTGGTCCGATTTCTTCGCGTACGTACTGGTGCAGGTGGTCGGATGTGGCAGCGGCGCCGTGCTCGCGAACGTGATGTTTTCGGAGCCGGCCATCTCTCTCTCGACTCATCATCGGGCCACGGGTGCGCACCTGATTTCTGAGGTGGTCGCGTCGGCAGGTTTGATCGTGACCATCTTCGCGTTAGTGCGCTCGGGTCGCAGTCATTTGTGCGCGGCGGCTGTGGCTTGCTACATCGGAGCGGCCTACTTCTTTACGAGTTCCACCAGCTTCGCCAATCCCGCTATCACCATCGGCCGAATGTTCTCTAACACCTTTGCCGGTATTGCTCCGTCGTCCGCGCCGGCATTCATCGCCGTGCAGGTTGTTGGCGCCCTCGTGGGCTTTGGTATCGCTGCTGCTTTGTATCCGACCACTCAGGAGAAGTAAGTCATGTCCGAATCATCACGTCGCCCCGAAATCCTCTTTCTCTGCGTGCACAACGCCGGACGATCTCAGATGGCGGCAGGTTTCGCCCGCCAGTTAGGTGGCGACCGAGTGGTCATTCATTCGGCGGGTACCGCACCGGGCGAGCATCTCAATCCCGCGGTGGTGGAGGCAATGCTCGAGGTGGGCATTGACATTCGTGAACAGAAGCCCCAGGTGCTCACTGAGGCGATGGGCTTGTCCTCCGACGTCATCATCACGATGGGCTGCGGTGACGCGTGTCCGGTCTACTTGGGCAAGCGATACCTCGATTGGCCGCTTACCGACCCCGCGGGCAAGCCCGTGGAAGAAGTGCGGGCAATTCGTGACGAGATCAGGGGCCTCGTCGACGACCTGTTAACGCAGTTGCTCGGCGGCGCATAGCCAGATGAGTCGGCGGGGTACTCCATGCACCTAACGGTGCATGGAAATGTACGAAGCGAAAACGACGATGTCGGAAAGATAGTGCCCAGTGGCACGATCGAATTGTCCTCCGCAGGTCACTAAATTCAGCCATCGTCCGCTGCTCGCGAGATACACGAGACGATTAGGAAACGCGGTCTTTAGATATTCGCGAATTCGGATCACCCGAAAGACGACTGACTCGCCATTGGCCAAAACGACCGTGATCTTGTCCCCAGGCATGAGGTGGTCGAGATGAAAGAAGACTCCTGGACCCACGTATGAGTCAACGTGCCCCAAGATCACGGCGGCACCTCGTTGGCCGGGAGTTGGTCCCAGTCGGTACCAACCCACGGTGGCGGCGGTGAGCGGAACTTGAACTTCCCCCGTCGACGTAAGGCCCAACGAGCCGACCTTCGTTGACACGTGGATGGCGGGAATCGTCAGCGTGACCGGTGGTGATCGTTGTGGCAGGGGAGAACGGTTCGACAGTGCCGCTGCGGAGGTGGGCGGGTAACGGGGAATCGTCGTCGTGGATTCCCTCGCTCGAGACGGCGCCGTGGCGGCCAGAACCGCGGTCGCCAGCGCGAGGGCCGAGATCAACGCGAAGCGGCCACTCGCGCTCAACCTGGACCTAGTGGCCACGACTCTCGGCGACGAGGTGGAGCGCCCGTCGAGTTTGGCGACGGTGGAGCGCGACGGCAGCGAGAGCGCTCATCACGGAAATCGCTGCTGCCGAGATGGTCAGGTTACGAAGAAACGAACTGCCGTGAGGGGCCGCCCCACCGAATCCCGTCGCCGGTGGTCCCGTCGGAATTGTCGAGGACTCGGTAGTGGTGCTCGTCGGGGTGTCACAAGTGGGAACGGTGATGGTGTTCGTATCCAAGGTCACCGCTCCGTTGCGAGCCAACATGCGACCTTGGACGGTCGCACCCGTCAGCAGCGAGATGGAGGTCAGGGCGAGCACGGTACCTACAAATGATGTGGTGGTGCCAATAGTGGCCGACGATCCAACTTCCCAAAAGACGTGGCATGCCTGCGCCCCATTTTCGAGAACAACGCTGCTACCGGAGGCGGTCGTCAAGGTTGACCCCGCCTGAAAGATGAAAACCGCATCCGGATTTCCCTGGCCGTTAAGTGTCAAGGCGCCACTGAGCGCCATGCTGCTCGCGGCGCTGTACACGCCCGACGTCAACGTGTTGCCCGCAAGGTCTGCGGTGATGGACAACGTCGAGCTGCGTCCCGCCGCATCATTGAACGCGGTGGTGACATCACCTTGAGCAGCCAACGACCCACCATTTGAGACGTTCGTGGCTCCCGTGATTGTCCCCGGCGGAAATCCGGTTACCGCGGAGCCGGGATCGAGCCCCAAATCGCCCGTGATGACCGAGGGTCCCGTATTGGTGATGGCGCTGCCTGCCACGACGGCATAGGAACTAGCTGAACCCAGGCCCACTGAACCAGGGACGGCAAAGGCAGGAGAGGCAATCAGGGCGGTGGCCACCGAGCCCGCAGCCACGATCGACAACAGGGAGGCGTTGGAAAGTGAAATACGGCGTCGGTGTGACGGGGAGTGATGGTCCGCGAGAGATTGCGGGAAAAGCGAAAAAAGGCGAGAAACTCGACGGCCGACGAGGGACATGTCAGTCCTTCCACAAAGTCCATGGTTATTTCGCCGTGCGATGCGGCAAATAGTGGACCTGCTGTGACCGTAGGTCTCGGGATTGCCGCTTGTCACGGGCAAATTAGGGGACAGAGTCACTTTGCGATGGTTCCATCTCGACCAGGGGGCGGCCGCGTCACGAGAGGGTGAAACGGATGATGCAAATGGAGGTATGGCAAAGCCATATGTCCACCGCCTTTGACCCCCTCGGGCGCAACCGGTTCAAACGACGCCAAGAACTCATGGTCTCCATCAATTCTTCTCACTGATACCATCGCTCGTGAGCGGCGGATTCGCTGCGATGACAAGGGGACAAGGTGCTCAATTTTCGTTTCGTTTTGAGAAGGTCGGTAGTGAGCGCTATCGCGGCGATGGCCTTTTTGGGCGCCGAAGGGATTCTCTCCCCGCTGAACTCGTCGGCAGCCACTTTGCCGACCGGTACTTCGTTTTCATTCACGGGCTCGGACCAGACCTACGTCGTACCGTCAAATGTCTGCGCGGTCACGATCTACGTCGCCGGCAGCGAGGGTGGAACGGACTACAACGGGGGTATTGGTGGCGTCGGTGGCGTTGGCTCTGCCACTGTGCCGGTCACGCCTGGTTCGACGCTCTCGGTCGTCGTTGGCTCTCTCGGTGGATTTGGGTTTATCGGTTACAGCGGTAATACGCCCGGCGCCGTCTACGGCGGTGGTGGCGCGGGAACACAATCGTCGGGAAGTGGCGGCGGATTGTCGGGCGTCTACGACGGCAAGTCCGCACTCGTCATTGCCGGCGGTGGCGGTGGCGCTGGTGCCCTCGATGCGGACCCGGTAGGTGGCGCTGGCGGGAATGTGAATCAACCTGGCGCCGCTGGTGACCCGACGACCTATGGCAGGCCGTCAAATGCCTCAGGCGGCGAGGGCGGGACTCTGATGGCGGGCGGCGCGGGCGGCGTTGGCGATCCCAACGCGCCAGGAACCGCCGGTACCAGCGGTAACGGCGGATCTGGCGGCTCCACCGGTCGTGAAGGCGGCGGCGGTGGCGGCGGCGGTTACTTCGGCGGTGGCGGTGGCGGCGGTTCGAGCATGGAGGGGATTCCAGAATTTGGCGACGACTCAGGAAGTGGCGGTGGCGGCGGATCCGGCTTCGCGGCGTCGAACGCCACGAATGTGTCAACCACATGGGCCGGGCATTCGGGACGAGGCAATGGGGCGGTCGAAATCGACCCCTTCACCGCATGCAGCGTCGCTAATATCGGGACCTTTGCTTACGGGCGATCAGCCTTGTCTGCGACCATGAAGACTCAGTTGATCGCACAGGCCAAAGCCATAAAGGCCCAGGGCTTTAGGACGCTTTCGATTCACGGTTACGCCAATCCGGGTGCGCCGGGCCAGCTCAGTGTGGCTCGCGCCACTGCCGCGGCACAATTCCTCACCACCCAACTTCAATCCCTGAACGTGACGCTCAGCTCAGCAATATCGACCTCGGGCTCGAATACTGCCAAATTCAGCAAGAACCACGGACTGGACGGCTCGGGCGATAACTGCGTCGTGGTGACAGCCAGCTAAGCACTCGCCTAGCCGGCGCTTTGACGCGTCACGGTGAACGCCCCGGTTCTGTGAACCGGGGCGTTCGTCATTGGAACGAAGACTCACTAACGAAGGGTCGAGGGGTACGCTGGTGCGCAGTCTTAACTGCATCTCGTTCCGAGGAGGGTTCACCTTCCAAGTGAGTGAGGTGTGGTGACTATGGGTCAAAGCAGGGGAGTGGTGCTGACGTCGAACTAGTGGACAAAGTGTTTGCTGGGATCGGGGTGAGAGCCACACATTCGCCCCCGTAGCTCAGGGGATAGAGCATCGGTTTCCTAAACCGTGAGCGCAGGTTCGAATCCTGCCGGGGGCACCAGATATGTGTGACAACAAAAAACCCGGCTCGAGAAACTCGAGCCGGGTTTTTTG
>CAISIU010000084.1 GCA_903885505.1 uncultured Actinomycetes bacterium | reverse complement strand
CGTCGAGCGTTGGGTGGAGCGAGACAACTGGTGGGAGTTTGCCGCACACCAACCCCGCTATTTCTTGACGGCTGCCAACGGTGATCGCTACATCATGCAGGCCTTCGCGCACTACGTCGATGCGACACAAACGATGGATACCTTGCGTGATTTGGGCTCGGTATTGCAGCTACCTGAGGGCTGGAGCTTTAGCTACGACCTCGACCCCGCGACGACGCTGCGCATTGGCACGCCGGACGACAACCAGGCCTGTGTCTTGCAAGACGAGAAGGCCAACACCTACCAAAAGATTTTGGTCACCGAAGAGTTTTAATCAGGCGGGGCCGCAGCGCCACGCGCCAGCCAGAACCTGGTCAATGGCCGCAATCGATTGCGCCACGCGCTGTTCGTGGTCCACGCCACTGACTTCAATCCAGGGAGTGGCCTGGCCACGCAGGGCCTCGCGGAACATGTCGGTCATGTCTTCGCGCACGTGCTCGCCGTCGCGAACGCCGTCTTGAACGAAGTCCACGCCGTCGTGCGTGGTCAAGATGTAGAGAGCGCGCGGGGCGTGCTGCGAGAACGCGGCGACGTCCGGAGACATGTGGCCGAGGTAACGCTGTTGCCACACCAAGGATGCGAACGAGTCGGTATCACAGAGCATGAGGGGGCCACCCAGTCGAGCCGCTTCGTCTTCGAGACGGTTTTGCTCACGCACGATATCGATGAAGTCCTTATCGCTCCACTCGAGGTCCCACATCGTGGGCTCGGGGAGGTTCAGGAGCGCTCGTTCGGTGCGCAGCTTGTTCAACTTGATCCACGACATGTCACGCCCGAATTCACGTACCCATTGCGTGAGGCCGTAGGGGCCGCCGAGGCGGCGATAGTGCTCACGAAGTTCTTTGACCAAGGTGGTGGTGCCGGTGGATTCGGCACCCAACACGACCACTCGCTTCGCCAACCATCCACGAACGTCGGGGCGTACGTCGTCCCAGTGGCCCTCGGGGTCTCGGCGAATGTCGGTGGACGAATAGAGAAAGGGCTCTCTCGAGTTGCCGAGGTTGATGAGATGGGCGTTAAAGCGCTTTGCGAGTTCTTCGCCGTACGACGCGGGAGTAAAGACCGCGTCGACTGGCGTGACGATGCCGGTCTGCTCGATTGCCTGACGCCAGACGGCTTCGTGGAGATCCCATACCGCACTGTCGGAATAATCAATGGGGTGAGGGTCAACGGCACCGACCACCGTGATGTGGGGGTACCAACTGTGGGCGTTACGAAGCCACGACACGCGAGTGGCGATGGGAATTTGCTCGCGAGAGGAACCGGTCACGATGACGGTGACGTGCTTGGAGCTGCGCGCGGCAGCGTCGATGAGAAAATGGTGGCCCTCGTGCGGGGGGTTAAAGCGCCCGACGATGAGACTGTGTTCGGCCTTCACGCTCTCAGGCTAGACCTCGGTCGGGACCGCTCGAAGAGAGGTGAAATACATCCACTTTTGGTAGGGAAGGGGATACTTCTCGAATCGCTGCGTTTCGGTGAAACCTGCGGCGCGCACGATGTCGCCGGGGTTGCGCAGGAGGTGACACCCGTCCGCCAAATGAATGTGGAGGGGCTGAAGACGCGTCTGCCAGCGACGCACCGATTCGTCCGGAGCGATGCCGTGCTCCACGCAACGAAGTTCGCCGCCGGGCTTCAGCGCGAGTTTGGCTTTCTCTAAGGCCACTGTCGGATCGGCAATGGTGCACGTGGTGAAGGTGGACACGACAAAGTCAACGCTGCCCGCCGGAATATCGAGAGTCTGCGCGTCGTCGCCCACCCAGTTGATCTCGCGGCCGAGGGATCGAGCGCGCTTGTCGGCCACCGCGCGCATCACCGGCGAGGGCTCAACGCCCCATATTTCCGTGACCTCGGGGGGGTAGAGGTGAAGGTTTCGCCCTCCCCCGACACCAATCTCTAAAACAATGCCCGACAGTCCCTCGACGACGGGTCGACGCCACTTATCGAGGGCCTTCGGCCCGCAGGCAATGTCGACGAGGCGAGGTGCGATGACGGAGGAGTACAGACCCATGGCCTGACACTACGTGACTGTTATGAGGATGCCGGGAAGGCCCAGGTGGAACCGTCGGGTCCATCTTTGACTTCGACACCGGTGGCGACAATGGCGTCACGAATGGCATCGGCGAGGGCGAATTGACGCTCGGCACGAGCGTCTCGACGAATCTCGAGCAGGCGGGTAAAGAGGGCGGAAGGATCAATGAAGCCGTCGCCACCCGTGGCGGCCCGGCGAACCAAGGTCGCAACCGCATCAATGGCGTCGGGAGACGAGGCCCCAATGCGAGCGACGAGGTCATCGAGATCGCTAACGGTTTTCTCGGGACCCGGCGAGAAGCTGCGAGTGGCGGCTCCAAAATCGTCGAGACTCACCGGCGCCCCGGGAGAAATGGTGACAGTGCGACTCGGGGTGATCCAGTAGGCGTGACCGCGCCCGTGAACCTCTACCGTCCGCTCATCCTCTCGAAAAATAGCCACGGTGTATTCGTCGACCCCGAAGATGGCTTCACCCAGCGGGAGCTGCGCCTGCAGCGTCGCGAGACGACGCGCACCGAGGTAGCAGTAACGCGTGTCGTGGTTCCCGCCTTCGGCGTTATCAAAGTGGGGAATCACTGACGCGGTCAGACCGAAGTAGCTGAGCAGGTTGAGTCCGTCAATCCACTGAGGGTCGTGGCCGACTTTGTAAATCTCGTAGATGGGCGCGCAGTGTTGGCCCAAGGTGCACGCGGCGGCCGACGCGAAGGTCACCGTGCCGCCTCGGTGTAAGACGTCCGCGAGGCTGTCGGTCAAGCCCGCCGGTCCCCACGCACTCATGGCGTAGCTGGGGCTACCTGGACCGGCAAAGACGTAGTCCGCGTCCGCGAGGGCCTGGCGCAACTGCGCGCGCTGCACGTCGGTGGCGTCGCGTTCGAGGTCGTGACGCACCAAGGTCGTGCCGGTGGCGTCACGGAAGTAGTCGGTGATCTTCTCGGTCAGTTGAGGAATGTTTTCCTGGAAACCGAAGGTAGAGGTGAGAAGCAGTGCGGGTCCGCCGTGCCGTGACAGCAGCTCACGATGGATTTTTGTTAGTCCCGGGGAGATTTCACCCGAGCCAATGATGGCGAGAACTCCAGACGGCACAGAGAGAGCGTATCGGCGTGCCCGCGTGAGTCGACCTTGGTACCGTAAAGGTCATGGCTCGACGATTCGCTGCACGAGGACGACAGGTGGAAAAAGTCACGGCTTGGTGGCGTGGCGTGATGACGGTGTACGCCTGCTGGTGGATCGCCAGTGACGGCCACGTGGGCTGGTGGTCCATCCTCGCCGTGACGTTTACCCTCCTCCTCGGCATGGTCATTGGCGCTCAGCGACACTTCACCTCGCTGATCACCGCACCGCTGGGCCTGTGGCTCGTCGCGGCCCTGCCGGTGTACATCACGTCGCTGTGGCACCGTCCTTTCTTGGCCGGAGTGGTGCACGGTTTTTTCGACGTGACGTTCGGCGCAGTCGCGGTGTCACTCAGCTTGGCCTTCTTGCTCTGCTTGATTGCGATTCCGGTTCGGCTATTGGTGCCGGCACGCTCGCGTCCTGCGGTCGAGATTTTTGGACCGAACGACATTCGCCCTTAGGCGAGAAAGCCCGCGACACCCTTCCAGCTTAAAACTCAGCGGGGCGTCACTCGCCATGCGAATCGACGGAGGTTGCCACGCCACACCGCACGCAATATCGGTCGCGCGAACAGTTCGGCGATGGGACCGCCCCACCACCAGGGGAGGTGTAGTTCTTCGGTCCAGCGAAGGCGGGTGGGGGAGTCGCTCACCGTGAAGTAGCCCTCTCCCGTGACGAGTCCCTCGTGGCGAACGCCCATGGAGACGCCATCTTCCCAGCGGGTAATGGTCATCTTGTCTGTGGTGTGCAGGGGTCCGAGTGCCGTCAGGCAGAGAAAACTGGTGCCCAGCCCACTGCGCTGATCGGTGAGAAAGGTGATGGAGCGCGCATCGGCCATCCACTCGATGTGAGTGGAGATGTCCGCGAGGGCATCCCAGACCTCGGCGGGCGTAGCGCTGATGTCTCGGTAAATGTCAATCTTCATCGTGCGGCCAAGGCCTTTCCGACGCGCTGCCAGTCGTCATAAGGAGGGGTCGTCAGATCGGCTCCAAGGAACTGCAAGCACACGTGGTCAGCGCCGGCCGCCACGTGGCGGTCAGCCGCGTCCACGATGGCGGACTCGTCGCCATGAAT
>CAISIU010000083.1 GCA_903885505.1 uncultured Actinomycetes bacterium | reverse complement strand
GTGATGGCGAAGGGCAAGGTGTGCAGGCCGGACGAGAACGCGGAGTAGCCACGAATGAATTGGAAGTACTGGGTCACCAGGAAGATGAATCCGAAGAGCGCAAAGAAGTTGATGGCAATCGACGCGGCGCCCGCGGAAAAGGCGGCGTGGCGGAAGATTCGCACGTCGAGCATGGGGTGTTGTTGGTGGCGCTCCACGGCGATGAAGCCGACTAGGACCAAGAGGGAGACCACGAAGAGCGCAATGATGGTGGGGCTGGTCCAGTGCCAGATTGGCCCTTCGATGATCGCCAGAATCAAGGTGGTGACTCCCACGGTGCCGAGGCCGAGGCCCGGGAGGTCAATCTTCTTGGCGATCCCTCGCGCTTCGGGCAAGAGCCACCAGCCCAGCGCAATGGCCACGGCGGCGATGGGCAGGTTGATGAGGAAAATGGAGCCAAACCAGAAGTGGGTAATCAGTGCACCGCCAACAATGGGGCCCACCGCCACGGCGATGCCGGAGGTTGCCCCCCAAATACCGAAGGCCGCCGCGCGCTCGCGTGGGTCGGTGAAGGTCACCGTGAGAAGCGACAAGGTGGCGGGGAAGATGAAGGCCGCGGCGGCACCCATGAGGGCGCGGGCGATGATGAGTTCACCACTCGAGTGGGTGTACGACGCGAATAGGGAGAACAGCGCGAAGAAGGCCATGGCCGTCAAGATGACGCGCTTGCGACCGAAGCGATCACCGGTGTCGCCACCGAGGAGCAGTAGGGCGGCGAAGGGGAGTGAGTAGCCATCCACGATCCACTGCAGGGCGGTATTGGAGGCGTGAAAGTCTCGTGCCAGACTCGGCAGGGCCACATTCACCACGGTGTTGTCGACCACGACGAGAAAGACGCTGAGGGAGAGAACGCCGAGAATCTGCCAGCGCCGGGCGTGAGTATCCGTAACCATGGAATTCCTTAATAGAACGATGTTCCACAATAGTAGCACGTTGTTCTATTAGTCTGAACAGGTGGTTTCCGCTCGAACGTCGTCGCACCTCATTGAAGGCGCCGTGCGCAGTGCAGCTCTGCAGATTCTGAAAGACGACGGACCCGAGGGTTTCACGGTGCGGGCCGTCGCGCAGTCCGCGGGCGTCGCCCCCATGGCTATCTACAACCACTTCCACGGGAAAAACGGATTGATTGACACGATCTTTGCCGAGGGCTTCGCCGAGCTGCATCGAGCGATGGACGTGGATCTCGACGATCCGGTCGACACCCTTCGCGCCTCCGGTCACGCCTATCGCCGCTTCGCGTTAGAACATCGTGGCCATTATTTGGTGATGTTCCTTCACCACTTCGAGGGTTTTGAGCCGTCGATGGAATCGGCGGAATTGGCGGCTCGGGCCTACGGGCGCCTCGTCGACATCATCTCGCGCTGCGTGCACAGTGGCGCCTTTGCCCCCCTCGATCCGCGGCGCACGGCGCAGTCGGTCTGGGCCATGGTCCACGGGTGCGTCGCGCTCGAGATGAATCACCAGATGTTCGCCGACGACGCGCAGGCGACTTTCGACCAGACGCTCGATACCTTGATGGCGGGTTTGGCCCAAAGTCCTCGCCACTAACGCCATTCTCGCGCGAGCACGCGGAGTAGAACTGAGTTATGAGAATTCTCGTTCCCCGCGAAACTCGCCCTGGTGAAACTCGCGTGTCCTTGTCTCCTGATGCGGTGAAGGCCCTGGTCGCCGAGGGTTGGCAGGTGCTCGTGGAGAGTGGCGCCGGTGCGCTGTCGAATTACCTCGACGAGGCGTACCGCGACGCGGGGGCCACGGTCGGCTCGCCCGACGCGAGCGATGTGACCATCCGTGTCAACCCTCCGACCGTGGCGGAGGTTGCCGCGTTGCGCGAGGGTTCGCTCCACCTCTCCTTTCTGTCACCGCTTCTCGCCACCGATGTCGTGGCCGCACTGGTCGCCAAGAACATCACCGTGGTGAGCTTTGACCTCGTCCCGCGATCGACGCGCGCGCAGTACATGGATGCGTTGTCGAGCCAGGCCACGGTGTCGGGCTACCGCGCCGCCCTCGTTGCCGCGGCGGAATTTGACCGTTTCTTCCCCCTGCTCACGACGGCGGCGGGCACCATTCGACCCGCCCGCGTGTTGATCATGGGTGTGGGGGTGGCAGGCCTCCAAGCCATCGCCACCACCAAGCGCCTGGGCGCCAAGGTGCGGGCCTATGACGTGCGTAGTGCGGCGAAAGAAGAGGCTGAGTCCGCCGGTGCTGTCTTCGTGCAACTCGGCGTGACGGCTGACGCTGCCGGGGGCTACGCCCGCGAACTCACCGAGGACGAGAAGGCGGCCCAACAAGCCGCTCTCGTCGACGAAGTGGCCGCAGCCGACATCGTGATTACGACGGCCGCCGTGCCCGGACGAAAGTCGCCCATTCTCGTCACCCGCGCCATGCTCGACAAGATGCGACCAGGTTCATTGGTCGTGGACATGGCGGCTGATGGCGGCGGAAACTGCGAAGCCACCGTGGCGGGCCAGAGCATCGACGTGAACGGCGTGCGCGTGATCGGAATGGCGAATCCGCCCGCCGCCATGGGCTCGTCGGCCAGTTCGATGTATGCCAACAATGTTCTCAAGCTCTTGGCGCTCTACGGCCAAAAAGGTGAGGTTGCCCCGGCGTGGGACGACGACATCGTGCGCGGCGCCACCGTGACGTCCAACGGAATAGTTCATCACGGCGCGACTGCCGAGGCCCTCGGCGTCGCGTGCGAGCCACTGGGTGAAAAGGAGTAAATCATGGGTAGCGGATTACTGGCCTACATCACGGTTTTCGTGCTGGCGATTTTCGTCGGTGTGGAAATTGTCGCCAAGGTGCCGAGCATCTTGCACACTCCACTGATGAGTGGTTCGAACGCCATTCACGGGGTCATCCTCGTGGGCTCCATGATCATTTTGGGTAACGCCACGACGCCCGCCGAGCGCGTCCTCGGCTTCCTCGCGGTCATCTTGGCCACCCTGAACGTCGTGGGCGGATTCGTCGTGACGGACCGCATGCTCGAAATGTTCAAGTCGAAGAATGACCGCAAGGGCGGCCAGAAGTGACCCGCGCCACCGTCATCGACGTTCTCTACCTCGTCGCCGCGACCACCTTCCTCATCGCACTCAAGGGTCTCGGGTCTCCACGACGCGCTCGGCAGGGCAATGTGGTGGCCGCCATCGGCATGGCCATCGCGGTTGGCGCGACGTTCTTCTACCAATCAACACCGGGACACTCACTCGGCAACATCGGATTGATGATGTTGGGAATGGTCATTGGCACGGTGGTGGCGGTACCGGCCGCACGCTTGGTGCAGATGACCGCGATGCCACAGCTGGTGGCGATTTTTAACGGTGTGGGTGGCGGTGCCGCGGCCTTGGTGTCGATCACCGAACTCATCGCTCAGCGAAGCGAAGGTGCCCACCCCGCGATTTACGTATCCATTGAGGTGCTGCTCGGTGTGCTCATTGGCACCGTGTCATTCTCGGGCTCGGCCATTGCCTACGCGAAGCTCCAGGAACTGATGACGGGTCGCCCCGTGACCTATCCCGCCCAACAGGTCATCAACGCCCTTTTCGGTGTGGCGGCGTTGGCGTCCATGGTGCTCGTCGTGTCGACCGGCAACACCTTGTGGTTGTGGGTGCTGCTCGCCATCGCGGCCGTCTTGGGCGTGGCTTTCGTCTTGCCCATTGGTGGCGCCGACGTCCCGGTGCTCATTTCCCTGCTCAACAGCTTTACCGGTCTCGCCGTCGCCGCGAGTGGTTTTACCTTGCACTCGACCGTGCTCATCGTGGCGGGAACCTTGGTGGGCGCGAGTGGCATCTTGCTGACGCGCCTCATGAGCAAGGCCATGGGCCGATCCTTGGCCAACGTCTTGTTCTCCGCGTTTGGTTCCGCCACTCCCAGCGCCACCGGCGCCGGCGGCGCGGCGGAGCGCCCCGTTCGTTCGGGCACGCCCGACGACATCGGCGTGCTGCTCGCCTACGCCGAGAAGGTGGCCATTATTCCGGGCTACGGCCTCGCGGTGGCGCAGGCCCAGCACACCGTGCGCGAGCTCGCCGACGAATTGGAAAAGCGCGGCGTGGAGGTGTTCTACGCCATTCACCCCGTCGCGGGTCGCATGCCGGGACACATGAACGTGTTGCTGGCCGAAGCGAACGTCCCCTACGAGAAGTTGCTCGAAATGGACGAAGCGAACTCCGAGCTCTCCACCTGCGATGTGGCGTTGGTGGTGGGCGCGAACGACACCGTGAACCCCGCAGCCGTTGATGACTCGACCTCGCCCATTTTTGGCATGCCGATTATCCACGCCGATCTGGCCAGCAACGTAGTGTTCCTGAAGCGCTCTATGCGTCCGGGCTTCGCGGGCATTGAGAACGAGCTCCTGTACAACCCGAAGACCATCCTGCTATTCGGTGACGCCAAGGACACCTTGACGAAACTCGTCGCGTCGGTGACCGCTCACTAATTTCGTCGCATGTCCACAGTCGCGATCTGGGGTGCGGGCTTTATCGGTCGGTCTATTGGTGAGGCGCTGAGCGCGGCGGGCCACCACGTCAGCTACGGCACTCGTGGCGAGCCCGGCGAGGCAGACGGCGTGACGCTGGTCTCGTATGCCGACTCGGTCGCGCAGTGCGACGCGGTGATTTTGGCCGTTCCCGGATCCGCTCTCGAGGAGACCTTGTCGCAGCACGCCGAACTCCTCGATGGCCGGTTATTGATTGACCCCACCAACGTGATCGAGACCGACACCTTTCACCAGCTACCCCTCTTTGCGACCTACGTGCCACGCGCCCGGGTGGCCCGAGCCTTTAGTTCGCTCGGTGGCATGGCGATGCAGTCGCCGCTCATCAATGGCACGCGCAGCGATCTCGTCTGGTGTGGCGTCGATGGTGCCGATGGCGATCTCGTTAACTCCCTCATTGCCGACAGTGGACTTCGTCCCGTGCGCGTCGGGGGCCTTGAGGCAGTGGGCATTGTGGAAGCCGCGACCCGACTCGTCCTGGGTCTCATCTTCGGCGCCGGCTGGCCACACGGCACGGGCCTGCAACTTCTTCGCCCCGAGAGCTGACCTCGCTACGCGGTGGCGTCGTCCAGAAGGCGACGCACGTCATCGGACAGGTCCACCACTGCCGCGGCATTCGCACGTACTTGATCGGGGTTGGACGCGCCCGCAATGACCGACGACACCGCGGGTTGTGCGGCTAGCCAGGAGAACGCGAGCGTCAGCAAGGGGATGGACGTGTCGGTCGAGATGGCTCGCAAAGCGCGAACACGATCGAGAATCTCGTCGCTCATCCAGACGCCCTGACGATCCGCGGGCATGTTGGCGAGACGCGTGCCCTCCACCAGCGGTGCGTCGGGGTCGAACTTGCCGGTGAGCCAGCCATTGGCAAGTGGGTAGTAGGGGAGAAAGCCGACACCGAGCTCCGCGCAGGCCGCCAAGGTGTCGTCGTGTTCGGGCGTGCGGTGTAGCAGTGAGTACTGGTTTTGGACGGAGCGAAAAGTAATGCCGGCCGACGTCAAGCTGGCGGCGTGGCGCAGCATGGCGCCATCGAAGTTGGAGCAGCCAATTTCACGGATTTTGCCCTCATCGCGCAGCGCGGCCAAGGTCGCCAGAGTGTCTTCCAGCGGAGTTTGCGCGTCGGGAAAGTGCAATTGGTACAGGTCGATGGTGGCGATGTCGAGTCGTCGAAGCGATGCCTCGAGAGCAAAGCGAATGTACTCGGGACGAGCCGAGAACTCCGTGCCGTTACCCGCGGTGCCCATGCCGAACTTGGTGGCCACGATGGCCTCGTCACGACGTTCGCGTAAGGCGACGCCGAGAAGGACTTCAGACTGCGTGTTGCCGTAGATGTCGGCGGTGTCGAAGAAGTTGATACCGGCGTCGAGGGCGGCATGAACCACGGCCGAGGTGCCGTCTTGGTCGAGGCGAGCCCCGAAGTTATTGCAGCCAATCCCGACGAGCGAGACGTCGAGTGAACCAATTGCGCGTCGCGTCATCACGACCTCCTGACCTCATCAGCATAGGAAGACAAGGCCCGAGAAAGGAGAGTGGCGGTTTCCCGCCTCCACTTACTTAACGAGGTCGGGCGAGGTCTCCATGCCCTTGTTCCACACGGAGCGGGCGATGATCTTCGTGGTGTCGGCGCGGTCCTTGAAGCGGTTCGCGATGTCGCGAACTTCGCTGAGCAGGCCCTCGGACAAGGTCGTCGGGTTAAGGCCCAGGGCCACGAAGCGGTCGCGCGTCACGTTGAGGTCGTTCTCGGCGGCTTCCTTGCGCGGGTTCGGCAAGTTGGCAATCTCGACACCGGTGATCTTGCTGATGAGCTCGGCCAGTTCGCGCACGCGGTAGGTCTCAGTGACCTGGTTAAAGACCGAGACCTGCTCGCCGCGCTTCGGCGGGTTCGACAGGGCGATTTCGATGCAGCGCACCGTGTCGCGCACGTGGATGAAGGCGCGGGTCTGACCACCGGTGCCGTGCACGGTGAGGGGGTGACCAATAGCCGCCTGCATGAGGAAGCGGTTGAGGACGGTGCCGTAGTCGCCGTCGTAGTCAAAGCGGTTGATCAAGCGCTCGTCGCGCTCGGTCTGCGGGGTCTGGGTGCCCCACACGATGCCCTGGTGCAGGTCCGTAATGCGCAGCGCGTCGTTCTTGGCGTAGAAGGCGAACAGCAGCTGGTCCAAGGTCTTGGTCATGTGGTACACCGAGCCGGGGTTGGCCGGGTGCAGGATTTCGCGGTCAATGTCGCCGTCAGGCGTCGGGACCTTGACGGTGAGGTAGCCCTCCGGAATCGGAGCGGAGCCGGACCAGCCGTAGCCGTAGACGCCCATGGTGCCGAGGTGAACCAGCGGGATGTCCTGGCCGGACTCGACGATGGCGCACAGCACGTTGTGGGTGCCCGACACGTTGTTGTCCACGGTGAAACGCTTGGCGGCCGGCGTGCGCATGGAGTACGGGGCGGCGCGTTGTTCACCGAAGTGCACGATGGCGTCGGGACGCTCAGAGAGCAGGAGGTCCAAGAAGCGCTGGTACTCGAGGGCGACGTCGAGGTACTCAAAGCCAATGGTCTTGCCCGAGACTTCCTTCCATACGGCGAGACGAGTCTCAATGGGGGCAATGGGGGTGAGGGAGTCAACGCCGAGCTCGACGTCGATCTTGCGGCGAGACAGGTTGTCCACGATGATGACGTCGTGACCTTGGTCGGAGAGGTGCAAAGCGGTGGGCCAGCCGCAGAATCCGTCGCCACCAATAACGAGAACCTTCATTTTTTCCTCACGAAAATCGCACACGCGTGTGTCTGTTGGTGTGAGAACCTTACCAAAGTGACTCCCCGAGGCTGAACGCCCGTTTGTCACGGTTTCGTCATCGACGGTTGGCTCGTAGCGTGGCGGTATGAGTACCCAAAGCCCCTCGTCTCGCCTTATCTACACGGCGCGTGAACTTCCCGTGCCGCGCCGTCGTGAGGTGGCGGCTCGTGCGGCTCTCATGGGGACCGTCTTTGCCCGTCGCTGCGGACCGAAGCTGGTTCGCGCTCTGGCTCATCGCCGCGCCGACTCCATCAATCTCAAGCCCTTGGCGCGGCCTTTGCGCGAGTCGTTCGAGGAACTGGGTGGCACTTTCGTGAAGTTCGGCCAGGTCATCGCCTCGTCGCCGGGCATCTTCGGCGAATTGTTGGCGGACGAGTTTCGTAGTTGTCTCGACACCGGACCCTTGGTGCCCCTCGACGAGGTGACGGCGGTCATTGAACGTGAACTGGGCCGGCCCCTGGCCGAACTCTTTGCCGAATTTGATCCCGAGCCAGTGGGCCGTGCATCAATTGCCGTGGTGCACCGTGCGCGTCGCCACGATGGCCGCGAGGTCGCCGTCAAGGTGGTGCGCCCCGACATCGACCACATCGTGGCTACCGACCTTGCCGTCATGGAGCCCGTCGCCAGTTTCCTCGCGAAGCAGACCGGCGACCAGTTCGTCACCGCCGCGCGCCAACAGCTCGACGGCCTGCGGCTTCAAATCGGCGAAGAGATCGACCTGCGCAATGAAGCACGGGCTTTGGACTACTTCCGTGAACTGACCGAGCAAGGTGGCTTTGACCTCGTTGTCGTGCCGGCGGTGCACCACGACCTCTCCGGCGAAAACGTCCTCACCATGGACTTTTTGCCCGGCACGGCGATTGACGACTTGGCGGACGTGGAGCGTCGTGGTCTCGATCCCGCACCGGTGATTGACCAATTGATTCGTGGTTTTTTCGAAATGACGATCAAGTGGGGCACCTTCCACGGTGACATCCACGCGGGCAACCTCCTGTTGCTGCCCGATGGTCGCATCGGCGTCATCGACTGGGGCATCGTCGGACGCCTCGACGCGGACACCCACATGTTCTTCGTGCGCATGCTCGCGGCGGTGTGCGGAGATGAAACGGGGTGGGCCGACGTGACGGGCTACCTCGTTCGTCACTACGGCCCGCAGCTTCGCGAAGCCATGGGTATGAACGACGAGCAGCTGGCTCAGTTCTTGCGCATGATGATCACCCCGATCTTGCTCAAGCCCTTCGGTCAGATTTCGTTCTCCGACATGATGAACGTCACGCAGATTCAGATGGAGAACACTCACGGGTTTTCGCTCAAGGCATCGTCGTGGCGTGACATCATCAAGCGCATCCGCGTTCAGCGACGTCTGCAGCGTCTGGCGGAAGAAGGCGGCGGGATCTTCTCGGACTTTGACCGCGGCAACTTCCTTCTCGGCAAGCAACTCATGTATTTCGAGCGCTACGGTCGGCTCTACCTCGCTGATCGAGCGATTTTGTCGGACAAGCCCTTTCTCATCCGACTGTTGCGAGAAGCGGGGCAGAACATCCCCGACCTACCTGCTAGCGAATAGCCTGCTCGTAACACCACAGGAGGACAAATGAAGATTCAGGTGAACTTTGACTTGTGCGCCAGCAACGCGATTTGCATGGCCATGGCCCCCGAGGTTTTCGAGGTCCGTGAGGACGGCTACCTCTACATCTTGAACGAGAACCCCGGCCCGGAGCTCGAAGAGGCAGTGCGCGACGCGGTGAACGGTTGCCCCACGGGCGCCATTTCCCTCGCGGAATAATTCGTGACTGGCCCTCGCGTTCGTTTCGCGCCCTCCCCGACGGGATATTTCCACGTCGGTTCGGCGCGTACCAGCCTGTTCAACTACCTCTTTGCTCGCGGGCACGGTGGCACCTTCATTCTGCGTATTGAAGACACCGACGCCTCGCGTGGTCGTCAAGAGTGGACCGACGGCATCATTTCGGCCATGAACTGGCTGGGCCTCACCTACGACGAGGGTCCGACCTTCCAAAGTCACAATGCTCCCCGCCACGCGCAGGCGGCCGAGGCCCTCTGGGCCGCCGGTCACCTCTACGCCTGTGACTGCACCTCTGAGGTGGTCCAGGAGCGCACCAAGGGCAACCCCATTCCGGGCTACGACGGTCGCTGCCGTGATCGCCAACTCGAGCGTGGCCCCACGACTGCACTGCGCTTTCGTGTGCCCGATGAGGGATCGGTCATCGTGCGCGACCAGATTCGTGGCGACATCGAATTCCAGCTGGCCAACTACGAAGACTTCGTGGTGCTGCGCAGCAACGGGGGAGTTCTCTACCCCTTAGCGAACGCGGTCGATGACCGCGACGCGAAAATGACGCACATCATTCGTGGTGAAGACTTATTGCCCACCACGCCGAAGCAGATCTTGATGTGGGAGGCACTCTCGAGCTCGCCGGACTTCGGCGACGTGCCGGTTCCGCTCTACGCGCACCTGCCCCTTCTCGTCAATGAGCAGCGCAAGAAGCTCTCGAAGCGCAAGGACCCCGTGTCCGTGGAGTCCTATCGCGACGAGGGCTACCTACCCCAAGCGCTGGTGAACTTTTTCTCGCTCTGTGGGTGGAGTCCGCGCGAGGGTGACGAAATCCAGCCCATAGAGAACTTCATTGCGCAGTTTGAGCTGTCCGACGTGACGCACTCACCGGCCTTCTTCGATATGGCGAAGATGCGCCACATCAATGGCGAATACGTTCGCCGCCTCAGCGTGGAGGAGTTTCTCGCCGCCGCACAGCCCTGGCTGCAGCCGGAACTCAGCGAGTGGCGACCCACGGATTACGAGACGCCCTGGGCGCCCGAGGATTTCCGACCCGAAGTTCTCGACGTCATGGCACCCTTGGTGCAAGAGCGCGTGACCGTGCTGAGCGAAGTACCCGCGATGGTGGGCTTCTTCTTTCGCCGCCCCGAGATGTCTGACGGTGACTTCACCAAGACCATCGCCTCTAATGAGGGCGCAAAGGCGGTGCTCGCCGACGTCATCGCGGCCGCCCAGTCCGGCACCAATTGGACGAGCGACGCTCTTCACGCGCTGGTGGCTCAGATTGGTGAGAACCACGGCATGAATCTGCGCAAGAGCCAAGCGCCCGTTCGCCTCGCGGTGACCGGTGCCTTGGTGGGGCCGCCGCTCTTTGAATCTTTAGAAGTGCTCGGTCGCGATGAAGTGGTGCTGCGCCTGACGGCCGCGCTGGAGCGCGCTCGCTGATGTTCTTTCTCTGGCCGATCAAGTTGGTCGTCAAAGTACTCAGCGCGCTGGTGTCGCTGGTGCTGGTGTATTTCCTCTTTGGTCTTGGTCAGGTGTGGCTCACGAGTCGCGATTACTCGGCACATTCGGGACAAGCCATCATCGTTTTCGGTACTGCGAGCTACGGCCTGACACCCTCGCCCACTTTGGCGCGGCGACTCGATGAAGCCGTGACCTTGTATGACGAAAAGCGCGCACCGTGGATCGTCGTGACTGGCGGCAAGCGTCCCGGTGACATCTACACCGAAGCACAAGCGTCCGCCCACTACCTCGAGCAGCACGGTGTTCCCCGCTCGCACATCATGCTGGGTAGTGGATCAGACACCTGGCAAAACGTTGAATCGGCCGTTCCTCTCCTCGCCACGATCCATGCCACCGACGTGTTGGTCGTCACTGACCCCTTTCACGAGTATCGCGCCATGGCGAATTGCTCAGCCCAAGGCCTGACGCCCTTCGCGACGCCGACGCAACATTCATGGATCCAGCCGGGCGTGGCGTGGAAATTCTTCTTGAAAGAAGCGCTTGACGTGTCGGTCGGACGCATCGTCGGATACGGCACTTTGTCCTCGTGGACCTCGGGAGTGGCCGCTTTTCACCCCAACCACGGTGCCTAGTTCGCCGACCCGCTAAACTCACAGAGCCTTTCGGGGGTAGCTCAACTGGCAGAGCGGCGGATTCTGGATCCGTAGGTTGGAGGTTCGAGCCCTTCCCCCCGAGCGATGCGGTGTGGTCAAGTATGATTGCCTTTCGCATTACACGCTCCTATCGTCTAGCGGCCTAGGACACCGCCCTCTCACGGCGGCGACACGGGTTCAAATCCCGTTAGGAGTGCCACATGTTTTTTGGGGTCGAAGAATTCGACGATTCCCCGTATGCCACTTGGGTTATCTGGTGTTCCAAATGCGCCATTTTGATACCTAAGGCCATCGGGCACCAAGAATCGTAGAAACACCGGTCGTTGCAAGGGATTGATGGTGTTCCAACTCGCTGGAAGGTCCGACATGAGTCGGCGGGCTTTTTCGATAG
>CAISIU010000082.1 GCA_903885505.1 uncultured Actinomycetes bacterium | reverse complement strand
TCCGTCGTCGAGGCCGTCGAAAGAGAGACCCGCTACATCGACCGCCTCGAGGTGGGTGCGACCGGCGCCTCGGTCAGCGATATCCGCGCGACGGTGACGCGCCAGCTCCTCGAGCGCGCCGATGCCGATGGTGGTTTTTCCGGGGCCCCGAAGGTCCCTCGCCCGTCGTACATTCGCGCCCTCCTGCCGTCGTGGGACCGCCCCGAAGTCGCTGACGTCATCACGGACACCTTGAACGTGATGTCGCGCCGTGGCCTGTACGACCACCTGGGTGGCGGCGTGGCTCGCTACTGCGTCGACGCAGAATGGCGCGTCCCGCACTACGAGAAGATGCTCAGCGACCAAGCGCTACTCGCCCAGTGTTACCGCGAAGCCGCGGCAGTTGCGGGTCACCGTGAATGGGCCCTGGTGGCCGACGAGCTGACCGAGAACATGCTGGCGCAATTCTTGACTCCTCGCGGCTTCGTGGCGTCTTTTGATGCCGATACCGCCGACGGCGAAGGTCGCCACGTCACGTGGACCGCCGAGGAGATTGCGGACATCCTGCCGGACGATTTCGCGGCGGCATTTTGCGCCCGCTACCAAATTGCCCCCGGGGGTGACGGCGATGACCACGGTCGGTCGGTCCCGCGGCTCGCGGGTGGCGAAACCTTCGCCGTGCCCGCCGAGCTCGTCGAGGCGGTGGCCGCCGTGCGAGCCGTGCGTGATGCTCGCCCGCAGCCCACTATCGACGACAAGATCATTTTGGAGTGGAACGCGATGGCCATCGTGGCCATCTTGCGCAGCCCCTCACCACGACACGTCGAGGAGGCTCTGCGCGTGTTGGCGCAACTCCCCGTCAGCCACTTCGATGGCGACACCTGGTGGCGCACCGACGCTCGCCAGCACTTCGCCACCGCGGCCGATATCGCCTGGCTGGCCCTCGCCTACTGCGTGGCCTTCGAAGTCACCGGCGACACCACGCAGCTGGGACGTGCGGAGCACGTCATCACCTACCTGCTGACCCACTTTTGGGAGGGCGACCTTCCCAATGCGAGCATCGCGCATCGCGGCCACGGCATTTGCCACAGCGACATTCGCAACACCGACTTGCCGATTCGAGCGAAGGAAATCTTCGATGGAGCGACTCCGTCGAGTCACGCCATGGCGACGGAAGCGTTGGCTCGATACGCCCACCTGGCGGAGAACCCGAACGTCCTGGCGGTGGCGCGCCATCTGCGCTTCCTCGCCGAACCGTTGCTCGTCGAACACCCCGTGACCGTGCCCGACCTCGTCCTTGCGGTGAGCACCTTGGATGATCCCCTCGTCATGGTGACGCCGGGATCATCGGATATCGCGGCGGTCGCCGACGAGCTCTGGCTCCCCCAAGTCATACGTGTCCGCGGCGAGGGACCGTCACCGTGGCTGAACGAGCGTCGCAGCGGTGAGGCCTACCTCTGTGAAGGGTCGACGTGTCTCATGCCCGCCCGCAGCGGCGACGAGCTTCGCGCCCAAGTGGCCTCGCTGCGAGAAAGAATGGTCTCGTGGTAAGACTGCGTCGCGATAGTGCTCTCGCCGAAACTCGGCGTCTGGTCAAGAGCATCACGCCTCGCGAGCACCCCGACCTGTCGCCGGGGGCCACGATGTACGGCCTCGTTCTGGGATCGACTACCGAAGACACCACCGTCATCGATATTGCCTCGGGCGCCGTCGTTCGATGGCGGGTGCCCTGGCCCGCCGGCGTCGACAGTGACCTCACCTTGTTTGGCGTCGCGGAAGCCGTCATCGCCGATGAACCGGAAAATGACGACTTGGCTCAGCCTGAAGCAATCACCGTGGCGGATCTCCCTCGCCACCTCGGCACCTTTAAGGGTCGCCAGATTCGTCAGTGGCTAGAGGCCATCACGGCGCCTGCCGACGGGCCACTCTTCGGTTTTCGTGGCCCTTCGCACCCCTACTGGGAGTTTCGAGGTGAACGACCGAGCACGGCCGTCATCGTGGCCGATCGCGGTCCGCAGCTCCTTCGCCGTCGCGATGACGGCACGACTTGGGTGCGTTTTGGATGGGAACGAGATGACGTGTGGTTGCTCTGCGAGGACCCGCACGCGATCCGCGCACTGGACGCCACTCGCGAAAGTGTGCTCAGCGGCAAAGAATTAGCGACGGCCCTCGGATATCGACCGAGCTACGTACTGGCGACTCTCAGTCGACCCATGGACGGACATTGCTACAAGCTCTGCACTGGCCTCTTGCCGCGCGGCTGATCTACTTCGGAATTTTGCCGGCGGCGAGGTGCTCCGCCATCGCCCAGCCAAAGACCACGAGTCGCTCGCCCTTGGCGGACTTGACGCCCTTAAACGCCTCGACGGCGCCATCGGGCAACACACCCTTCGACGACACGTAATCGAGGCCACCCACGACCGGCGCGGCAACCGACATGATGAAGGTCTTATCGTCAATGGCCTTTTCGGAACCAAAGCGCTTCGCCAGTCGACGACCCCAGGCGCGGTCTTCGCCGGTGGGCTTGTAGCCAGGGCGCGGCACGATGTCCGAGCAGCCCAAGAAGGCGCGAAAGCCATCAGCCGTGGTGAGGCGGGCACCCAATAGCACGTCCTCATCGGGAAATGCCAGCAGGGCACGACGGAACTGGTCCGTCAGCAGGGCCTTCAAGGTCTGGTCCGACTTGGAATTGCGATCGATGAGCGCGGGTCCAATGAGCATGGCGGGCGTTCCCCCGATGCGCTCGAGAGTGATGAAGGAGTAGCCGCGTAGTTTGGCGCCTTCACGAGCGAGCGAGATGAGAACCCATTGTTCGCGCTGCTCGGACAGATAGTCGACGTCAAAACCAACCGTGCCGTTCGCACAGAGGTCGGCCATCTCTGACAGTTCAATGTCGGAGAGGGCGGTGGTGTCTTTCGTGATGACGGTCATCGCCATAGGTGAACATTCTAGGCGAGCGGAGATACCCCCTCGTCACGGCCCCTTAGGCGATGCAGTGAGACCCAAATGCGGAGCGCAATGGCCCCACCACCTTGGGCAAATCAACGGCAAATTCGGGCCCGAGCTGGAAGCTCTTGCGGGTGGTCTCCACGATCAACGTCACCGGCGTCTCCCCCGGGTATTGCCCCAGCAAGGCCTTTAGTTCACTGATGCCGGACGGCTGTGCCAGGCGACCCACCATCTTGAGGCGCAGCGTGGACGCGGGGGCTCCGGAGAGATTGGCGGGCTTGACATCAAGGGCGGTGACGCGCATTTCGTCGTTTCGCTCGTCGCAGCGCACCTTAACGATGACCGTCGCGTCTTTCCCGAGGAGGTGTCCATATTCGGTAAAGGTCTTGCCGAAAACCATGAATTCAATGACACCGGAGAGATCTTCCAAGACCACCTTGGCGAATTGCTTCCCGCTTTGCGCCGTCTTGACACTGAGATCAACCACGAGGCCACCAATCTCGCGAACGATGCCGCCGTTATTGGTGTTCTCGTCAAATTCGGCACGAAGGTCAGCAATGGAGCAGTCGATCATGGACGCCAAGGTGGCTTCGTGGCCCGCCAAGGGGTGGTCACTAATGAAGAGTCCCAACATTTCGCGTTCGAAGCCCATACGTGCCGTTCGGTCGAACTCCGCAGCCGGCACGGGAATCTCGGTACCGGTCCAGTCCCCCGCGCTGTCATCGAGCATGGAGAAGAGGCTGGAAATACCCTGCTGAATGTCGCGACGGCGATCCAAAGTGGACGACACCAGCTCTTCATGAATGAGCAGAAGGCCTTGGCGGGAGAGGCCGAAGACGTCAAAGGCGCCCGACTTAATCAACGATTCCATGGACCGCTTGTTGAGGACAATCGGGTCCACGCGACGCACGAAGTCGTAAATGGACTCGAATAAGCCATTTTCTTCACGTTCCGCGACAATCTTGTCCACCAGGCTCTCGCCGACGTTTCGCACCGCCGCCATACCGAAACTGATCGTGTTCTCGAGCACCCGACTCGGCGCGAAGTCGGCGAAGGAGTCATTCACGTTGGGCACCGTGACGGTGATGCCCATGGCACGACACTCGGACAGATACTGCGCCGTCTTGTCCTTGTCATCGCGGAAGCTGGTGAGCAATGCGGACATGAACTCCACGGGATAGTGAGCCTTGAGCCACGCGTTTTGGTACGCAATCAGTGCGTAGCCAAACGCGTGAGATTTGTTAAAGGCGTAGTCGGCAAAGGGCTCGATCTTGTTAAACAGCAGGGTGCCGAGTTCTTCGCCATATCCCGTTCGCGCGGCACCGGCCACGAAGTTCTCACGCTCGGCGGCAATCATTTCGCGGATCTTCTTACCGCAGGCTTTACGGAGGTTGTCGGCCTCGGTCATGGAGTAGCCGGCAATCTTTTGCGCCACGCGCATGATGTCTTCTTGATAGATCATCAAGCCGTAGGTGGTGCCCAGCACCGCCTCAAGGTCGGGGTGCTCGTAGGAGACTTGCTGGCGACCGTTCTTGCGATCCGCGTAGTCGTTGTGCACGTTTTCGCCCATGGGGCCCGGGCGATACAGCGCCACGAGGGCGGCCACGTCGTCAAAACTGGTGGGGGCCAAGCGACGCATCAACGCGCGCATGTTGGGCGACTCGAGTTGGAACAGGCCAATCGATTCGCCACGGCGAAGCATGGCGAGCACGTCCTGGTCATCGATGGGCACGTTGTCAATGTCAATTCGCTCGCCGGTGCGGCGCTCAATGAGATCCAGGCACCGCTCCATAATCGAGAGGTTGCGTAGCCCCAGGAAGTCCATCTTGAGAAGGCCCAGCTCTTCGACGCCGTGCATTTCGAATTGCGTGACGATGGGCGCATCAGTGGGGTCCTCCCCCACGCCGGGCTTGCGCTGAATGGGTACATATTCAGTTACCGGCTCACGCGTAATCACGACGGCTGCGGCGTGAATGCCATCTTGACGACGCTTGCCTTCCAGTCCCTTCGCCACGTCGACGACTTGGCGCACCTGCGGGTCACTTTCGTACATGTCGCGAAGACCCTGCGCTTCGGCGTAGCGATTTTCGTAACCGGAGGTGGGCGTCAAACAGGCCGCGAGCGGCACGTCCTTGCCCATGAGGAGAGGCGGCATCGCCTTCGCCACTTGGTCGCCCAGCATGGGCGGGAGGCCGAGCACGCGCGCGGCGTCACGCACCGCGGCTCGCGCCTTAATGGTGGAGAAGGTGACGATTTGAGCGACGTGGTCAGAGCCGTACTTCTCGGCCGCGTACTTAATCATCTGGCCGCGGTAGCGGTCGTCAAAGTCCATGTCGATGTCCGGCATCGACTTTCGACCGGGATTCAAGAAGCGCTCGAAAATAAGTCCGTAATGAATGGGATCAACATCCACAATGCGTAGGCAGTACGCCACGCAGCAGCCCGCCGCCGAGCCACGTCCGGGGCCGACGCGAATCTTTGCGTCGCGGGCGTATCGAATGAGGTCCCACACCACCAAGAAGTAGTCCGGGAAGCCCATGTCAATAATGACGCCGAGCTCGTATTCCAGTCGCTCGACCACGTGGGCCGGCAAGTCCTGGCCGTAGCGCTCGCGGGCTCCCTCGAAGGTCAAATGGCGCAGGTACGCGTTGGCCCGCTCGCCGTGGGTCTCGCCCGCGAACTCGTCGGGAATAGGAAATTGCGGCAGCGCTTCATTGTCGAAGGAAATGTCAACGTTTGCTCGTTCCGCGATCCACAAGGTGTTGTCGCAGGCCTCGGGCAGTTCGGCAAAGAGGTGCCTCATCTCTTGGGCGCTGCGCAGGTAGTGGTCCATGGAGGCAAAGCGGAAACGCTTCTCGTCGCTAATGAGCGAGTTGGTGCCCACGCACAGCAAGGCATCGTGCATGGTGGCGTCTTCGCGACGCACGTAGTGGATGTCGTTGGTAGCCAGTAGCGGGGCGCCAATTTGCTTGGCCAGGCGCACGAGTTCGGGATTCGTGCGTCGCTGCTCGGGCATGCCGTGGTCTTGCACCTCGACGAAGAGCGAGTCCTTGCCAAAAATGTCTTGTAGACGGGCGGCCAAGGTCACGGCGCGCTCGTAGTCATCGCGCATCAGTGCCTGGAGCACCACGCCACCGAGGCATCCGGTCGTCGCGATGAGGCCCTCGTGGTACCGGCTGAGGAGATCCCAGTCAATACGTGGCTTGCGGTAATAGCCCTCGAGGAAGGCCAAGGAGCTCAGCTGAATGAGGTTGTGGTAGCCCACATTGTTTTCGGCGTACACGGACAGGTGGTAGTACTGCTTTTCACCGTTCTCGGCATCGCCACCCATGTCGTCACTCACGCGGCCACGAAGGGCCGGGCGCTCAAAGCGAGATTCTGCGGCCATGTAGGCCTCAAGCCCAATGATGGGCTTCATGCCGTGCTTGCGGCAGGTCTTATAGAAGTCCAAAATGCCGTAGAGGTTGCCGTGGTCGGTAATGGCGATGGCGCTTTGTCCGTCGGCTTGCGCGGTGAGAACCATGTCCTCAATGCGTGCCGCTCCGTCCAGCATGGAGAATTCCGTGTGATTGTGCAAGTGAACAAAAGAGTCGCTCATCATCACCTCCTTCTCGCTACCGCCACGATCGAACGGCCGGGTCTAGCGAGCGTACCGCCTCGCTGCGACATGCCATTTTTACAAGTACGTGCCCGCCCGAGGCACCTCGCCGCTCGCGGATTCCGGCAACTGGCGCTGCTGTTGCTGCATCTGGGCGGCGGCTTGCTGCGCGAAGAGGGATGCCTGAATGCCGTGAAAGAGGCCTTCGAGCCAGCCCACCAACTGAGCCTGGGCGATGCGAAGCTCCGACTCACTCGGCACCTCGCTCGAAAAGGGTGGACTCATTCGCGCCAACTCCGCCGCCAGGTCCGGGGAGATGGCCGCCGAGAGTTCGCGAACACTGGTGTCGTAGATCTCGCGAAGGCGAGTCCGACCGGCCTCATCCAAGCTGGCAGTCCTCACTTCCTCGAGCAGGGACTTCACCATGGTCGCAATACGCATGACCTTGGTCGGCTGAGCAATCACCTCGGACGGATCAACCAACTCGCCACCGTTTGCCGCCTCCAAATTGTCGGCGCCAGGGGGCAAAATGTCATCCGGGAACACGCTGGAGTTGCTGGAAATATCGCTTATCACTCCCCCAGTGTGCCAGAATTCCGCCAGTTGTCAGTCTCCCCACGAGAGTTCTAGACAGGGAACTTACTGAGTGGTAACTTCCAACTACGTAGTTAGTAATAAGTAGCCCGATAAGAAGTTTTTCCCGAAAGGTAACGATTACGATGACCACTCCCAAGCGCCCCTCCACCAACACGAATGACATGTTGGGACTGCTTCTTCGAGACCTCGACCGCTATCCGCTGCCGAACTACGAAGAGCAGGTTGAACTCGCCAAGCGCGTCGTCGCCGGCGATGTCGAAGCCAAGAAGCAGATGGTCTCGGCGAACCTTCGTCTGGTCATCCACTGGGCTCGTCGCTACCAGGACCGCGGCGTCGACATGATCGACCTCGTCCAGGAGGGCACGTTCGGACTCATGCGAGCCGTCGAGAAGTTCGACTGGGAGCGCGGCTTTAAGTTCTCGACCTACGCCACCTGGTGGATTCGCCAGAGCCTCCAGCGTGCCGTGCAACAGCATGGTCGCACCATTCGCATCCCTCTCGAGGTCGGCGAGCAAGTGCAGCGCCTCGAGGCCACCATTACGGAACTCACGAGCCTGTTTGGTCGTCGTCCCACCGATGACGAAATCTTCGAAGCCACCGGCATCAACCGTCAGGAGCGCGAGCACCTGCAGGGCCTAGCCGCTGTCACGGCGAGCTTGGACCAACCGGCTGCCAGTGACTCGGCCACGACCCTGGGCGACCTGGTGGGTGCCGATGGGCACGACTTCATCGGCGACATCGAGCGCACCATGATGAACGACCAGATGTCGTCCTCGCTCGCTCAGCTCAACGAGCTGCAGCGTCGCGTGATCGAACTGCGTTACGGCTTCACCGGTGAGACGCCGCTATCGCTGCAGGCAACGGCGGACCGACTCGACGTCGGCGTTCGTCGCGTGCGTCGCGCGGAAGAAGAGGCGCTCGAGATTTTGCGCTCGGACTCCACCGTGCAGTCCATCCACGAAACGCTCTAGTCGAGCGGCGGCTCCTCCGGGAGTAACGAACGAAGATCAGACGGAAGGAGCGCCTCAAATTTGAGGCGCTCTTCTGTTATCGGGTGGTCAAACTCCAAACGCCAGCTGTGCAGGAAGAATCGCTCTTCCGGCAAGCGACGGTCTCGTCGATGGCCATACTTCGAGTCATTGACCACCGGGTGGCCAATCGCCGACAGGTGCACGCGAATTTGGTGCGTGCGGCCCGTGTCGAGGCGAAGGCGCAGGAGCGTGACTGGCACCGGCTGCTCGTAACGCGCGAGAACGGTGTAGCCCGTGCGCGCCACTCGACCATCGCGGCGAACTGACATCAAGGTCGGGTTGCGATTTGATCGGCCAATGGGGGCGTCCACCACCCCCCTCTCTTCGGTGACCCAGCCGTCGGCGAGGCCCAGGTAGGTGCGACCCATGGTGCGGTCCGCCAGCTGCTCACTGAGCGCCTCGAAGCCCTCCACGGTGCGTGCCACGGTCATCAGCCCACTTGTGCCCTTGTCGAGACGGTGCACCACGCCCGGACGTACCGCGTCGCCGCAACCCTGTTCGGGGAGCAAGGCAATTTCGGGATACCGCGCCACAATGCCCGCGATGAGGGTTCCCTCACGTTGACCGGCACCGGGGTGGACGACTTGGTCGGCAAATTTATTGATCACCAGAAAGTCGGGAAACTCCGCCACCACGTCGATGTCGACGGACGCATCGGGCGTGACTCGGTCATCAACGGGCTCCGGCAGTGCGACGGCCACCTGTTGCCCCTCAGACAGCACCAGAGAGGCCTTGGTGGCGATGGCGCCATTTAGCGAGACGGAGCCACTGTCGATAATGCCCCCGACGACAGAGCGCGAGAGGCCGGTGAGAAGGGCAATGGCGCGGTCGAGGCGTACGCCATCTAAGTGGCTCGGGACCGTGAAGTCCAGACTCTCATCGTCAAATGTGTTCTCGTCCACGAGGCCCATCTTTCTGTAGAAATGTCGCCGCCCACAACAGCACACCCATCGTGATGGCGACATCTTGAATATTGGCGACGAAGAATCGACCAACGGCGAGGTAATCGGTAACGCATCGCTGCGTCGAGGTCAGGCGACTGAGAAGGTTCCCGACCGCTCCCCCCACGATAAGGCCTGAGCCCCACGTTGCCATGCCCGGGCGAGATCGTGACGCCGCGATGGCGACCACGAGGGCAATCGCGCTCGCCCCGACGAGCGCCCAGGTCCCGTGCCCTGCGCCCAATGACCAGCTGACGCCACTGTTGCAACGATGAACAATCGAGAGCCATCCGTGGATGCGCCCCGAAGGGAGGGCTCTCGCCCAGTGGTCGCCCACCACGCTGACCACGACCACCGACAGGGCGACCCCCCAGGGCCGCCTCAGTCGGCTTAGACCGTGGCGCGACAATCGGTGCACGTAAACACTGGCACCTGATAACGCAGGCGATCCTTAATGATGCGCTCGTAGCACTCGTCGCAACGTCCGTAAGAGCCTTCATCGACTCGCGCCAAGGCGATATCGATTTCGTCCACTTCAAGACGCCAGCGGTTGGCCATTTCCTTGATTTGGGCACGTTGGATGTCAGAACCAAGGCTGGAACCGTCTTCTTCGTCGTATTCGAGACGTTCGCGGTCCACGAGCATCTCATCCGCTTGGTCATCGAAGTCAGAAATCTGCCCGGTCAGCTCGGCGCGCTTCGCGATCAGGAGCTCACGCATTTCGGCGAGGAAGTCGGGCTCGTTCGCGTACGGCTTGGCATTTCGCTTCTTGTCGAGGGCCTCTTGACGACGACGCTCATCTGCTTCGCGCTTCGCCTGTGCTTCACGCTCTTGACGTTCCAGGCGCTCAATTTCCGCTTGACGCTCAAGACGAAGGCGCTCCTGCTCCTTCTTCTTGGCTTCGATCTCGCGCAGCTTGCGCTTTTCAACTTCGGCCTTCTCGGCGGCCTTGCGCTTAATTTCCGCGGCCTTGTCTGCCGCTCGCTTCTTTGCCGCCGCCTCGCGTTCGCGTCGTGCATCTGCCTTGGCCTTTTCGGCAGCCTTCTTCTTGGCCTCGGCAGCCTTCTTGCGTTCGAGGGCCGCTTTCTCCGCCGCCTTCTTCTTGGCGGCCGCGTCGCGAGCCTTTTCCGCAATCTGCTTCGCCTTCTCGGCAGCCTTCTTCTTGGCCTCGTCCGCACGCGCCTTTGCCGCGGCCTGCTTCGCCTTGTCGGCAGATGCCTTCTGTGCCGCCGCCGCCTTCAGCTTGTCCGCGGTGGCTTTCTTCGCCGCCGCTGCCTTTTGGGCAGCACTCAGAGGAGCAGCCTTCTTGGCGGGCGCCGATTTCTTGGCGGGCGCTGCCTTCTTAGCGACGGACGCCTTCTTCGCGGGCGCGGATTTCTTGGCGGGCGCGGACTTCTTGGCGGCGGGCGCCTTCTTCGCGGGCGCGGACTTCTTGGCGGCGGGCGCCTTCTTGACCTTTGACGTCGACATGGATCTCCTTGGGGGGTTTGCGGCCCTAACGGGGCCGAAGGCTACTCGTCAGGGGTGTCAGTCGTCACGACGCGGGTCGAGATGAAGCACATCTCCCAGCGTCGGAGCGTTCGACACCTGAGGGGTGGGGGCGGTGGCTTCACCCGCCGCGGCCGACGCCGCCGGGGTGATGCTTTCGTTCACGGTTCGCTCCGGAGCCGTTTCGATGATGGGGGCAGCCGGTGT
>CAISIU010000081.1 GCA_903885505.1 uncultured Actinomycetes bacterium | reverse complement strand
TCGTCAAGTTCGCGACGTCGATCGGCAAAGGCGGAGGCGGCGATGCCGTCGACAATTTCCGCCGCCGCCGCTAATACGGCTTCACGGTCTTCGCGGCTCGACTCGGGGGTCGCCACCGGGGGCGGGGACACCAACGAGCCGTGACTCCAGCCGACGTCCGCCATGCGCGGTTCGTAGGTCATGCAGTCACTGGGACAACTGAAGGGTTGATCGGGCGCGTTTCCTAGCGAGCAGAAACGGGCGACGTCGCCCGACGAGTAGGTGCGGCTTTGAAAGTGTTTGCACTCTTCTCGCATTCCCATATCCATATCGTGCCATGTTCGTGCCACTGGCGCAGCCCAGACGTTCGGTCGACATCTGAATGGGACACCTCCGCAGGCCCTCGCAGCCGTGGTTGAGGTATCGGCGCGCTCGTCACGCCCTACGGCCGAAGGGCAGAGATAGGGACAACATGGACTCCGTCAGCCCGCCGACCCCCGGGGCCCGTGGCAGTAATCACTATCAGGGCGCGGGGCTTTCCGTGCCGACTCGAATCAACCATTTCCGCGAAATTAATGAGCTGCGAGGCTGCTTTATCTATTACCCCTTGATCACCCGTCAGCTTCACCTCAGCAGCAGCCCACCCGTTCGCTGTTTCAATAATGACGTCAATTTCTTTGCGACCATTGGCTTCACGCCACGATGAGATTCGTCCACCCACGGCTTGAACATAAATTCGCAGATCGCGAACAACGAGGCCCTCGAAGTGAAAGCCCGCGGCACTAATGTCGCCGAGTAATTCTCGCGACCCGATACCGAGCGCCGCGGGTCCCAGCGATGGATCGACGAAATATCGAGTCGCTGCTTCTCGCAAACGAGTTCGGGACCGCAAGTGGGGGCGCCATGCGGGGGAATTTTCGGTCAAGTGAAGGCGATCGAGGGCCCCCAAATACGCATCGATTGTCGCGTCTACTGGTTGCTTGAGGTCGCCACCTGAGACGTCTCGAGCAATATCGACCACTTTGACGGGTTGACCGACGCCTCGGGCCAAGGACGCGAGAGTTCGGCGCAGGCGCTCCGGCGCACGCCTGGTGATTTGCAGGCTGGGAATGTCGACTTCCACAATTTGGTCGAGATAGTCCGCCAACCAGCGACGGGCATCACTTTCCGCGAACCCGAGGAGCGATGGCCAACCTCCAATAACAATTTGCTCCATTAACGCGGAAACTGACAAGGCGGCTGGCCGAGTCGGTTGCGACTCGCCATTCATGATGGTGTCAAGCGACGCCTCGCCGCTTGACATACCCGACTCAAAGAGACTCATTGGTCTCATCCGCAATGTGCCGATTCGCCCCGCACCGGAATGACGTTCGTGGCTGTCGTTCGGCGTCGCCGAGCCAGTCAGCAAATACAGACCGGGCTCTCGTCGGTCGTCGACGTTTCGCCGAACTTGGTCCCACACCTCAGGAGCTCGCTGCCATTCGTCAAAGAGGATGGGCGTTGCTTGTTCGAAGAGCAGTTCGGGGCTCAACTGAAGTTGCTGTCGAGCGTTGACGTCCGTATCGAGCCTGACGATCGATTTTGCCCTTTGGGCTGCCGTCTCCGTCTTGCCGCACGCCTTCGGTCCGTCGAGCAGCACCGCTCCGGCAATGG
>CAISIU010000080.1 GCA_903885505.1 uncultured Actinomycetes bacterium | reverse complement strand
GTTGTCCCATGGCAAGGCGATGGGCGGCGCGCCGTGGAGGCGGCGCGCCACCCAGTTACCTGTATGCCAACAGGCTCTGAGTGATCAGAGACTGGTCTGAAGGGGCATCTTCTTGTCGGACTGAACTTGAGTTGAGTGGTAGCAGTCGTAGATAGGAACGACCCGACGAGCGAAGACAGCGCCAGGATCTCGACCTCGTTCATCAACGATTGCCACCATTATTGAGGTAGAGATTATGACTGTGCACCTCGTATTGCAGTGATGCTGCGGGGTGGCTGTTTCGGATTACAGCGTGGCCACAATCGCATTCAGCGTGGCCGACGGACGCATCGCGGCACTGGCCAAGTCGTGGTTCGGGTGGAAGTAGCCCCCGAGCTGCACGGCTGAGCCCTGCACCGCGAGCAATTCCGCCACGATCTCGTCTTCTTGCTCCGTCAACGCGGCCGCAATGGGCGCGAATGAGGCGGCGAGGTCCGCGTCGTCGTGGGCCGCCAACTCCTGCGCCCAATACTGCGCGAGGTAGTAGTGGCTGCCACGGTTGTCAATGGTGCCGAGCTTGCGACCCGGTGAGCGGTCCTCGTCGAGGAAGCGACCCGTCGCACGGTCCAAGGTGTCCGCCAGCGCCTGCGCACGAGCGTTACCGGTGTGCTGGGCCAACTGCTCGAAGCTTGACGCCAGCGCCAAAAACTCCCCGAGGGAGTCCCAGCGCAAGTAGTTCTCCTGCTCGAACTGCTGCACGTGCTTGGGGGCCGAACCACCCGCGCCGGTCTCAAAGAGGCCGCCGCCCGCGATGAGCGGCACGATGGAGAGCATCTTGGCACTGGTGCCGAGTTCCATGATGGGGAACAAGTCGGTGAGGTAGTCACGCAGCACGTTGCCCGTCACCGAGATGGTGTTGAGTCCTTGGCGAATGCGCTCGAGAGACACCGCGATGGCGGCGGCCGGCGACAAGATGGAGATGTCGAGTCCCGTCGTGTCGTGCTCGGCCAAGTAACGAGTCACCTTGGAAATGAGTTGAGCATCGTGGGGGCGGTTCTCGTCCAACCAGAAGATGGCGGGGTCGCCGGTCAGACGCGAACGAGTCACGGCCAACTTCACCCAGTCGCGCACCGGAATGTCCTTGGTCTGGCACATGCGGAAGATGTCACCCGCCGAGACCGCAATGTCAAAGACCACGCTGCCCGCCGAATTGGTCACGCGCACGCGGCCGTCGCTCGCTACTTCGAAAGTCTTGTCGTGGCTGCCGTACTCTTCGGCGGCCTGCGCCATCAGTCCGACGTTGGGCACTGAGCCCATGGTGGCGGGGTCAAACGCACCGTGGGCCTTGCAGTCGTCGATCACGACTTGGTAGATGGTTGCGTAGCTCTGGTCCGGGATGATGGCCAGCGTGTCCGCTTCCTTGCCCTCGGCGTCCCACATGTGGCCCGAGGTGCGAATCATCGCCGGCATCGACGCGTCGACAATGACGTCGTTCGGTGCGTGCAAGTTCGTGATGCCCTTGTCGGAGTCGACCATGGCGAGACGAGGACCAGCGGCGAGCTCGCGCTCGAAGCTGGCGGTGATGTCGGCGCCATTTGCCAATGCGGACAGGCCGGCGTAGATGCCCGCGAGTCCGTCATTGGTGCGAAGCCTCGCGGCGGCAATGTCCGCACCGTACGTCGCGAAGGTCTCGGGGAAGAAGCTGGTCACGACGTGGCCGAACATGATGGGGTCAGAGACCTTCATCATCGTGGCCTTGAGGTGAACCGAGAACAGCACGCCACGCTCCGCGGCCACCGCCTTTTGCTCGGTCAAGAACTGGCGCAGGGCCGCGACGTCCATCTTGGTCGCATCCACGATCTCACCGGCCATTACCGCCAGCGGCGCGCGAAGAGCGGTCACGTCACCCGCCGCCGAGACGAACTCGATGGTCAAGGTGTCCGCGGACTCGCTGGTGTAGGACTGCTCGTTAGAGAAGAAGTCACCGCCGCGCATGTGAGCGACCGATGTCTTCGAATCGGCACTCCAGGCGCCCATCTTGTGCGGGTGCTTCTTGGCGTAGTTCTTCACGGACAAAGGAGCGCGACGGTCCGAGTTGCCCTGACGAAGAACGGGGTTCACCGCGGAGCCGGACACCTTCTTGTAGCGAGCGAGAATGTCGCGTTCGGCGTCCGTGCTCGGCGAGTCCGGGTAATCGGGCAGCGCGTAGCCCTGCGATTGCAACTCGGCGATGGCCGCCTTGATCTGGGGCACCGACGCCGAAATGTTCGGCAACTTGATGATGTTGGCGTCGGGACTCTCGACTTCGTGACCCAATTCGGCGAGGTCGTCAGCAATGCGCTGCGACTCATTGAGAAATTCGGGGAAGGCGGCGATGATGCGGCCCGCCAAGGAGATGTCGCGAGTTTCCACACGAACGCCCGCGGTGCGCGCGAACGCCGAAATGATCGGGAGCAACGAGTACGTCGCAAGTGCCGGAGCCTCGTCGGTGTGGGTATAGATAATCGTGGAATCGCTCATGGCGCCGCCTGTCGTCGTCGGGGAACCCTTCCACGATAGAGGTGTCGTACGGGGCCCTCGGTACGCTTCGGAAGTGACCTTTAGCTTTTCGGGTGAAATTATTGAATGGCGAGGCCCCGCACCCTTTTATTTCGTGGGCGTTCCTGAAGACATCGCGGACGCCATTGGCGCCCTCGCCCCGACCTTGACCTACGGCTGGGGCGCCATCCCGGCCACCATCCGCGTCGGGGCCAGTGAGGCGACCACCTCCCTTTTCCCGAAAAATGGCGGATATTTCGTTCCCTTGAAGGCGGCCGTGCGCACTCCCCAACATCTGATGGCGGGCGACGTGGTGACCATCACCGTTGAATTGGGGCGTTAAAGGCCTCGATACCTCGACGTACCAAAGTGAGCATCTTTCCGATAAATTTCGCACTATGAATGCTCGTGCACAGAACCTCTCTCGGCGCCTCGCCGGGCTCGTTCTCGTGACGAGCGTGATTGCCGGAGCGAGCGCCGCGGGGGCCGCGACGTCGAGCCCCAGCCCGACGGTGGCATCGGTCACCGCGGATATCAATTCTTTCGCCGCTCAAATGACACGACCTGGCTACGTCTCGTACGCCTCGTCAGTGGCGGTGAAGCAATACGTCGCGGGCCATGGCACTGACCACGTCCCCTTTGCTTGTCTCTCCGACTTTCCGGTGACGTCAGGCTCCTCCCCGTCGTGCGTGCTTGGATCACTCACCAGCAAGGTCAATGTGGTCCTCTACGGCGACTCGCACGCCTGGCAATGGGCGGGTGCGCTGAACAACATTGCGCTGGCCCGCGGCTGGAAGCTCTCCGTCTTCTCCAAGGCAAGCTGCCAGCCCGAGGTCGTCACTCCGTTGCAGTATGCGAATGGCATGTTGGTCCCCTACCCCGCCTGCGGCTCGTGGCGCAGTTCGGCACTGACGGCGATCGCGGCGCTCAAGCCCAAGTACGTCTTCTTCTCCGAGTTCACGGCGGGGACCACGCCCGCGTTGTCAGTGGCGATCACGTCGTTGGCATCCACGTTGACCACCGCCGTCGGGGGAGACTCCAAGCACGTCATCTGGATTCGCAGCACCCCGCTCATGGCGATGAGCTCCGGAGTGTCACTGACGGCCTGCCTCGCACGTAACAATTACCGAGCGACGGCGAACGCCGCACCGACGAGCCGATGCTTCATGACCTACGGCACCGCGATGAATGCGCCGAGCCACCTCGACCTCGTGGCCAACCAGGAAGCAGCGGCGGCCACGTCAGCGGGACTCACCATCATTGACCCCATGCCGTGGCTATGCCAAACCACGTCACTGACTGGTTATTGCCCGCCCGTCATTCTCGGACACGGCCCGTATTTCGACGCTTTCCACATCACCAACTCCTTCGCCCAATTCATGGCGCCGTTGGTGAATGCCCTTATCCCCGCGAAGTAGGTCGCTCGCGGCGAATCGGAATCTCACGGGCTCGATAAAAGTCCATGATGAGCTCGAAGGGGAACTGGCGGTAACTCTCCCCCACCGGCTGACCGAATGAAATCGGGTAGGTCTCGATCATTCGGCCGTCATCTTCGAGCGCCGTCAAAAAGGTGTACGCCTCAAAGAGCGTGGCGAAGAGCAGCTGCTGAATTCCCTTTTCAGACCCGCAGGCATTCGCGCAGGCGGCCAGTCTCGGAAAGAGACTCATTTTGAATGCCCAAAAGCCATCGAATTGATTCGCCACATCACGGATGCGCTCGATTAACCAACTGAGTTCATGCGCGTAGGGGGTCACCACGTAGGTGGGGTCGGGGTAAAAGCCCTCGGGGCCACGATTCGGTTCGTGCATCTGCACCACAATTCCCGCGCCCCCAAAGGGCTTCGATCGGCCCCAGGTGGTCTGGCCAATCTGGCGGGCGATGACATCAAGTTCTTCAGTGACACTCATATGACCAGTGTGCTGAAGGGGTGTGACAAGTGAGCGAGGGTGGGTAGCGTGACCACATGACCACAACGGCGGTGCTGGTGTTTGATGGCGATTGCGGCTTCTGCACCGTCTGCGCGCGCTGGATTGAATCGAAGTGGTCCCCTAATGTCGCTGAGGCCATCGCGTGGCAACGCCTCGACGCGGACACCATGGCCCGCTACAACCTCAGTATCGACGACGTGACGTCGCAGGTCTGGTGGATTGACGAGCAGGGACGTCGTGGTGCCAACCGTGCCGTCAGCGCGGCCCTTCGCTGCTCGAGCGGGTGGTGGAAATGTGTCGGCATCGTCCTCGACCTACCTCCCATCCGTTGGGTCGCACGACCGGGGTACTTCCTCGTGGCGCGATACCGCCACCTGCTGCCGGGTGCCACCGAAACTTGTCGCGTCTAGCGACGCTGTCTAAAGTTTCTGACGTCGACTCACCTTGGAGCGCCTCATGAGATTTCTCTTTTCCGTTATCGCCAATGGCACCGAAAATGACGACCCCTCCGTCATGGTGGACATCGACGCGTTCAATCAGAAGCTGATTGACGGCGGGCACCGCATCATCGCGTTCGGTATCGCCGGACCGTCATCGGCCATCACCATCGACAACCGTGGTGACGCCCCGATCATCGTCGACGCCCCCTTTGTGGAGACCACCGACTTTCAAAGTGGTATTTGGATCATCGAGGCCACCGACACCGAACAGGCCCGCGAGTTGGCCATCGAAGCGTCCGCCTGCTGTCGCCGCAAGGTCGAAGTTCGCCCCCTACTGGGATAAAGCCCACTAAATGCAAGAACCCGGTTCGCGAGCGAACCGGGTTCTTGACTTCGTGGCGGGGGCAGGATTTGAACCTGCGACCTTCGGGTTATGAGCCCGACGAGCTACCAAGCTGCTCCACCCCGCGAAGGGACTGTCAATCTAGCCCAGTTGATTGGTTCGAGTCAAACCAAGTGATGGCAGCGTCCGACCCGGGAACTCCGTAACCTCGCGAGCTTGGAAGAGGCGTCAGTACAGGCGTCATACTGTTCCCCATGGAATCGATTCCACCCTTCGAATTAGGGCGAGGCGACATCGTTGATATCGACCACGCGACAATTACCGAACTGAACTCGCAACTCATTGCCTTTAATGAAAATGCGGTAGGAGAAGAAAACCCCTCGCCGATCTCGCTCGGAATCTTTCGTGACGGACTACTCGTCGCTGCAGTGTCAGGGGAGATGTCGTGGGGTTGCCTCTACGTAGCCAGCATGTTCGTACACCCTGAATATCGTCACTATGGCCTAGGGGCGCAACTTCTCGACGAAATCGAGAATCGCGCGATTCAGCAAGGCTGTTCGATGGCCTTTCTTGACACCTTCACTTTTCAGGCGGTGGAGTTTTATGTCCGACGCGGCTATCAAGAATTCGGGCGGCTAGAGGGCTACCCACCCGGGCACGCGCGCGTCTACTTGTCGAAGCCACTCGTGTAGCTCTCGTCGCTTACTTCCCGATGAGTGCTTGTGCGGCCTTGACGTAGCTGTTCATCAAATTGATTTGGGCTTGATAGCCGGCGAGATTCCCCGCCGTTAGATCGGCCTGCGCGGTGGTGTAGGCCGCCAGCGCCTTGCCGAGAAGCTGCGCCGGGGTCTGACCCGTCGTTCCCCCACCCGTCGAGCTGCCGCCACCCGAGAGCCCAAAGACGTCGGACAGGGCGCCCGCCAAGGTGGGCTCAATGGCCACGTTCTGGTCAAAGACCGCAATGACGTACTTGAGCTGCGGCAGCGGGTTTGACTGGGAGGACACGTAAAGCGGTCGCACGTAGAGCACTGACTGATCGAGCGGCACCATCACGTTGTTGCCGAGGAGCACCGTAGAACCGTGTTGGTCGAGCGGGGTGATGATGGAGCTGACCTTGGTGTTCTGCTGAATTTCCGAGTCGGCCTGCACTGGTCCGATGGGTGCTGACGAGCGAGGCGTCACGAAAGCGGTGAGCTGGCCGTAGTTGCCCGGGTCGCTCGTCGCCATCAAAAAGCCGGAGAGGCCTTGGATTTGCGCTGCGGAACCGGCGGGCACGTAAGCCGAGAGCAACGTGAGTTGCTGCCGAGTGTGGTGGGGCAACGCCATCTCTTCATACAGCGCGTCCATCGGGGTGATAGACGTGCCGACCACATTGCCGGCGGCGTCCGTGGTGAAGGTCTTCGACAACGCGGCGTTCGGAGCACCGGCGCCGCGCGTCGGTGAAATCTGCCAACGGTCGCTCGCGGTGTAGAAGGCCGACGGCGAGGTGATGTGATAGCGGCCGTAAATGGCCGCCTGAATGTTAAAGAGGTCCTGTGGGTAGCGCAGGTGCGATCGCAGTGCCGAGGGCATCATCGATAGCGGCGTAAAGAGGTGTGGGAAGGCTGAACGGTAGGCCGCGAGCAAAGGGTCAGTGTTGTCGAAGGCGTAGAAAGTGGTCTGACCGCTGTAGGCGTCAATCACCACCTTCACGGCGTTGCGCACGTAGTTATACGAACCCGGCAGACCGGTGTCGGCGGGCACGTTCTGCGTGGACGCGTTTTCGCTGTAGGGATAGTTCGAACTGGTGGTGTAGCCATCCAGCACCCAATCCACGTGACCATTGACGAGCACCGCGTAGGGGTGAGCGTCATAGGTGAGGAAGGGGGCTGCCTTTTGCGCCATCTGCACCACGTCTGGGGTGAAAATCATGCGGGACTGACTGGTGATTTGGTCACTGATCCACAAGTTGAGGTCGCCAAAGCGAAGCGCGAAAGCCGACCGACGCCACCAGTTCGACAACTGCACGCCACCGCCACCGGCGTAGTGCGAGAGCACTGGCTGGCCGGCATTCGCACCGCTATTGATGGAGTAGTCGAGCTCACCCTGCTTGGTATTCGTCGCCACCCAGCCGCTTTGCTTCAGGCCGAAGTACACCGCGGGCTGTGTGATGGCGGGCAGGCCACTGGTGGAGACCGGCGGCACATTGCCGACGCCGATAATGGGGTTACCGGTCGCCGGATCAAAAGTATTGGCGGGCAACACCACCGCTCCCATGCCGTGGGTGTACTCGAGGTGAGTGTTCACCCAGCTGGGGTTAGAGATGCCCGAGGCCGACACCTGTCGCACACCGACCAAGACGGGGGTTTCCACGCCGTTGATGGGGTAACGATCGACTTCCAGCGAGGGGAAGGTGTAGTAGCCACGAAGAGCCTGGCGACGCTGCACCGTTTCGAGAGCGATATTGGCCGACGGGTCCCAGAGTCGGATGTTGCTCAGCGTTGCGGCGTCATGCTGCACCTGCGCCGCGGTGATGGTGGAACTTCCCGCGAAACTTTGGCGAGAAATATTCGACAAGTTGAACGCCGCGCGAGTGGCGGCGATGTTGCGAGCGATGTAGGGCAGCTCCAGCGAACTTTGCGCAGGGGTCACCGTGATGGTCTGCAGCGCCGCGGGGTAGATCTCGCCCACCACTAAGGCAGCAATGACCCACACGCTGACGCCGAGAGCCGGGAAGGACCAGGTGCGGCGATACGCGTTGAAGATAAAGAGGCCCGCCACCGCGAGTGACACCCAGAACAACAGGGACAACGCGGGAATGCGTGCGTGCGCGTCGGCGTAACCCGCACCGGTGACGTAACTCGTGCCGGACGTGACCAGAGACCATTTCGCGCAGAGGTAGCCCGCGGCCTTCGTGAGGGCCAACAGGGCGCCGACGATGCTGAGGTGCGCGGTGGTCCCCGCCTCGACGAAGAGTCGGTGACTGACCAGACGAATGCCCCCAGTGGCGCGGTGAATGAGCACCATGACGATGAAGGTCACCAGCAGGCACCCGAAGGCCCACTTCACCACGAAGTTGTAGAAGGGCAAGGTGAAGAGGTAAAAACCGAGGTCGTGATGAAAGAGGGGGTCCGCGCGGTGAAAGGACTGGGAATGACTAAACAGGAGGTAGTTCTGCCACTGACCGACGGCCGAGCCACCCGCGATAAACCCGAAGACCGCACTGACCATGGCGTACAGGCGAATCGCTCGCGGGGCCACCAGTGAGTGATAGGTGCGCACCAGCTCATCGGACAGCGCGGCGTCAGCCACGATGCGGCCATGACGGTGCACCCACAGCAAATTGAGAAACATGAGAGCGGCGAAGATTCCACCGAAGGCGAAGAACAACCCCACCTTCATGAAAAACAGGGTGGAAAAGACACCGCCCTGGCCGAGAGAGTTAAACCACAACGAGTCCGTCCACAGCGTCGCGATGGTGCGCAAGGAAAAGAGCACCAGCAGCAGGGCGATCACCGCCAGGATGGCAAAGAGGCGACGGCGAGGCACCGTCGGAAAAGTGGCGATGTCGGAAGGTCGGCGCATAGCGCGAGCCTAGAACTCAGGCAATGGTGATGGTGCACGCGCAACCGGCGTGCAGCGGCGGGAACAAATGCCCACTCGGGAAGGCTGATCCCACCGCCACCGCACCCGCGGCCGCATCACGACGACAGGCGTCGCAGGGAGCGTCGTCGGGTGACAGGGCGAAGTTCATCTCGCGGCCCGCGGAGGCCGCCACCACGCCATGATGAAAAGCCCGGCGAATGGCATCGGTGCAGACTCGCTCCACCTTGGCACCTCGCCACTCGCGGAAAGCCGCATTGACGCGGTCGGCCGGCTCACCCGTCGAGCCCGACACGATCTTCTTTCGCAGCGCCAACACGATGGTCAAGGCCAAGTCGGTAGCCATGTCGTCATTTGGTCGCGGCGCACTTCCTGACACCCCGAAGGCACTCGAGGCGTGCGCGGCGCCGGCGTCCACGGCCTGCGCGATGGCGTCGCGAGCCGCCTCTACGTAGCGAGACCGCTGCTGACGCTCGTCTTCCAATTGCTCCTCGCTCACCTCTGACAGAGAGCGAGTCAGTTCCAAGGTGATGTTCTGGTCATCTTGCAGCGTGCGCTTGATGCGCCGCACCAAGGTGCCGAGTGCCGCCTCCATGGCGTCATCACGAGCGGTCACCGCGGCGCCGGTTGTTGACTTGGCGTCGCGGGGACGACGCTTGGCGGGTGCCGCTGCCGCCGGTGCCGGCGCCTCGGCCTTGGTGGCCTGGCGCAACTTGGCAAAGATTTCTTCCACCGCGTCGGCGGTCTGTCGATCAATCGCCGGCGTATCGCCCGTGGGCTCGTCGCGCGGGGCCGTCACCTCACGCGTGACCGTGATGGGCGCCGGAGTGATGTCGTCGGGAGACACCAAAGTGGGCTCCGGCACTTCACGTAGAGGGACATCGGCCACGAGTTCGTCGTGCGACGGCTCAATGGAAGGACGCTGCATACGCAGCGATTCGATAGCGGCAGCGCGGGCCCCTTCGTCAGAACTCATCAGGCCGCCCATGACTTGGTCGACCGATTCGCGAACGGAACCCACCGCCGTCGCGAGGAAGTCTCGCGCGGCGCGAAGTTGATCGATTTGCAAAGTCAGAGCCTTGCGCTTGACCGCGAGGTCATTCAAGATGCCGCGGCGAGCTTCCTGTGCTTGCTCCACGATGGCTCGGCCTTGTTCGCGAGCACGATCCACCAAGGTCTCACTGTTGGCCTTGGCAGACTCCACGAGACGCGCGGACGCGGCGCGAGCCTCTTGGTCAATGGCGACCGCCGAGTTCTCGGCCTCCGTGACAATCGAAATGGCACGCTCTTGGGCTTCGACGGTGAAGGCGGCGGCGCGCTCTTGGGCCTGCGCAAAAACGGCGGTGGCGCGCTGCTGCGCTTCGGCGGTCACGCGTCCCGCTTCCTCGTGCGCGGTGCGAAGGATGATGGCGCTTTGGTTGCCCAACGCGGCGGTGAGCATGGACTCATCAATCACCGGGTTTGCCGCGAGGCGATTCGCCTCGGCGAGTTGGTCTTGGAGCTCGCGAATCTTCGATTCGAGGGCCGCCATTTCGCGACCCACGCTTTCTAGATAGCGACGAACTTCGGCGGGATCAAAGCCCTTTCGCACCGTGGCGAAAGTGGAGCGACTGAGGTCGCTGGCGTTATGACGAGTTGACGAGAAAATCTGGCGGTCATCCATTGCCTCCAGACTAGGAGTTCAGAGGCCGAGAATTGGGCTGGGTCAGCGGGCGAATCGGGACCCCACTGATTTTTTTGAGGTCGGCCAGAGCGTCAGCCACCGTCGACACGCCCCAGACATGCAGACGCGAGCCCGCCACGGGGGTGGCCTCGTCGACTTGCGAGGCCGGCACGATGAAGTCGGTCGCCCCCGCCGCGATGGCCGCGGCGGTCTTCTCGGCCACTCCGCCGACCTCACCCACGCGGCCCCACTGGTCGATGGTGCCCGTCACCGCCACGTGGGCGTGACCGGTGATGGTCGTCGCCGAGAGGTGATCAATGAGTGCCAGCGTCATGGCCAAACCCGCCGACGGGCCGCCAATGTTGTCGGTCGATACCGAAATGGTGGCGGGCAGGGGCGCCGAGATGGCGTCCGTCACTTCAAGGCCGAGCGAGCTGCGCGCCGCGATGGGGGTGCCCGGGCAATCAGCGGGGCCGGCCCAATTGCCGAGCGCCGAGGTTCGCAGGGCCACGGCGTGAGTGGCACCGTAGGTGATGCGACCCGCGGAGGACACGTGGGCCGTCTCGACTCCGAGGTGGACCTCATGATGCGGCGCGAGGGGATGCGTGTATCTGATGAGGTCACAGGTGGTGTGCACGGCGATCCCGTCAACACTCACGATGCGATCAGCCACCCGCAGTCCGGCACGCCACGCGAGCGAGTTTCCGAGCACCGCGTAGATGTTGGCCCCCACCGCCGTGACGGTGAGGTGCCACCCCATCGCACGCAGCGCGGCGATGGCGGCGGAGCGCTTGCTGGACTCCATATCAAGATAGCCCTGAGTGGCAAATTCACTGTCGGGAACCCCCGGCGCGAGGTAGTCAGACATCTGGAAGGTCTCGTTGGGCCGATGAAGCGGAGCCGTCAGCCACCGCCACGCGGTCAGCGGCGTGACGTAGACGTCGACGAGGTAAATGTTGGCCGCGCCCGTCTTACTGGGCATACCGCTCACGGAGACAAGTGGTCCCACCGCCCGCGCGGAGCCGGGGATTATTTGGTAGTAGCCCGACAACGTGATGCGCTGCAGGACCACCGACGCCACCATGACGAGTGCCACCACGATGAGGGCAATACGGAAAAGAAGCGGACCGAGTGGTCGGCGTGGTGAGATGGTGTCGTGACTCATGACGCGCCGAGGCTACCGGAGCCCCCTTTCGCCACCTTGTTGCGCGCGGGACTGTCACCTGACGGCAACCGCGACCTCATCCGCCAGTCACTGACATCGCACGATGCGCTCGAGCGCCAACTCGCCCTTCGCCTCGCCGTCGTCGCCTCTCTGGTAGGCGCGGAGGACTTCCTGTCGGACGCCTCGGCTCTAGTGCGCCGTGAAGCTCTTCGACTGATTGCCACCGGCGACATCGTGAGCGATCCGGCCTGGACCCACGTGGCGGCTGCCCTCGGGGCTAGCGACCCCCTCGAGGTGGAAGCCGCGTGCTTCTACGTCGGCGAAAGCGCCGATGAACGCGGACGACGAGAGGTAAGTCGCGTGGCGTCATCTCACGATGACCTTCGTTGTCGCGAAGCCGCCGTGGTCGCGTTGGCTCAATTAGGTGGCGATGATGCCCGCGACATCGTGATCGCGGCCCTGAGCGATAAGCCCAGTGTGAGACGTCGTGCCGTGGTCGCCCTCGCCGCCTTTGAGGGGCCCGAGGTCGATGCCGCCGTCTTGCGGGCGCGCGACGATCTGGACTGGCAGACGCGCAGTTCCGCCGAATTGCTGCTGCGCGAGGATTAAGCCTCGGCGGTTCGCACGAAGCGACGAAAGCCGCTGGCTTCGCGCAGGCACAAGCGCAGACCATCGATAACGACGCGCTGCGTATCGTCGACCGTCACGATGCGCGCGCCGAGTTCACGTTCGAACACCGTGGAACTATCGCGAAGATTGGCGTGACCACCCACGACGGCAACTCCGTGCAGCAACACGTCGTGTACGAGGTCCGGCGGCGCTTCACCGAGAGCTTCGGTGGCCATGCGCACGGTCTGGGCAATGACGTCGCTCACGACGGGGGCGATGAGTTGGGCCGACACTTCAATCTGCACGGGCTCACCGTCTTTGATACTGCGCGCGGGTACCGATAAGAAGTCCCGGGGCGGTCGACCCGTGGCTGAGGCCAATTCATACTTGATCCATTCCGCGGTGCTCGGGCTCACGACGACGTCGAAGCGCTGGCGAATGATGGTGGCGATGTTCTCGTCGATGGTGTTGCCGCCGAGTCGAATGGATCGTCGACTCACAATGCCGCCCAGCGAAATCACCGATGCTTCCGAAGATCCCGCACCCAGGGTGATGATGGCCGAGGCCACGGGTTCGGCCACGGGTAGGCCGAGGCCCACCGCGGCCGCGATGGGCGATTCAATCAAGGTGGCATCGCTGGCACCAGCCTGCATGGCGGCTTGGCGAAGGGCGCGTCGCTCAATGGAGGTGGCGTGAGCGGGGACACCCATAATGACCTTTGCGCGCGAAAAACCACGCAGACCGGAACGGTCCACGAGCGCGCGAATCAGGCGAGCCGTCACGTCGAAGTCCACCGTGGCGCCCGACACCATGGGCCGAAAGGCCACCACGTGGCGAGCGTAGGACGACACCGCTTCCTGCGCGGATCGACCCACCGCCACCACCTCGCCATTGCGGGTGTCGATGGCGACGACGGAGGGCTCCTCGACGAGCAATCCCTCTTCTCGCGTCGCGATACGGGTGTAGTTCGTTCCTACGTCGAGGGCGACGTCGTGATTCGCCTCGATGCGGGAAATGGCCATATTGCAGAGCCTAGGGCGACCTACCGCTGGCCCCCGTCTCTCAGTAGCCTTATTCGCTATGGGAAATGGTGACCGAGAGCCTCGTCACGGCGCGATGCCCGACCCCGACGACCGCGGGTGGATGCACCCAGCCGAGTTGGGGCGCTTCGATTCGCTCATTCACTTTTCCCTCCCCCCCTTAGGCAAGAAATTGCCCCTCATCCTGAGTGCCCTCGCCCTGTTTCTCGCGGCGGCGGGCGTGGCGGCACTGGTCTCGGTGAGGCCTCCCCCCGTGGCCAGTGCGTCTCTCTTGGCCTCGCGTAGCTCTCTCGCGGGTCTGCCCGCCAATGCGCGGGTCGCCGCCACGGACACCGTGCAAGTCGTGGACATCGATGCGCTCACGGGCCGGCGCGCGAGCGCCTCGGCCATCGTGCTCGACAATGGCCGCGAGGCCATCACCACCGCCCCTCTGTCCGCCCGCGGATCACTCGCGGCCTCCCGTAATGGGCGACCGGTGACCGTGCGCTACCTCGGTGTCGACCCGTCGCTGGGACTCACCTTTCTCGCCCTCTCGCCCGCGCAGCCGCCGACGCCTATTGACCACTTGCCGGACAACGCCATCGTGACCGCGCTCACCCCCTCGTTGGGTCTTCACACGGGGTCATTTAATGTGGCCGCCACGTTGATGGGAGACCCGGTCACCACTGTCGTCACCGGCAAGACCACCTACTTTCAAACCGACGCCAACCCGGCATTAAGTGGACGCACCGGCACGATTGCGGTGGACGCGACCGGGGCCATCGTGGGAATTCTGAACCGGACCAACCATTGGCTCTCCGCGTCATACGCGGTGGCGGCCGCCAATCTCTGGCAGGGTTCGCACACCTGTCGTGCGCGCCTCGGAGTCGTCATCGAGACCGCCTCGGGTGGCGGCGCCGTCGTGGTGGCGGCGCACCAGTCATCGATTCTTCGAAAAGGAGACGTCATCCAAAGCCTCAACGGCCACGTGGTGAACGACGCCAACGATCTCCTCGCCCAGCTCTACATCACTCCTGGTCGTCACCCACTGAGCGTGAGCATGGTGCGTGGCGGGACGCTGATCACGCGTCGAGCGACCGTAGGGTGTGGATTATGAGCAGCCCCTTTGACGGCATGTTTGAGGACATCTTTCGCCTGGTGGGCCAGCAAGGCCCCGACGCGTGGTGGCAGACCGCCCAGCAACTGGCCATGAACGTGGCCACCTCCGATGGTGGTGACGTCAATGTCAATCCCCTGCTTCGTCAACGTCTCGACGACGTGAGCGAGCTCGTGAGTCGACGCGTCGATGAACTGGTCGGCGGCGGCGCGGCGGGGCCGGTCACGGCGGTGACTCGCGCTCAACTGGTGACGGACACCTTGGCCGAGTGGCACCCACTCATCTCGCCCGACGCGGTGACGCCTGACGTGCCCGCCGAATTAGCGGGCAACGAATTGCTCTCCCGACTTCTCGCCACCATGGGACCACTTTTCTTGGGCTTTCAAGTCGGCTCGGCCATCGGCCACTTCTCCGCCGATGCCGCGAGTGGCGCCGAACTGCCCCTGCCGCGCCTCGCCGAGGGCCGGGCACATCTACACCTCGCGGCGGTCGCCCGCCTGGCGAGTGAACTCACTCTCCCCGTGGACAGCGTGATCATCTTCGCGGCCGCCCGAGAATTACTCAGTCGTTGGCTGCTGGCGGACACGGGTCTATCGCTGTCGGTGACCGCCTTGCTGGCGGATGCGACTCGTGACGCCCTCGCGGTGCAGGGCGACCTCATGGGTCGATTGACTGACTCGCTGCAAGGTGGGGACATGTCTGCCCTCAGCAACCCCGAAGAGCTGTTGGCGGGCATTGACGCGGGTGAGCCCACCGCCGCGATGCATCGCGTCAGTGACGTCGCCGAAATTCTCTACGCCACCCTCATCGAAGGTGCCCTGCAGGTCACCGAGTCTTTCGTCGGGCCGGTTAACGCGCTGCGCGACTACTTCCGCTCCCCGGAGAGCCTGAATCGTTCGTCCCTCGGCGGTGCCGCGGGCATCTTCGGTCTGTCCATGAACGTCAGCGAGGCCGGGTGGACGTTTGCGGAAGTGGTGCGCGACCTCGGTGCTGATGCCTTCGTCGCGCTGCGTCGCGTCGACGGTGCGCCGCTGAGTAGTGAGTGCCGTGACGTCGCCGCCTGGTGGCAGCGCGTCAGCAATTCGCCGTTGGCTTAGTTAGCGACTTCTTCGTCGTAGCCCAAGATCCAGTCGACCTGGAGTTGCTCGCGCTCGGCGTCACGGTTCACGCGGTCGCGGTTGCGACGGAACTGCGGGTCGTGCGGCGGCAAGAGGCGCAGGCGCGCGTCGACACGGTCGACGAAGTCCTGAATCTGCTCGGGCTCACCGAAAATCATGCGGCACTCCCAGTGGGGCGCGACCGGTCCGAGGTACACCACCTGGATGTGACCGACGGGCTCGAGAACGGTGGTCTCAGTGGTCGGAACCTGGGTCATGGGTACTCCTCGGAATTAATCGCTCAAGTGCGGTACTGCAATTTACCGCACTTGAGCACTTTGCTCACCGAAGCCTTCCCCACCGCCCCGTGAGCTCTCGAAATGGGACTTTCGACCCTGTTTTAAGCACTGCGGTCGCGAGGACTTCCCACCAAAATCATCAGAGAAGTTGCGTTCTCGACTTGTGAAGACATTCACTCGACGCGAATACCAATTTCCGGACATGAGTCCTAACGTCAGGCGCAGTACCAACAATGAAGGAGAAACAATGAGTGCAGAATGGATGGCCGACGGTAAGTGTCGCGACTACGCAGCTGCGACTTTCTTCCCGGTTGATGGTGTGGGTGTGATTCGTGCCCAGAAAATCTGTGCCCAGTGCCCGGTGCAGGCCGCCTGCCTCGACTACGCGATCGACAACCACGTTGATCACGGCGTCTGGGGCGGTAAGAGCGAGCGTGAGCGTCGTCGCATCGCGCGGGCTCGTCGCCGGGGATTCAACGTCACCAGCGCCTAAATTGCGCTCGTGATCGAGTGCGTGGTCAATGTCTCCGAAGGACGCGACCTCGCCACCATCGAGCAACTCGCGTCGGCGGCTGGGCCCTCGCTACGCGACGTGCACCACGACGCGATTCACCATCGCAGCGTGCTCACGTTGATTAACAACGAGAACGACTTACGTCGTGATGTGCGAGCTCTCGCGTGGCGCAGCGTCGAGTTGCTTGACCTTCGAGATCATGAAGGAATCCATCCGCGCATCGGCGTGTTAGATGTGGTGCCCTTCGTCGCGCTGAGCCAAGCGGAACAGCCGCGAGTCCACGCCCTTCGCGACGACACGGCGAGGTGGCTCGGATACGAACTCGGCCTTCCGGCCTACCTGTACGGCCCCGAGAGGACGCTGCCCGCGTTGCGGCGCGATTATCAACGAGCGCGAACTCCCGATTACGGTCCCTGGCCAGCTGATCCCCGTTCGGGTGCGGTCGCGGTGGGCGAGCGGCCGGTACTGATGGCCTTGAATATCTGGCTGCGAGGTCTCACG